>JACXUT010000142.1 GCA_014763765.1 Micrococcales bacterium
CCAGCCGCCGGGGTCGGCGAACACCACGATGTCGCCGCGGTGCAGGTCGAACGGGCCGGGCGCGAGCTTGTTCACCAGCACGCGGTCGCCCTCGAGCAGCGTGTCGTGCATGGACGCGCTGGGGATGAAGAACGCCTGCACCAGGAACGTCTTGACCACCCACGACAGCACCACCGCGCTGACGAGGATGATCGCCGTCTCCCGCAGGAACGACGCGACCGGCCCGCGGCTGCGCCCCGCAGGTGCCGCGGCCCGGTGCTCGGCGTGGCCGGCGCGGGCCTCGTGCTGATCCGTCACCGGGTCACTCTCCCACGTCGCGCGGGCCTCGACCGACCTCGCTCGCGGTCCGCACGGAATCTCCCCGGTCGCGGCGGGGACGACGACGGGCGGCAACCCCGTGGGGGTGCCGCCCGTCGTGTGCTGCGGGGTCTCAGGCCTTCTTGGCCGGGACCGACTCGCGCTTCTCCTTGATCTTGGCCTTCTTGCCGCGGAGGTTGCGCAGGTAGTAGAGCTTCGCGCGACGCACGTCACCGCGGGTGACGACCTCGACGGACTCCAGCGTCGGGGAGTGCACCGGGAAGGTGCGCTCGACGCCCACGCCGAACGAGACCTTGCGGACGGTGAAGGTCTCCCGCACGCCGTCGCCCTGGCGGGCGATCACGACGCCCTGGAACACCTGGACGCGGGAGCGGTTGCCCTCCACGACCTTGACGTTGACCTTCAGGGTGTCACCGGGGCGGAAGTCCGGGACGTCGGTGCGGAGGGAGGCCGCATCGAGCTGGTCGAGGATGTGGGACATCGTTCGTCGCTTTCCCGCCGTGCCACAGGTCACGCGCGTCGTCGTCGGCGCCCTGCGGCGCCGGGATGGCAGTGAGCGGTGTGCGGCCGATCGCTCGGCGGGCCGTGGGTCGTCTCCCCTGTGGCAGAGACGCGGCCGTCGCGCACCGACCGACCAGTGTGCCACACCCGCCTGGGACGGGAGAAACCGACCGGTGCCGCGCGCCCGGGGACGCGCCGACCCGGCTCAGCCCTGCGTCACGCCCTCGTCGCCGACCTGCCAGCCGAGCCCGGTGAGCACCTCGCGGTCGCCCCTGTCGAGGGCGGCCGGGTCGACGCGCTCCAGCAGGTCCGGCCGCCGCTCGGCGGTGCGCTCGAGGGCCTGGTCGCGCCGCCAGCGCTCGACGCGCCCGTGGTGCCCGGACAGCAGCACCTCCGGGACGTCGAGCTCCCGCCACGTCGGGGGCTTCGTGTAGACGGGGTACTCCAGCAGCCCGGCGCTGCCGTGGGACTCCTCGACGAGCGAGGCGGGGTTGCCCACCACGCCGGGCAGCAGCCGCACCACGGCCTCGACGAGCACGAGCGCGGCCGCCTCGCCGCCGTTCAGTACGTAGTCCCCGAGCGAGTACTCGCTGACGCGGACTCCGGGCCGGCTCGCGTAGTGCGCGGCGACCCGGGCGTCGATGCCCTCGTAGCGCCCGCACGCGACGACGAGGTGCTCGTCGGACGCCCACCGCTCGGCGTGCCGCTGGGTGAAGGGCGCCCCGGACGGCGTCGGGAGCAGCAGGTGCGTGCCCTCGTCCACGAGGTCGTCGAGCGCCGCCCCCCAGACGTCGGGCTTCATGACCATGCCGGCCCCGCCGCCGAACGGCGTGTCGTCCACGGTGCGGTGCCGGTCGGTGGTCCAGTCGCGCAGGTCGTGCACCCGCAGGTCCACCAGCCCGGCCGCCCGGGCCTTGCCGACCAGGGACAGCCCGAGCGGGCTCAGGTAGTCCGGGAAGATCGAGACGATGTCGATGCGCACGTCAGTCGTCGTCCCCCGCGCCGGTGCCCGAGGTCTCGTCGCTGACCACGAGGTTCGCCGCGTCGGAGGCCAGCAGCCCGCCGGGCGGGTCCAGCACGACGCGGCCGCCCGGGACGTCCACGACGGGCACGATCGCCCGGACGAACGGCACCAGGGTCCGCGCGCCGCCGGTCTCCCGGAGCACCAGCGCGTCGTGGGCGGGCAGGTGCTCCAGCCCGACGACCTCCCCCAGCACCCGGCCGTCGACGTGCTCGGCGCGCAGCCCCGCGAGCTCGTGCGGGTACCACGCGTCCTCGTCGTCGTCCTCGTCGGCCACGTCCACCAGCAGGTCGACGCCGCGCAGCGCCTCCGCGGCCGTCCGGTCCCCCGCCTCGGCGAACGTCACGTACCAGCGGCCCTGCTGGACCCGGGTGCCCGCGATGGTCAGCGGACCGCGCGCCGGCGGGTCGGTGGGCAGCACGGTCCCGGCGGCGAGGCGCGACTCCGGCTCGTCGGTGCGCAGGTCGAGGGCGACCTCGCCGCGCAGTCCGTGGGCGCGGCCGATGCGGGCGACCGTCAGCAGCATGGGGTTCCTCTCGGGCGTCCGGGTCTCGGACCAGGGTAGGGCGCGGCGGAGCGGGACGGTGGGGGCGGTGCGGGCACGGCACAGGCCCGGCCCCTGCTGGGACCGGGCCTGTGCCGGTGTCTCACCGCGCCGCGCGGGGCGGCACGGGCGCGCGGCTCACCGCCGGGCGACGTCCACGACGTCCACGCGCACGGGTCCGTCGGCCGACAGCGCGCCGACGACGGTCCGCAGGGCGCGGGCGGTCCGGCCGCCACGGCCGATGACCCGCCCGAGGTCGTCCGGGTGGACCCGGACCTCGAGCAGGTCGCCGCGGCGGAGCGTGCGGGCGTCCACCTGCACGTCGTCCGGGTGGTCGACGATGCCCCGGACCAGGTGCTCCAGCGCGTCGGCGAGCATCAGGCCTGCTCGTCCTCGGCAGGCGCCTCGTCGGCGGCGGCCTTCTTCTCGGACGCCTTGGCCTTGGCCTTCTCGGCGTCGGCGGCGACCGCGTCGACCTTGGCCTGGACGTCGGCCGGGGCGGCCTTGGTCCGCAGCGTGCCCTCGGCGCCCGGCAGGCCCTTGAACTTCTGCCAGTCACCGGTGACCTTGAGGAGCGCGAGGACCTGCTCGCTCGGCTGCGCGCCGACGCCGAGCCAGTACTGCGCACGCTCCGAGGAGATCTCGATGAGCGAGGGCTCCTCGGTGGGGTGGTACTTGCCGATCTCCTCGATGACGCGGCCGTCACGCTTGGTGCGGGAGTCCGCGACGACGACGCGGTAGTACGGCGCCCGGATCTTGCCGAGGCGCTTCAGGCGGATCTTGGTGGCCACTGTGTGGTCTCTCCTGGGTGTCTACGGGGCGGTCGTCGCGTCCTGCACGTGGGGCATGCGGGACGGGTCCGACCTGGAGGACACGGCATCGCGCGGGTAGAGGGGCCGGGCGCGCCGAGTACAGCAGGTCATTGTGCCAGACGCGGGGCACGGTCCCCAACCGTCCCCGACCGTCCGCACCGTCGCACCCACGGGGCCGCGGCGGGCGTCACGCCACGCGCGCGCCCCGCAGCACGACGGCGCGCGGGTCGCGCAGCACCCGCACGTCCCGGCGGGGGTCGGCGTCGTACACCACGAGGTCGGCGCTCTCCCCCTCCGCGAGCCCCGGGACGCCGAGCCACGCGCGGGTGCGCCACGACGCGGCGGCCACGACGTCGTGCGCCGGCAGCCCCGCGGCCACCAGCTCGGCCGCCTCGTCGGCGATGCGGCCGTGCGCGATGGTGCCGCCCGCGTCGGTGCCGACGAGCACCGGGACCCCCGCGTCGTGCAGGTCGCGCACGTGGGCGTACCGGCGGGCGTGCATGCGCCGCATCCGCGCGGCGTACACGGGGTACCGGCCGGCGCGCTCGGCGATGGCCCCGAACTGCGCGACCTGCAGCAGCGTCGCCGTGACCGGGACGCCGGCGGCGGCGATCCGGTCGATGTGCCGGTCGTTCGCCCCCGTGGCGTGCTCCAGGCAGTCGACGCCCGCGTCCAGCAGGTCGTCGAGCGCCTCCTGCGCGAACGTGTGCGCCGTGACCCGCGCGCCCGCCGCGTGGGCGACCCGCACGGCCTCGGCCAGCACGTCGGCGGGCCACAGCGGCCGCAGGTCCCCGTCGGCCCCGAGGTCCCGGTCGATCCAGTCCGCGACGAGCTTCACCCAACCGTCGCCGCGCGCGGCCTCCTCGGCCACGGCGGCGGGCAGCGCGTCCGGCGACGCGAGCTCGCGGCCGTAGTGGCGCAGGTAGCGACTCGGCAGCGCGAGGTGCCGCCCGGCCCGCAGCAGACGCGGCAGGTCCGGCCGGTCGTGCACCCACGCGGTGTCGGCGGGCGACCCGGCGTCGCGGACCAGCAGCACGCCGGAGTCCCGGTCGGCGAGGGCCTGCGCCTGCGCGGTCGCGCGGTCGACGGCGCCCTCGGCGGCGAGGCCGATGTGGCAGTGCACGTCGACCAGCCCGGGCACGACCCAGCCGTCGACCCGCGTCGCCGCGGCACCCGGCGGGCGCTCGAACGTCAGCCGCCCGCCGACGACCCACGCCTCGCCCACGACCCGGTCGTCGTCGACGACGACCGGCCCGGTCAGGTGCAGCACGTCGGCCACGGCGCCTCCCCCCGCGGAGCCCCGGAGGTCCCCGGTCAGCGCCCGAGGAACTTCTGCAGGTCCTCGATGCTCGACGGGTCGAACGCGTCCTGCTGCTGCGGGGCCGCACCGCCGATGCCGAACGCCGAGCCCTTCGCCGCCGGCGCCGCGGGCGCGATCCCCGCCGCGCGGTCGGCCGCGGCCCGCTCCTGCGCCGCGCGCTTCGCCGGGTTGCCCGACTTGCCCTTGACCTTCTTCGACGGCGCCGTGCGGCCGCGGCCCTTGCGGCCCGTCCCGGGCAGGTTGCCCATGCCGGGCACCGGCATGCCGCCGCCGCGGGCCATCTGCTGCATCATCTTCTGCGCCGCGGCGAACCGCTCCAGCAGGCCGTTGACGTCCGACACCTGCATGCCGGAACCCGCGGCGATGCGGGCGCGCCGGGAGCCGTTGATGATCTTCGGGTTGTCACGCTCCGCCGGGGTCATCGAGCGGATCATCGCCTCGACCCGGTCGACCTCGCGCTCGTCGAAGCTCTCGATGGCCTCGCGCATCTGCCCCATCCCGGGGAGCATGCCGAGCATCTTCTTCATCGAGCCCATGTTCTTGAGCTGCTGCATCTGCTGCAGGAAGTCCGCGAGCGTGAAGCCCTCGCCGGAGGCGAGCTTGCCGGCCATCTGCTCGGCCTGCTCGGCGTCGAACGCGCGCTCGGCCTGCTCGATGAGGGTGAGCACGTCGCCCATGTCGAGGATGCGCGACGCCATGCGGTCGGGGTGGAACACCTCGAAGTCGGTGAGCTTCTCGCCCGTCGACGCGAACAGGATCGGCCGGCCGGTGACGGACGCGACCGACAGGGCGGCGCCACCGCGGGCGTCGCCGTCGAGCTTCGACAGCACGACGCCGGTGAACCCGACCCCGTCGGCGAACGCGGTGGCCGTCGCGACGGCGTCCTGGCCGATCATCGCGTCGATGACGAACAGGATCTCGTCCGGGTCGACGGCGTCGCGGATGTCGGCGGCCTGCCGCATGAGCTCCGCGTCCACGCCGAGGCGGCCCGCGGTGTCGACGATCAGCACGTCGTGCTGGCGGGCCTTCGCGGTCGCGAGGCCCTCGCGCGCCACGGCCACCGGGTCGGCGCCCACGACGACGTCCTGCTCGGAGCCCTGGTTGCCGGGGTGCGGCGCGAAGACCGGCACGCCGGCGCGCTCCCCCACCACCTGCAGCTGCGTGACCGCGTTCGGGCGCTGCAGGTCGGCGGCGACCAGCATCGGGGTGTGGCCCTGGCCCTTGAGGTGCAGGGCGAGCTTGCCGGCGAGCGTCGTCTTGCCCGCGCCCTGGAGGCCGGCGAGCAGGATGACCGTCGGCGGGTTCTTGGCGAGCGTCAGCGGCCGGTTCGCGCCGCCGAGGATCGTCACCAGCTCGTCGTTGACGATCTTGACGACCTGCTGGGCGGGGTTCAGCGCGCCCGACACCTCGGCCGACAGCGCCCGCTCGCGCACGGCGCCGGTGAACTGCCGGACGACGGGGACGGCGACGTCCGCGTCGAGCAGCGCCCGGCGGATCTCGCGCACGGTGGCGTCGATGTCCGCCTCGGACAGCCGCCCCTTGGAGCGCAGGTTCTTGAAGGTCGACGTCAGTCGGTCGGACAGGGTGGCGAACACCGCGCGATCCTCACGCTCTCTCGGCGGTCAGGGACGTCCCAGCGTACCCGCCAGCCGGGTGGTCGCCCGCGCCACGAGGTCGTCCACGAGCTGCGCCCGCCACGCGGTCCAGGCCGTGGGGCCGGCCGACGACGCGTCCGCCTCCGTCAGCGCGCGCAGCAGCGCCAGCAGGTCCGGCCGGTGGTCCACGGCGGCCAGGAGCGCCTCGACGGTGGCCGGGTCGTCGGGGTCCGCGCCGGTCGCCAGGTCGGCGAGCGTGAGGTGGTGCCGCACCAGCAGCTCGACGTCGGCCACGTCCGCCGCCGGGAAGCCCATGCGCTGCACGACCGGCCCGACCAGCCTCGCGCCCTCGACGGAGTGGTCCGCGGCGCCGGCGCGCTTGCCGATGTCGTGCAGCAGCGCGGCGACCAGCAGCACGTCCGGGCGGTCGACGGTGCGCCGCAGGCCGGCCGCGCGGGCGGCGGCCTCCACGAGGTGACGGTCGACGGTGTGGCGGTGGATCGGCGAGCGCTGCGGGCGGTTGCGGACGCCCGCCCACTCCGGGATCCACGTGGTCACGACCCCGGCCAGGTCCAGCGCCTCCCACACGGGCACCTGCGCGGGCCCGGTGGCGAGGAGCTGCACGAGCAGGGTGCGCGCGGCCTTCGGCCACGGGGTCGGCAGCGGCGGCGTCCGCTCCAGGCTCGCGACGGTGATCGGCGACAGCGTCAGCCCCGTCCGGGCGGCGGTCGCGGCCGCGCGCAGCGACAGCAGCGGGTCGTCCGCGGGCCGGGCGTCCGCGGCCAGCACCAGCTCGCCGTCGTGCTCCACCAGGCCCTCGGCCACGGCGCGCAGGCGCGGCGGCGTGCGACGTCCCCGCACGAGCACCGGTCGGCGCGCGGGCCGGGCGAGCGCCTGCCGGGCGTTGCGGGCGGTCGTGTCCAGGGCGTACGAGATGACCCGGCCGGCCTCGGCGAGGCTCGCGAGCAGGTCGTCCCGGTCCCCCACGCCCAGCAGCTCGGCGACCTCGTCCTGGTCGGCGAGCAGCAGCCGGTTGGTGTGCCGGCGCGTGACGGTCTGCACCGCGTCGCGGACGTCGAGCAGGTGCGCGTGCGCGCGGTCGACGGCGCCGTGCGGCCGGTCGGTGAGCCACGTCGCGGCGAGCGCGGAGAGCACCACCGCGTCCCGGATGCCCCCGCGGGCCTCCTTGAGGTCGGGCTCGATGAGGTAGGCGAGCTCGCCGTGCCGCTCGGCGCGCTGCCGCGTCGAGGCCAGCAGCTCGGGCAGCCGGCGGCGGGCCGCGGACCGCCAGTCGGCCAGCAGCGCGGACTGCGCCCGGTGCACGATGCCCGGGTCGCCGGCCACGGGGCGCAGGTCCAGCAGGCCGACCGCCGCCGGGAGGTCGCGGGAGGCCACCTGCCGGCACTGCGCGAGGGACCGCACCGAGTGGTCCAGGTCGAGGCCCGCGTCCCACACGGGGTACCAGAGCCGGTCGGCGAGGCCGGCGAGCTCCTCCGCGGAGTGGCCCCGGCCGTCGTGCACGAGCAGCAGGTCGAGGTCGCTCGCCGGGCTCGCGTCGCCGCGGCCGACGGACCCCACGGCGCCGAGGCCGATGCCGGGCGTCTCGCGACCCTCGGTCGCGGTGTCCCACAGCTCCGCCAGGCGCCGCAGCACCAGGTCGGACACGGCGCGGCGCCGCGCCCCGCCGTCGGCGTCCGGGCCGGACAGCCGCTCGGCGAGCACGAGCCGCTCAGAGCGGAGGTCCCGCACCCCCGGGAGCTCCGGGGAGTGCGGGACCTCGGTCGGGTCGGCCATCCGTCAGCCGGTCCGGCCGGCCGTCGTGGTGCCGGTCGTCACAGGGCGTCGACCCCGTGCTCGCCGGTGCGGACGCGGGCGACGTCCTCGACGGGGACCACCCAGACCTTGCCGTCGCCGATCTTGCCGGTCTGCGCGGCCTTGACGATCACCTCGGTGACGCCCGGGGCGTCCTCGTCGGCGACCAGCACGTCGATCTTGACCTTCGGCACCAGGTCGACGGTGTACTCCGCGCCCCGGTAGACCTCCGTGTGGCCGCGCTGGCGGCCGTACCCGGACGCCTCGCTCACCGTCAGGCCGCGGACACCGGCCGCCTCCAGGGCCGACTTCACGTCGTCGAGCCGATGCGGCTGGATGACCGCGGACACGAGCTTGGTCATGCCTTCACCTCCGTCACGACGCGGGCTCCGCCCAGCGTCTCGTATGCGGTCTCACCGTGCACGGCCAGGTCGATGCCGCCCACCTCGGCCTCCTCGCTGACCCGCCAGCCCATGGTGGCCTTCAGGATGAGCCCGATGACCAGGGTCACCAGACCCGAGAACACCAGGGCGAGCAGCGCGATGACCGTCTGCACGACGAGCTGCTTGGCGCCGCCGCCGAAGAACAGGCCGGTGTCGGCCGCCAGGAAGCCGATGCCGATGGTGCCGACGAGGCCGCCGACCAGGTGGACGCCGACGACGTCGAGCGAGTCGTCGTAGCCGAAGCGGTACTTGAGGCCGACCGCGAGGGCGCACAGCACACCCGCGACGACGCCGAGGATGATCGACGTCACCGGGCGCAGCGTGCCCGCGGCCGGGGTGATCGCGACCAGGCCGGCGACGACACCGGACGCGGCACCCAGGGAGGTGGCGTGCCCGTCGCGGAACTTCTCCGTGACCAGCCAGCCGATGACGGCGGCCGCGGTGGCGGCGGTCGTGTTGACCCAGGCGAGACCGGCGTTGCCGTCGGCGGTGAACGCGGAGCCGGCGTTGAAGCCGAACCAGCCGAACCACAGCAGCGCAGCGCCGAGCATGACGAACGGCAGGTTGTGCGGGCGCATCGGCTCCTTGCCGAAGCCCTTGCGCTTGCCGATGATCAGCGCGAGCACGAGGCCCGCGATACCGGCGTTGATGTGCACGACGGTGCCACCGGCGAAGTCGATCGGGGCGACCGTGGCCGCGCCGTCCGTGGTGCCGAACAGCAGCGCCGCGACGCCGTTCTCCGCGCCGGAGAGCTGGCCGCCGCCCCACACCATGTGGGCGAGCGGGAAGTAGCTGACGGTCGCCCAGAGCGCGGTGAACGCGACCCAGGTGCCGAACTTCACGCGGTCGGCGATCGCGCCGCTGATGAGCGCGACCGTGATGATCGCGAACGTCACCTGGAACGCGACGCCGACGACCACCGGCACGCCGTAGGCGTCGAGCAGGAACTCGCCGCTGTCGTCCCAGATCGTGCCCGCCAGCCCGAACTGGTCGAACGGGTTGCCGAACAGGCCGCCGACGTCCGAGCCGTAGGACATCGACCAGCCCCAGAAGACGTACACGACGACCACCACGGCGATGCTGATGAACGACATCATCATCATGTTGAGCACGGACTTGCCGCGCACCATGCCCCCGTAGAAGAACGCCAGTCCCGGCGTCATGAGCAGCACCAGGGACGCTGACATCAGCATCCAGGCTGTCGCTCCGGTGTCCAGATCCATGTGGAACGCCTCTCCCCTCGCCAGCCGAGCGGCCGGATCGGGGTCCAGCGTCCTGAACAGGAGTTTCGACGCGACGCCGCCCGCGTTACGGGCGTGTGACGAGGCCCCGGGCGGCGTCAACATTGTGTTACGCCGGGCTGTTCGTCTCAGTCGGCGGTCGCTCCCCGGGCGACGGGCGGCTCAGCCGAGGATGCCGTCCACGAACTCCTCCGCGTCGAACGGCGCCAGGTCGTCCGGGCCCTCGCCGAGGCCGACGAGCTTGACCGGCACGCCGAGCTCGCGCTGCACCGCGACGACGATGCCGCCCTTGGCGGTGCCGTCGAGCTTGGTCAGGACGATGCCCGTGACCCCGGCGACCTCCGCGAAGACGCGGGCCTGGTTCATGCCGTTCTGGCCGGTCGTCGCGTCGAGCACCAGCAGCACCTCGGACAGCGGCGCGGTGCGCGTCACGACCCGGGTGATCTTGCCGAGCTCGTCCATGAGGCCGGCCTTGTTCTGCAGGCGGCCGGCCGTGTCGACCAGCACGACGTCGGCGCCGTCGCGCACCCCGTCGCGGACGGCCTCGAACGCGACCGACGCCGGGTCGGCGCCGTCGCGGTCGGCGCGC
>JACXUT010000362.1 GCA_014763765.1 Micrococcales bacterium
GTCCCCCTCGGAGGCTCCGAACGCGTTCGGAGGGTGCCGCGCGACATCGTGGTGGTCCGCGGAGCACCACGATGTCACGTCGGAGCCTCCGACGGCGCTGCGGTCAGGCGCGGGGGTGCACACCGGACGCCGCGAGGACGGCGCCGAGGGCGTCCGGGGACAGGGCCGTGTCCCAGGTCCAGCGCACGACCTGCAGGCCCAGTGCGCGCAGGCGGTCCTCGCGGCGCTTCTCCGCCCAGACCCTGTCCTCGGGCTGCCGCCCGTCCGGCACACCGCCAGCGCGGTATTTCAGGCGCCCGTCGAACTCCCCCACGAGCCCGAGCTCCGGCCACCAGAAGTCGACCCGGCCCACGACGCCGGCGTCGTCCTCCACCACGTGCTGCAGCTCCGGCAGCGGCAGCCCGAGCTCGATCATCCGCGCGCGGCTCAGCGACTCCCCGACGGACTCGGAGAGCCCAGAGGCCGCCTCGACGACGCGACGGGCCCGGCGCACGCCCCGCCCGGTGCCCGCCGCCTCGAGCTCGGTCGCGAGTCGTGCCGGTGTCGTCCACCCGCGATGCAGGGCGTGGTCCGCCGCGGCCACAGCGGCCGCGAGTTCCCAGGTGCGGGCGACGTCGACGACGGTGCGCGCCACCCCGGTCACACGCACGCCCTCGACCGTCGCGACGTGGCCGACCGGTCCGGGCGTCGCGTGGCGGCGGACACCGGCCGACGACCGGTTGCCGACGCCGTGCGGCAGCGAGACGTGCACCGACTCCGGCCACCGGCCGATGCGCGGGAGACGCCAGAGCGCCGCGGCCGAGTCGTGGGTGAACACCGGCCGGTGCAGGCGGCGCGCTGCGGCGATCACCCGCAGCCGGTGCCGTTCCGCGTCCTCGAGCCCCTGCCACCGGTCTGCCGTCGTGTAGGCGTCGACCCGCACGCGCACGAGGTCACCGCGTGCGCAGGCCGCGCGCAGCTCGTCGCCGGACACCCCGGCCCGCTCGGCGTCCCGGGTCGTGATCACGCGGTCACGGGCGGCGAGGCCGCTCAGCACCTGCACGGTTCGAGGGTCCATCGCCCCACCCTGGCAGCCCCGGAGCCAAGCACGGCGGTCGTCCACAACCGACCTCACACACCTGCGACGCACACCGCCGATCCGGGTCGGAGGCTCCTACGGATCATCGGAGGGCTCCGCGGACCACCACGACGACGCGCGGCACCCTCCGAACGCGGTGGGAGCCTCCGACCCGGATCGGCGGTGTGCGTCGCAGGTGTGTGAGGTCGGTTGTGGACGACCGCCGTGCTTGGCTCCGG
>JACXUT010000143.1 GCA_014763765.1 Micrococcales bacterium
CCGTCGTGGGCGCTCTCCCAGACCGGGGAGTGGCCGTCGGGCGCGGTGGTGCCGACGCCGGCCGCCGACCGCGGCGTCCCGGGCGGGCAGCCCGCGGCGGCGCCCGCCCCCGGTGCGGTCGCCACGTCGGCACCCGTGCCGCGGCTGGCGCTGTCGACCGGCGTGCGGGTCCCGGTGGACGGCGTCGTGCTCATCGGCCGGGCCCCGCAGGCCGACCGCGCCCCCGAGGGCGTCGAGGCCCGCCTCGTCACGGTCCCGAGCCCTGAGCACGACATCTCGCGCACCCACGCCGAGGTGCGCCTCGAGCTGGGCACCGTGCTGGTGACCGACCTGTACTCCACGAACGGGGTGACCGTGTCCTCCGGCGGGCTCCCGCCGCGCCGCATCGCCGCCGGCGAGCCGGTCGTCGTGCGCGACGGGGACGTGGTCGACCTCGGCGACGGCGTGACGTTCACCCTGGAGCCGGGTGCGTGACGCGCGGACGTGAGGCCTCGCAACCGCCGCGCCTCCCGGGCTACACGGTGCAGCGGCTGCTGGGCGCGGGGGGATCGGCGGACGTGTTCCTGTACCAGCAGGAGCTGCCCCGCCGGCTGGTGGCGGTCAAGGTGCTGCTCGCGGGCGTGGACGACGCCGCGCGCGACGCGTTCGAGCGCGAGGCGGACCTGACGGCGCGGCTCTCGCACCACCCCTCGATCGTGACGGTGCACCAGGCGGGCCTCGCCTCCGACGGCCGGCCGTACCTCGTCATGGAGTACTGCCCGCTGCCGGGCCTCGGGCAGCGGTACCGCGCCGAGCGGTTCGAGGTCGCCGAGGTGCTGCAGCTCGGGGTGCAGCTCGCGTCGGCCGTCGAGACCGCCCACCGCGCGGGGATCCTGCACCGCGACATCAAGCCGGGCAACGTGCTGACGACGGAGTTCGGACGGCCGGTGCTCGCGGACTTCGGGATCGCGGCGACGGTGGACGCGGGCGGTCCGGCCGTCGGCATGTCGATCCCGTGGGCCGCGCCGGAGCTGCTCGCCGCGCGCCCGCACGGCGACGCCCGGTCCGACGTGTACTCGCTGGCCGCGACCCTGTTCTCGGCGCTCGCGGGCCGGTCGCCGTTCGAGCGGCCCGGCGGCAGCAACGAGGCGGCGGACCTGGTGGGGCGCATCGAGCGCGGCACCCCGGTGCCCCCCGCGCGCGACGACGTGCCCGACCGGCTGCGCACCGTGCTCGCCCGGGCGATGGCGCGCGACCCGCAGCAGCGGCACGCGCACGCGCTGGACCTCGCGCACGACCTGCGCGCCGTCGAGGCCGACCTCGGCCTGCCGCTGACGCCGCTGGACGTCGCGGACGTCCGCGCGGAGCCGGGCGCCCCCGCCGCGGCGGAGCCGGACGCGACCCGCGCGCGGCCCGTGCTGGAGGTCGCGCCCGGACCCCGCCCCGCGGTGCCGTCCGGCCCGCCGGTGGACGTGGGCTCCGGCCCGGACGCGACGCGCCTGCGCCCGGTCCTGACCGTGCCGCCGGACGCCGCCGCCCCGCGGCTCGCGCCCCCGGCCTCCCCGGCACCGCCGTCGCCGGCCGCGGCGTCGCCCGACGGCGACGACATGGTCGAGGTCCGCGAGGTGCACCCGGGCGTGCCGGCGCGGTCGCGCACCGGGCGCGTGCTCGCGGTCGCCGGGTCCGTGGTGGTCATCGCGGCCGCGGTCGTCGCGGTCGTGCTGCTCGCGGGCCGCCCGGACGGCGCCCCCGACCCGGGGCGGGACGACGACTTCCCGGGCCCCGCCGGCTCCGTGCAGTCGACCGTGCCGAGCCCCACCAACCTGTTCGGCACCCGCGAGGACGACGGCTCGGTGGTCTTCACCTGGACCAACCCCGACGAGCAGGACGGCGACACGTACCTCTGGGGCCGGCGCACCGCGACGGGTGAGCCGCAGCTCGCCGTCGTGGACGACACGACGGTGACGGTGCCCTCGGACGGCACGGCGGCGGAGGTGTGCGTCGAGGTCTCGATCGTCCGGGCGGACCGCCGCGTCTCCACCCTCCCGGCCGAGGGGTGCGTGCCGTGAGCGTGCGCTGGAGCCGCCGTCGCGCCGCGTCGACGGCCGCCGTGGTCGCCGTGCCCGCCGTGGTGGCGACGCTCGCGCTGGTCAACCCCGGGTTCCCCCTCGCGCAGGTGGACCTCAACGACGGCGCCGTGTGGCTGACGTCGACGAGCACGCTGCAGGTCGGCCGGTACAACGCCCAGGTCGAGGAGCTCAACGCCGGCCTCGTGGCGACGAGCACGGAGTTCGACGTGCTCCAGGACGCCGGCGAGGTGCTGATCGTCGAGCCGGGCACGGTGTCCGTCGTCGACCCCGCGGGCGTCACCGCGGCGTCCCAGGTGGCGGTCCCGGCCGGCGCGCAGGTCTCGATGGCCGGCGGCACGGTCGCCGTGACCGACGCGGACGGCCAGGTGTGGGTCAGGACGTTCGAGGACCTGCCGCTGCTGCAGACCAGCGACGAGCCCGACGCCGACGTCGGCGCGGGGGGCCTGGCCGTGGCCACGACCACCGGCGCGGCGCTCGCGGTGGAG
The DNA here is from genome assembly GCA_014763765.1 of Micrococcales bacterium. Lineage (GTDB taxonomy): Bacteria > Actinomycetota > Actinomycetes > Actinomycetales > Cellulomonadaceae > Cellulomonas. The sequence continues at coordinate 2,555 of JACXUT010000143.1, forward strand.
GCCGAGACGGGCGAGGTCACCCGCCTCACCCCGGTGCCCGGCGGTGCGACCCGCAGCGAGGCCGGGCCGGCGCTCGACGGGCCGGTGGACGCGCTCACGGCCGTGGGCGACGTGCCCGTGGGCCTGGACGGGGAGACGGTCCGCACGCCCGGCGGGTCGACCGACCTCGGGCTCGCGCAGGCGGTCCTCCAGCAGCCCGGACCGGCCGCGGGCGCCGCGCTCGTCGCCGGCAGCACGGGCCTGGTGGAGGTCGACCTGTCGTCGGGGTCGGTGGCGGCCGAGCACGACGCGGGTGGTTCGGGCCGGCCGGCGGCGCCGGTGCGGGTGGGGACGTGCGCGCACGCCGCGTGGCCCACGACGACCGCGAACTACCTGCTGCTGTGCGACGGGCAGGACGCCGAGGTCCGCGACCTCACCGGCGTGACGACGTCGGACCAGCTCGTGTTCCGCGTCAACCGCCAGGTGGTCGCGCTGAACGAGGTCGTCGAGGGGCGGCTGTGGCTGCCCCTGGAGGACACCGAGGTCCGCGAGCCCGAGTGGAAGGACGTCGTCCCGGAGGACGAGCCCGACGAGCAGACCGACGAGAGCGACGGCGACCGCACCACGCAGGAGCTCGTGCCGGAGTGCTCCGCGACCAGCGCGCCGCCGACGGCCGTCGACGACGAGTTCGGCGTCCGGCCCGGGCGCACCGCGATCCTGCCGGTCATCGACAACGACACGTCCTCCGACTGCGGCATCCTCGCCATCACCGACGTCGACCCGCTGCCGGCCGAGATCGGCACGCTGCAGCCGGTGTACGGCGGGCGCGCGCTGCAGATCGAGGTCCCGGCCGGCGCGTCCGGCAGCGCGACGTTCTCGTACACGGTCAGCGACGGCCGCGGCGCGACCGCGCCCTCGACGGCGCAGGTCACGGTGACCGTCCGCGACGCGTCGCTCGACGAGCCCCCCGTGCAGGTGCGCACCGGCGAGATCCGCGTCGAGCAGAACGCCTCCGCGACCTACCCCGTGCTGTCCGACTTCAGCGACCCCGACGGCGACCCCCTGACGCTGGTGGGCGCCGTGGCCGAGAGCGGCACCGCCCGGTACCGGCAGGACGGCACCCTCACGTACGTGGCCGACGGCGGGGAGCTGGGCCGCACGGTCGTCCGGCTGCTGGTCTCGGACGGGGTCTCGACCACCGAGGGCACGCTGGACGTCGACGTGCGGGCGCCCGGCTCGACCGACCTGCTGGTGGACCCGCTGCACGCGGTGACGTACGTCGACCAGGAGGTCGAGCTCGCGCCGCTCGAGGCCGTGCGGACCCGTGGCAGCGAGCCCGTGCGGCTCGCGGGGGTCGAGCAGGCGACGGGCGTCACCGTCACCCCCGACCTCGACGCGGGGACGTTCTCCTTCAGCGCGCCGACCGCGGGCACGTTCTACGTCTCGTTCACCGTCACCGCCCCGCCGCAGCAGGCCGTCGGGCTGGCGCGCATCGACGTGCGCGAGCGCCCCGACGAGCCCGAGCCGCCGGTCGCGGTGCTGGACCACGCGTACCTGCCGCAGGGCGGTCAGACGACGGTCGCCCCCCTGGCGAACGACACGGACCCGGGCGGCGGGGTCCTGCTGCTGCTGTCCGTCGACGCGCCCGAGGGGCTGCGCGTGGCCGTGCGCCAGCGGGAGCTCGTGCAGATCTCCGCCGTCGGGGCGCTCGCGGCGCCGGTCACGCTGCAGTACGTCGTGTCGAACGGCACGCAGACCGCGACCGGGCAGATCATCGTCTCGCCGGTGCCCGCGTCGGGGTCGTCGCAGCCACCCGTCGTCCCCAACGCCACCGCCGACGTGCGGACCGGCGGGGTCGTGACCGTGCCGGTGCTCGAGGGCGCGCACGACCCCGACGGCGACGAGATCAGCCTGGCGCCCGAGTTCGCCGAGCCCCTGGGGGACGGCGAGGGGCTGCTGTTCGTGGCCGGCGACGTGCTCCGGTACCAGGCTCCCGCGACGCCCATGACGGTCCACGCGACGTTCGTCGTCCGGGACTCCGACGGCAACGAGACCGCCGCGACCCTCACGGTGCGCGTCCACGAGTCCGACCCCGACACCAAGGCGCCGCCGCGCCCGAAGGCGCTCGTCGCCCGCGTGTTCGCCGGCGACACGGTGCGGATCCCCGTGCCCCTCGTCGGGATCGACCCGGACGGCGACGGCGTCACGCTGCTCGGTGTCGCGTCGGCCGGGACCAAGGGGCGCGTGGCCCGCGTCGGGGCCGACTACCTCGAGTACGAGGCGCTGCCCGGCGAGGCCGGCACGGACACGTTCACCTACGCGGTCGAGGACTGGACGGGGCAGCGGGCCGTCGCGACGGTGCGCGTCGGCATCGCCGCCCGGCCCGGCGACAGCAACCGGGTGGTGGCGCGCGACGACACCGTGACCATCCGCCCCGGGCAGCGCGTCGAGGTCCGGGTGCTCGAGAACGACACGGACGTCTCCGGCGGCACGCTGTCCCTGCAGGACGAGCTGGAGGTGCCCGCCGGGATCACGGCGTCGGTGGTCGGCAGCCGGGTCGTGGTGCAGGGCGACGCCGCGGGCGTCATGCCGATCGGCTACACCGCGCAGAACACCCGCGGGGCCCGCGCCGGGGCCGTGCTCACCGTGACGGTCGACCCCGACGCGCCGGTCCTGCCGCCGATCGCCCAGGACGTCGTCGTCCCGCCGGTCGACACCGTCGGCCGCACCTCCGTCGACGTCGACGTTCTCGCCGTCGCCCAGAACCCGAGCGGGCCGCTGGACGACCTCGAGGTGTCCGTGCCGCGCTCCGCCGCCGACGTCGCCTCGGTCGGGGCGGACGGGCTGGTCACGGTGACGCTCGCCGCCACCGCGCAGACGATCCCGTACCTGCTGACCAACCGGACCGCGCAGGACGTGCGGTCCTACGCGTTCATCTCGGTGCCGGCGCTCGGCTTCTTCCCGCCCACCGCCCGTCCGCGGGCACCCGAGCTGCGGGTGGCGAGCGGCGAGACCCTCACCATCCCGCTCAGCGAGCAGATCCAGGTCGCCCCCGGGCGCGTCGCGCAGGTGTCGGACGCGACGCAGCTCACCGCCACCCGTTCGGACGGCTCGTCGCTCTTCGTCGACGACACCACCGTGCAGTACACGCCCGCCGACGGCTACGTCGGGCCGGCGTCGATCACGGTGCCCGTCACCGACGCCACCGGGCCGGGGGACACGAGCGCGCGCACCGCCGTGATCACGCTGCCGATCACCGTGTACACGCTCGACGACTACCCGCCGGTGTTCGACCCCGCGGTCGTGGACGTCGGGCCGGGCGAGCCCGCGGCCACCGTCGACCTGCTGGCGTTCACGCGCGGCGTCGAAGGTGCGTCGGGCGCGGAGACGTACACCTACCGCCTCACCTCGGGGCAGCCGGCGGGCTTCACGGTCGGCCTGTCCGGCAGCAGGCTCACGGTCGCCGCGGACGTCGGCACGCCCAAGGGCACGCGCGCCACGCTCCAGCTCGAGCTGGGGTACGGGCGGTCGTCGTCGATGGACGTCCAGGTGGAGATCCGCACGATCGCGAGCACCCGGCGCGTCGCCGTGGTGAACAACGTGTCGCTCGGGGACGGCGTGCAGGGCCGCGAGCGCGTCGTGGACGTGCTGGCCGGCGCGTACAACCCGTTCCCGGACCAGCCGCTGCGCGTCGTCTCGGCGACCGTCGAGACCCCCGGCACCGGGACCGCCGCCGTGTCCGGGCAGAACGTGGTGCTGCGCCCGGCCGCCGACCTGGTCGGCGAGATGGTGGTGCGCGTGCGCGTGCGGGACGCCACCGGCGACCCGGCCCGCGAGGTCTCCGCCGGCATCTCGCTCCGCGTGCGCGGCAAGCCCGCGACGCCCGCAGCCCCCCGCATCGGCGAGGTGCGCGACGGCACCGTCGTCCTGTCGTGGACAGCCCCCGACTTCCGCGGCGAGCCCATCACCGGGTACCGGGTCGTCGCGAGCCCCGGCGGTACCCCGACCTCGTGCGCGAGCACCACGTGCACGATCACCGGCCTGACGAACAACGTGGAGTACACGTTCACCGTCGCTGCCGAGAACGCCGTCGGCATGTCCGACCCCAGCCCGGCGTCCGCCGTGGCGCGCCCCGACGCCGTCCCGGACACGCCGGCACCCCCGCGCTGGACCGGCTTCGGCGACGGCGAGCTCACCGCCGTCTGGGACGCCCCGGCCAGCAACGGGTCGCCGGTGACGTCGTACACGCTCATGCTGTCTCCCGCGCCGCCCGGAGGCTCCGCGACCGTGACCACGTCGGGGACGTCGTACACGTTCCGCGGGCTGGCGAACGGCACGTCGTACACGGTGCAGGTCCGGGCGCACAACCGTGCGCCGGAGCCCAGCGCGTGGAGCAGCCCGTCGGGGACGGAGATCCCGGCGGGTGCCCCGGCGGCACCGTCGTTCCCGCAGAACGCGGTGCAGTCGATCGCCTCCGAGCAGCTCCAGGTCACCTGGAACCCGTCGCCGTCCGACAACGGCGACCCGCTGCGGTACGTGCTGACGATCGCCGGCGGCGGGACGACGCGCACCGAGCGGCTCCCCGCGAGCCAGACGTCGTACTCGCTGAGCGTGCCGAACGACCGGACCTACACGTTCACGCTCTACGCGACCAACAAGGCCGGGAGCTCGGACTCGGTGTCCACCAGCGGGCAGGCGTACGACGTGCCCGGCGCGCCCGGCGCCCCGTCGATCGTCGAGACCTCGTCGCCGGACCGCACGAGCCCCGGCACGGGGTGGGTGCGCGTCCGCTGGGACGCGGCGGCGGCCAACGGCGCCCTGATCTCCGGCTACGAGGTGACGTCGACCGCCGGGACCGTCGAGATGCGCCTCGACGGCACGGCGCGCGTCAACGGGCTCGCAGCGGGTCAGGGCTTCACCGTCACGGTGCGGGCGTGCAACCTCCGCGGCTGCGGGCCGACGAACCAGGCGTCGTTCTCGGACGTCGTGCGGACGCTGCCAGGCGCGCCCACGTCCCCGCAGATCCAGCCGACGACGCCCGACGCGACCAACCGGCCGACCCAGGTGACGCTCTCGTGGGCGCCGCCCGGGGAGACCGGCGGCAGCGGGCTCGTGGAGTACGAGTACGAGCTGTCCGGGTGGTCGTGGGGTTCGCGCGGCACCCGGTCGGCGGGCACCGCGACGTCGGTCACCGTCTCCGAGCCCTTCCAGGGCCGCAGCGGGGACGAGGTGACGCTCCGCGTCCGGGTCCGCAACGGCGACGGTTGGAGCGCGTGGTCGGACACGGCCCGCGTGCCGGTGACCTGGACCGAGCCCGAGCCGGAGCAGCCGCCGGACCCCGGCGACGGGAGCGACCCCGGCACCTCCGGGTGACGCCCGTCCTGCCGATGAGACAGACGACCCCCTTCCCCCGACAGGAGACGACCCCCCGATGACCCCCGAGCAGTCCGCCTGGTTCGCCGAGACGTTCGCCTCCCTGGTCACCAACGTCTCCCGTGCGGTGCTGGGTGCCGACCGGGCCGTGCGGCTGGTGCTGACCGCGATGGTCGCCGAGGGCCACGTGCTCCTGGAGGACGCGCCCGGCACCGGCAAGACGTCGCTGGCCAAGGCCATCGCCGCGTCGGTGCAGGGCACCCACCAGCGGATCCAGTTCACGCCCGACCTGCTGCCGAGCGACGTCACGGGCGTGACGATCTGGGACCAGGGCACGCGCACGTTCCAGTTCCACCCGGGCCCGGTGTTCACCTCGGTGCTGCTGGCGGACGAGATCAACCGCGCCTCGCCGAAGACGCAGTCCGCGCTGCTCGAGGTGATGGAGGAGGGGCACGTCACGGTCGACCGGGACACGCACCCGGTGGGCCGGCCGTTCGTCGTCATCGCGACGCAGAACCCGATCGAGCAGGCCGGCACGTACCGGCTGCCGGAGGCGCAGCTCGACCGGTTCCTGGTGCGCACGTCCCTCGGCTACCCGGACCGGACGGCCACGGTCGAGATCCTGTCGGGCGCCCGGGACCGCACGCGCGCGCTCGACGCGGTGGTGACCACGGCCGGCGTCGTCGAGATGTCGGAGCTCGCCCAGACCGTGCACGTCGACGGCGCGGTGCTGGACTACGTCGCCCGCCTGCTCGAGGGGACGCGCGAGGACCCGCAGACGGCGCTCGGCGGCAGCGTGCGCGGTGGCCTCGCCCTGGTGCGGTGCGCCCGGGTGCAGGCCGCGGCGGCGGGCCGGTCGTACGTGATCCCGGACGACGTGAAGGACCTGGCCGTGCCGGTGCTGGCGCACCGCCTGGTGCTCGACCCGGAGGCGGACTTCCTCGGCGCGACCGCCACGCAGGTCGTCGAGCGCGTGCTGTCCGCGACTGCACCGCCGGTGGCGCGGGCGTGAGCTGGACCGTCCGCACCCGGGCCGGGGTGACGCCGTGAGGCGCTCGCACACCCGGCTCTCGGGCGTCGGCTGGGGCGCGGGGCTGCTCGGTGCGGCCGCCGCGGTCGCGGGCGTGCTGCTCGGCTGGATCGAGCTCGCCGCGGCAGGTGCCGTCGGTGTCGCTGCCCTGGTCGTGGCCGTCGCCATGACGTGGGGCCGCCTGCCGCACGCGGTCCGCCTCGACCTCGCCGACCGCCGGGTCCGGGTGGGGGAGCGGGCGTTCGGCGGCGTCGTCGTGACGGCGCCCGCCGGTCGCCGGACCCGGGCGGTGCGGCTCGAGCTGCAGGTCGGGCAGGGCCGTGCGGAGCTGGAGGTGCCGTCGCTCGCACCCGGTGCGGAGCACGAGGAGCTGTTCGCGGTGCCGACGGAGCGCCGGGCCGTGGTGACGGTCGGTCCCGTGCGGGCCGTGCGCGGCGACGCCCTCGGGCTGGCCGTGCGGCACGCCGTGACCACCGGCTCGGAGGAGCTGTACGTCCACCCCCGCGTCGTCATGCTGACCGGCGCGGACGCCGGCCTGCTGCGCGACCTGGAGGGCGGCTCGACCCGCGACCTGTCGGACATGGACCTGGCCTTCCACGCCCTGCGCGACTACGTGGTCGGGGACGACCGGCGCTCGATCCACTGGCGCACCACCGCGCGGCGCGGCGTCCTCACGGTCAAGCAGTACGAGGACACCCGGCGCACGCAGACCGCCGTCGCGCTCGCCACGGACCCGCGCGACTACGGCCACGCCGACGACGACGCGGAGCTGGAGCTCGCCGTCTCGGTGGTGGCCTCCCTCGGGGTGCACGTCATCGCCGAGGAGCACCCCCTGGCGGTGCTCGCCGGCCCGGGGCGCGTCCGGACCACGGCCCGGCGCCCGCTGCTCGACGACTGCTCGGCGATCGTCTGCGGTCCCGACGGCACCGCGACGGCCCTGCTCGGCCGCCGGATCGCGCGCGAGGCCGCCGACGTGACGCTCGCGTTCCTCGTCACCGGCGCCGTGGTCGCCGACGCGGACCTGCGCGCCGCGGCCCGGCACGTGCCCGAGGGCACCCGCACGCTCGTCGTCTCCTGCGACCCCGGCTCGGCCGTCCACGTCCGCACGCAGCGCGGTCTCAGCCTGGTCAGGCTGGGTGCGCTCGACGACCTGCCGCGTGCCCTGCGCCTGGCGGCGGCCGGATGAGCACGACGACCGCCCTCCCGAC
>JACXUT010000144.1 GCA_014763765.1 Micrococcales bacterium
CCCGACACGCCGGACGAGCGCCCGGTCCGCCCCTCCCACCGCGCCCGACCCGCGCGAGCTGCGCGCGGGTCGGGCGCGGTGGGAGGGGCGGACCGGGCGCTCGTCCGGCGTGTCGGGCCGGCGCGTCGTCGCGGCGTGGTCGGAGCGGGGTGGTGGTATCGTCCCCCGTTTCGCCGAGGCGGACCGATGGCGTATGATCGTCCGTTGGGTGTGCGCCCAGGCGCTGCCGCACGTCCCGCCCGAGCCCGGCCGTCCCTCCTCGTGAGGGGTGGGTGGTCGCGCACGCGCGGGGAGTCGGCGGCCGACGGGCACCAGGCACGTCCGGCCACGTCACCGCCCGGTCGCCACCGGTGCGAGAGCGTGGAACGGCAGTTCAGGACAAGAGTTAGCGGAGGACATGGCGAAGAAGGACGGTGTCATCGAGATCGAGGGCAGCGTGATCGAGGCTCTGCCGAACGCGATGTTCCGCGTGGAGCTGACCAACGGTCACAAGGTGCTCGCCCACATCTCGGGCAAGATGCGCCAGCACTACATCCGGATCCTCCCGGAGGACCGGGTGGTGGTCGAGCTGAGCCCGTACGACCTGTCCCGCGGGCGCATCGTCTACCGCTACAAGTAACCGACCGAACGAGCATCGCCGTCGGCCGTGCCCGCCACGCACCCGCGTGGAGGGACCGGCGCACCGGCGGCGGAGGAACAGGCCATGAAGGTCAAGCCCAGCGTCAAGAAGATCTGCGACAAGTGCAAGGTGATCCGCCGGCACGGTCGCGTCCAGGTGATCTGCGAGAACCTGCGCCACAAGCAGCGCCAGGGCTGATGCCCTGACGCCCGGCGCACGCCGAGCAGCACCACCCGCCGGACCCGTCCGGCACCAGCGCACCGCCGCACCGCCCGCAGCCCCCGCGAGGGGAACCGGGCGGTGAACCCCTGGCTCGGAGGCCGGGGCCCGCAGCCACGCGGGAGGACGGTGCGGCAGACCTCCGAGTGAAGTACAGGAGCCGGAAGGCACATGGCACGTCTTGTCGGCGTCGACCTCCCCCGCGAGAAGCGGCTCGAGATCGCGCTCACCTACATCTACGGGGTCGGCCGGACCCGCGCGCAGCAGACGCTGGCGGCGACCGGTATCAGCCCTGACGTCCGCGTCAAGGACCTCGACGACGCCCAGCTCGTCACCCTCCGCGACTACCTCGAGGGCAACTTCAAGCTCGAGGGTGACCTGCGCCGCGAGGTCGCCGCGGACATCCGCCGCAAGGTCGAGATCGGCAGCTACGAGGGTCTGCGTCACCGCCGCGGGCTCCCGGTGCGTGGTCAGCGCACCAAGACCAACGCGCGTACCCGCAAGGGCCCGAAGCGCACCGTCGCCGGCAAGAAGAAGGCCGGCCGGAAGTAACGCCCGCGCGGCCCGCCGGGCCTGTCCCCGGACAGCGACCCGCGCCGCGTCGGAGCACCGACTCACCGACCCGCAGCGAGAGAGAACGAGCGAATGCCTCCCAAGACCCGCAGTGCCGTGCGCAAGCCGCGCCGCAAGGAGAAGAAGAACGTCTCCCACGGCCAGGCGCACATCAAGAGCACCTTCAACAACACCATCGTCTCCATCACCGACCCGTCCGGCGCGGTGATCTCCTGGGCCTCCGGCGGCGACGTCGGCTTCAAGGGCTCGCGCAAGTCGACGCCGTACGCCGCGGGCATGGCCGCCGAGGCCGCCGCGCGCAAGGCGCAGGAGCACGGCATGAAGAAGGTCGACGTCTTCGTCAAGGGCCCCGGCTCGGGCCGCGAGACCGCGATCCGGTCCCTGCAGTCCGCCGGCCTCGAGGTCGGCTCGATCCAGGACGTGACGCCGCAGGCGCACAACGGCTGCCGCCCGCCGAAGCGCCGCCGCGTCTGATCCGTCGCCGGTCCGCCGCGGGCGGGGTGCAGACCCCGTCCGCGGCGGCGCCGGCCGGTCGCGCGGGTGGACCGAGACCCCCGCGGCCCTGCGTACCTGCGGTGCGTCATATGGCGGACGCACGCTGAGAGGAACCCAGAAGTGCTCATCGCACAGCGCCCCACCCTGACCGAAGAGGTCATCTCGGAGTACCGCTCGCGGTTCTCCATCGAGCCGCTCGAGCCGGGCTTCGGCTACACGCTCGGCAACTCCCTGCGCCGCACGCTGCTGTCGTCCATCCCGGGCGCCGCGGTGACGAGCATCCGGATCGACGGCGTGCTGCACGAGTTCAGCACCGTCCCGGGCGTCAAGGAGGATGTCACCGAGATCATCCTCAACATCAAGAACCTCGTCGTGTCCTCCGAGAACGACGAGCCGGTCGTGATGTACCTGCGCAAGCAGGGTGCCGGTGAGGTCACCGCGGCGGACATCGTCCCGCCGGCGGGTGTCGAGGTGCACAACCCCGACCTGCACCTGGCCACGCTGAACGAGAAGGGCAAGCTCGAGATCGAGCTGACCGTCGAGCGCGGTCGCGGCTACGTGTCGGCGAACCAGAACAAGTCGTACGAGGCGGAGATCGGCCGGATCCCGGTCGACTCGATCTACTCGCCGGTCCTCAAGGTGACCTACAAGGTCGAGGCCACGCGTGTCGAGCAGCGCACCGACTTCGACAAGCTCGTCGTGGACGTCGAGACCAAGCCGGCGATCTCGCCGCGGGACGCGCTGGCCTCGGCCGGCAAGACCCTGGTCGAGCTGTTCGGCCTCGCCCGCGAGCTGAACGTCGAGGCCGAGGGCATCGAGATCGGCCCGTCGCCGACGGACGCGGCGCTGGCCGCGGACCTGGCGCTGCCGATCGAGGACCTGCAGCTGACCATCCGGTCGTACAACTGCCTCAAGCGCGAGGGCATCCACACGGTGGGCGAGCTCGTGGCGCGGTCGGAGGCCGACCTGCTCGACATCCGCAACTTCGGTGCGAAGTCGATCACCGAGGTCAAGGAGAAGCTGGCCGAGCTGAACCTGTCCCTCAAGGACAGCCCGCTCGACTTCGACCCGAGCGCCGCCGCGTACTACGACGGCGACGAGGGCGACTTCACCGAGGACGAGCAGTACTGACGCCGGGGAGGCGGCGTCCCGCTGACGGGCGCCGCCGGCCCATCACCAGAACCAAGGAGTAAAGACCATGCCCACGCCCACCAAGGGTCCCCGGCTCGGTGGCGGCCCGGCGCACGAGCGGCTGATCCTGGCCAACCTGGCCACGTCGCTGTTCGAGCACAAGCGCATCACGACCACCGAGGCCAAGGCCAAGCGCCTGCGCCCGCTGGCCGAGCGCCTCGTCACCTTCGCGAAGCGCGGCGACCTGCACGCCCGCCGGCGCGTCCTGACCGTCGTCAAGGACAAGTCGGTCGTGCACGAGCTGTTCGTGGAGATCGCCCCGCAGATGGCCGAGCGCCAGGGCGGCTACACGCGCATCACGAAGATCGGCCCCCGCAAGGGCGACAACGCCCCCATGGCCGTGATCGAGCTCGTGCTGGAGCCCGTCTCGCCGAAGCAGGCCGTCGTCCGCGAGGCCACGAAGGCCGCCGCGAAGGCCGCGCCGAAGGCGGAGGAGCCGAAGGCCGAGGAGACCGTCGAGGACACCACCGAGGCTCCGGCCGAGGAGGTCACCGAGGCTCCCGCCGAGGAGACGACGGACGAGGCCGACAAGGCCTGACCGTCCGGTCCGCCGACAGGGCCCGGGTTGCGAGCGCACCGCTCGCGACCCGGGCCCTGTCGCGTGCGGGCACGGGTCGCGAGCGTGGCGCCGCCGTGCGCGGGGAGGTCGGCGCGCGCCGGTACCGTCGGGTGCCATGACGGTCCCCGTGGTGCTGGTGCACGGCCTGCGCACGTCGCGCACCATGTGGCGGGTGCAGGTCGAGGCGCTGCAGGCGTACGGCTGCCCGGTGGTCGCGGTGGACCTTCCGGGGCACGGGACGCGCCGGGGCGAGGCGTTCACGCTCGACGGCGCGGTGCAGACCGTCGCGGACGCGGTGGACGGGCTGGGCGGGCGCGCGCTGGTGGTGGGGCTGTCGCTCGGCGGCTACACGGCGATCGCGCACGCGGCGCGGCACCCCGGCCAGGTGGCGGGCCTCGTCGCGGCGGCGTGCTCGACGCGGCCGCTGGTGGCGCTGGTCGGCGCGTGGGCGCTGCTCGCCCGGGGCATCGCGCGGCTGCCCGACGCGGGCGAGGGGCTGAACCAGGGCCTGGTGAGCCGGGTGCTGCCGGTGGAGGCCGCCCGGGACGCCGCAGCGGGCGGGTTCGCGCTGGAGGTCATGGACGACGTGCTGCGCGAGATGCGCGCGGCGACGCCGGTGGCGGACCTGGCGCGCGTCGAGGCGCCCGTGTGGCTGGTGAACGGGCGGTTCGACCACTTCCGCGGGGAGGAGCGGCGGTTCCTGCGGGCGTGCCGCGAGGGGCGGCTGGTGGTGATCCCCGGCGCGACGCACCTGGTGTCGCTGACGGCGCCGGTGCCGTTCACGCGCGCGGTCCTGGACGCGGTCGACGTCGTGGCGGCGCGCGGGTCGGGGGGCGCGGCCGCGCCGCTGTGACGTGCGCCGGGCGCGGGTGCCGCGGACCGGGGCACCCCCGGGGCGTCCCGTGTTCCCGGCGTGTAAACCGTGCGTGAAACGTCTGTTGCCCCTGTTCCCCCGGGGGCCGGCGTTCCCTAGCGTCTCCACTTGACCGGACAACCGGTCATCCGGAGGACGCGGAGGAGACGGCCATGCACCTCGACCTGGACCACGCGCGGGGAGGTGCCCCGCTCTACCTCCAGCTCGCGAACGCGCTGGGGGACGTCATCGTCCGGGAGCGCCTGCGCCCCGGCGACCAGCTCCCGAGCGAGACCGTGCTCGCCGCCGACAACCGGCTGTCCCGGGCCACCGTCATCAAGGCGTACGACCTGCTGGTCGAGCGCGGCCAGGTGGTGCGCCGGCAGGGCAAGGGCACGTTCGTCACGCCCCGCCCGATGGCCCGCCACCTGCCGGAGCTCACGAGCTTCTCCGAGCACGTGCACGGCCTCGGGCTGACGCCGTCCAGCAGCCTGCTGAGCTTCGAGACGCACGCGGTCGGCGCCCCCGGGCGGCCCGCGTCGCCGTTCGAGGACGCCGGCGTGGTCGTCGTCGAGCGCCTCCGGAGCGTCGACGGCTCCCCGGTCGGCATCCACCGCGTGGTCGTCCCGGAGGACGTGGCCGACGCCATCGACCTCACCGAGGAGACGGCCGCCGCCGAGCGCTTCTCCCTGTACTCGGCCCTGCAGCGCCACGGCATCGAGCTCACGAGCGCCGAGGAGTCCATGCAGGCCGTCAACGCCGGTCCCGACGACGCCGAGCTGCTGGGCGTCGAGCCGGGCACCGCGCTCATCGAGGTGGTCCGCGAGTCGCGGGACGCCTCCGGGCGGCTCATCGAGCACGTCCGCGCCCGCTACCTGGGCAGCACGTACATCTACCGCATCTCCTTCGCCCCCACGTCCCACGGAGAGAACCATGACCGCACGCGTCACGAAGCTGCTCGTCCCTCTCGCCGCCTCGGCGCTGCTGCTGACCGCCTGTAGCGGCGGCGACCAGCCGTCCGGCGAGGGCTCCGGCCCGTCCGGGGGCGCGGGGTCCGCGGCCCTCGTCGTCGCCCAGGGCGGCCTCGGCGACGAGTCGTTCAACGACCTCGCCTACGCCGGGTTCACCCGCGGCGTGGAGGCGGCCGGCATGACGGGCACGCCCATCGAGTCCGCCGACATCGTGGGGCAGGGCGAGCAGATCCTGCGCCGCGCCGCGCAGACCGACGCCGGCCTGGTGATCGACCTGGAGTACTCGCACAACGAGCTGCTGCCCGCGGTGGCCGCCGACTTCCCGGACACGAGCTGGGTGCTGGTGAACGCCGAGGCCGCGGGGGAGAACGTCGCCTCGGTGCTGTTCCAGGAGCAGGAGGGCTCGTACCTGGCCGGGGCGCTCGCCGCGATGGTCACGCAGGACCCCGACAACCCGCACGTGAACCCGGACAAGGTCATCGGCGTCATCGGCGGCACGGAGTCGGTCGGCATCGACAAGTTCATCGTCGGGTTCATCCAGGGCGCGCACGACGTCGACCCGGACGTGCAGGTGCTCACGGCCTACTCGAACGACTTCGCCGACCCGGCCAAGGGGCAGCAGCTCGCGCAGTCGATGTACGACCAGGGGGCGGACATCGTCTACGCGGTGGCCGGCGGGACGGGCGCGGGCGTGATCCAGGCCGCCGTCGACAACGACCGCTACGCGATCGGGGTGGACGACGACCAGGACGGCGTGGCACCCGGCAACGTGCTGACCAGCGTGCTCAAGCGGACCGACGTCGCGATGGAGGACGTCGTCGCGCGGTACGCGGCCGGGGAGTTCCCGGGCGGGGAGACCGTGACGTACGGCCTCGCGGACGGCGGCGTCGGCCTGACCGACTACGAGTACACGAAGGACGACATCGGCCAGGACACGATCGACGCCGTCGACGCGCTCGCCGACCAGATCGTCTCCGGCGACATCACCGTGTGGAACGCCGTCACGCAGGGCTACCCGGACTTCTACGGGAACTGATCGATGACGTCGTCCGCCACACCTCCCGCCGGCGGCGGGGCCCCCACCGGGCCCCGCTGCCGGATCGGGGCCCGCGGGGTCAGCCGCTCCTTCGGGCCCGTGCGCGCCGCCGTGGACGTGGACCTGTCCGTCGCCCCGGGCACCGTCCACGCCCTGATCGGCGAGAACGGCGCCGGCAAGAGCACGCTCATGCGCATCCTGTACGGCCTGGACCGGCCCGACTCCGGCACGGTCGTGATCGACGACCAGCCGGTGGTCATGGGCTCCGTGCGCGAGGCCATCGGCCGCGGCATCGGCCTCGTCCAGCAGGAGCTCGCGATCATCCCGGAGCTGACGCTCCTGGAGAACCTCGTGCTCGGCGACGAGCCGCACCGCGGCCCGGTGATCGACCGGGCGGCCGCCCTGCGCCGGGCCGAGGAGCTCGCGCGGACGGTGACGGTCGACGTGGACTGGTCGGCCCGCGCCGGCCACACCTCGATCGCGATCCAGCAGCAGGTGGAGATCCTGCGGCTGCTGCACCGGGGGGCCCGCACCCTGATCCTCGACGAGCCGACCGCGGTGCTGGCGCCCGCGCAGGCCGACGAGCTGCTGCGCCTCCTGACGGGCCTGGCCGCCCAGGGGCACACCGTGCTGTTCATCAGCCACAAGCTCGACGAGGTCGTGACCGTCGCCGACGAGATCACGGTGCTGCGCTCGGGGCGCACGGTCGCCCACCACCGCCGCGGCGAGATCGACCGCGACGGGCTGGCCCGCGCGATCATCGGCGACGGCGACGTGGCGCCCGACCGCACCGAGCCCGGCACACCCGGCGACGTGGTGCTGGACGTGCAGGGCGTCCGCGCGTGCGACGACCTCGGCGCGCCGCGCCTCGACGGCGTGTCGTTCCGGCTGCGCTCCGGCGAGATCCTCGGGGTCGCGGCGGTCGCCGGCAACGGGCAGGAGGAGCTCGCCGAGGCGCTGGCCGGTGTCCGCGCGACCACCGGCGGGACCGTCGCGCTGCACACCCCCGACGGGGCGCGGGACCTCACCGCGGCCGGGGTGCGCGAGCGGCGCCGGCAGGGGATCGCGTACATCAGCGCGGACCGCAAGCACGAGGGCCTGTCGGTGACCAGCTCGCTGGCGGACAACGCGCTGGCCGGGCCGCGGCTCGGGGCGATCAGCCGCCTCGGCGTGCTGCGGCGAGCCGCGGCCCGGGAGCGGGTCGACGCCGTCCTGAGCCGGGCGAGCGTCCGGTTCGGGTCGACCGCGGACCCGGCGTCGAGCCTGTCCGGCGGCAACCAGCAGCGCCTCGTCGTCGGCCGCGAGACCCTCGACCGCCCGCGCGCGGTCGTCGCCAGCCAGCCGACGCGCGGCGTCGACATCCGGGGCATCGGGCACATCCACGAGCTGCTGCGCCGCTCCCGTGACGACGGCGCGGGCATCGTCCTGTTCTCCGAGGAGATCGACGAGCTGCGCGCGCTGAGCGACCGGATCCTCGTGCTGCACCGCGGGGCCGTGGCCGGCGAGCTGCCGGGCACCGCGACCCGGGCGGAGATCGGGGCGCTGATGGTCGGCGCCCCGCCGGCGGCCCACGACGCGGAGCGCGGGCAGCGGCCCGCGGGGACGGAGCAGGACGCATGAGCGCACCCCACCTCGGCCGGTGGCGCCCGGTCGCGACCGGCGTCGGGCGCGCCCTCGTGCCCGTGCTGCTGGCGTTCGTGGTCGGCGGCGTCGTGCTCGCCGTGACCGGGCAGAACCCGCTGGAGATCTACCGGCTGCTGCTGGTGGAGGCGTTCGGCGGCCCGTCCCGGGTGGACGCGACGCTGGCCGCGACGACGCCGCTGCTGTTCACCGCGGTCGCGGCGGCGTTCGCGTACCGCGCCGGGGTGTTCACGATCGGCGCCGAGGGGTCGTTCACGCTCGGCGGCCTCGCCGCGGCGGTGGTCGGCGCCCACGTCGGCGGTCTGCCCGCGGTCGCCGCCGTCACCGTGAGCCTGCTCGCGGCCTGCGCGGCGGGAGTCCTCGTCGCGGTCGTCCCGGCGGTGCTGCGCGCCCGCTGGCAGGTCGACGAGGTCGTGACGACGCTGATGTTCAACTTCATCGTCGCCGGCGTCGCGGGCTGGGCGGTGCAGGCGTTCTTCCAGGAGCGGGGGCAGGCGAACTCGGCCACGGCGTACGTGGCCGACTCCGCGCGGCTCGAGCCGTTCTTCCCGCCCGACCTCACCAACGCCGGCCTGGTGATCGCGCTGCTGCTCGTCGCCGGGTACACGTTCTGGTTCCGCCGCACGGCGCTCGGGTTCGAGTTCCGGGCCGTCGGCGCGACGCCGCGGTTCGCGGTCGCCCAGGGCCTGCGGACCCGGACGGTCGTCGTCGTGGCGCTGCTCGGCGCCGGCCTGGCGGCGGGCCTCGGCGGCGGGGCGCACGCGCTCGGCATCGTGCACCGCTACACCGGCGGCTTCTCGGCCAGCTTCGGCTTCACCGGCATCGCCATCGCGCTGCTCGCCCGGTTCAACCCGGTGGGCATGGTCGTCGGGGCCGTGCTGTTCGGTGCGCTGAACGCCGCGGGGTCGACGATCCAGCTCTTCGTGAACCTCCCCATCCAGCTCGTCGACATCCTCCAGGGCACCGTGATGATCTTCGCCGTCGTGCAGTTCGTGCTGCCCCGGCTGCCGTCCCGGCAGCGGGCCGTCCCCGAGGCGGTGGTCGCGTGATCGACCAGGTGATCGCCGCGGCGCTGACGCTGTCCGTGCCGCTCGTCCTCGCCGCGCTGGGCGGCGCCGTGCACCGGCAGGCCGGGGTCGTGAACATCGGCCTCGAGGGGCAGATGCTCGTCGGGGCGCTGCTCGGCGCCCTGGTCAGCGGCGCGACCCGGAGCTGGGAGCTCGGCGTGCTCGCCGGGGCCGGCGCGGGTGGCGCGGTCGGCTGGCTGATGAGCGTGACCATCACCCGGCTGCGGGCCAACGAGATCATCGCGGGGCTCGGCTTCAACACCGTGGTGCTCGGCGTCATCGGGTACTGGCTGCGGGCCTCGCAGGACGTCTCCGGGACGCTGCAGGTGGAGGGGCTCGAGCGGCTCCCCACCTGGGTGGTGCCCGGCGTCGCGGACGTGCCGGTGCTCGGCGCGCTGGTGTCGGGCAAGAGCCCGCTGTTCTGGCTCGCCGTCGTGCTCGTGGGGGCCTGCGCCTGGACGCTCGACGGCACCCGCTGGGGCCTGCGGGTCCGGGCGGTCGGGGCCTCCCCGGTGGCGAGCGCCTCGCTCGGGCTGCGCACGCGCGGGCTCCAGGACTCCGCGGGGACCGTCGCGGGCGTGCTCGCCGGGCTCGGGGGAGCGTCGCTGAGCCTCGGGGCCGTCGGGCTGTTCAACGAGAACATGACGGCCGGCCGCGGCTTCGTCGCCATGGCGGCGTTCTACTTCGGCCGCGCCCGGCCCCTGCCCACCGCGCTCGCGTGCCTGCTGTTCGGCACGTTCGACGCGATCCAGGCCCGCCTGCAGATCGGCGGCGGGTACTCCGCGTCGCTCATCCAGACGCTGCCGTACGTGGCCGTCGTCGTGGTGCTCGCGCTGACCGGCGTCCGGTCGAGCCGCCGGCGCGCGAGGGCCGCCGCGTGACCGTCCCGCCCGGCGGGCCCGTCCGGCCCGGCCCGCCG
>JACXUT010000145.1 GCA_014763765.1 Micrococcales bacterium
CGGCGGCGACGGCCTGCCGGGCACGGCGGTCGTGGGGCGGCGGATGCCCGTCGCGGCTGCGGGAGCCTCCGCGCCCGGTCAGCCGCCACCCCGTCGTCCGCCTGGTCGGCCGCGCGGTCGGCCGCGCGTGCACCGGCACCGGGCGCGGAGGCTCCCGCAGCCGCGACGGGCATCCGCCGCCCCACGACCGCCGTGCCCGGCAGGCCGTCGCCGCCGCGCCGGTGCGGCAGGCCGGGCAGCGCCCGCGAGGCCGACAGCCCCAGCAGCACCCCGAGCGCGATGCCGAGCATCGTGGACGCCGTCGACACGAGGGTGGACAGGGCCCCGCTGCCGCCGTCGAGCAGGGTCGCGACGCCCACGAGGCCCAGCGCACCGGGGACGAGCATCCAGAACGCCGGCAGGAACGACACGAGCGGCGACGGGCCGGACGGGAACCGCGCGACCGCGAGCGCCACCGGCGTCATGACGAGCGCACCCACGAACGCGGACAGCACCCCGCCGAGCAGCGTCCCGCCGACCACCTGCGCGCCGTAGGCGACCGCGAGCACCAGGACGACCCAGCCGGTGGTCCGCGGCCGGGCGCACCGGAAGACGACGGTCCCGACGCCGAACAGCACGACCCCCGCCCACGGCGCGAGCGGGCCGAGCGGCTGGGACGACGCGGTGAGGTCGAGCTCGGGGATGCCGACGAGGGCGCCGGCCCCGACGATGCCGCCGGCCAGCAGCGCGAGCTGCATGGTGCCCGCCGCGAGCCGCCCGCCGCCGGACAGCATCTGGCCCGCCGCGAGCTCGATCACCCCGGTGGTGAGCAGACCGCCCGGCAGGAACAGCGCGAGCGGCGCGACGACGGACGGCAGCACGCCGAGGCCGGGCACCACGCGGGCGAGCAGCAGCACCGCGAGCGCCACCCCGAACGCCGCGGCGATGGTCAGCGCCACCTGGGGGCCGCTGGACAGCGGCGGCACGGCGAGCTGCACCGCGCCGACGGCCACGCCCAGCCCGCCGGCGACGAGCAGGTCCACCCAGGACCCGCCGAGCAGCGCGGCGAGGCCGACGGACAGCAGCAGGTAGCCCGCGAGCCGGGCCACGGGCCCGAACGGCCGCGGCGCGGCGCGCAGGTCCGCGATCCGGCCGATCAGCGACCCGGGCGTCGGGCGGGGGCCGGCGTCCGCGGGCGTGGCGGCGTCGCGCAGCACGTCCGCCAGGTCGTCCACCTGGTACAGGTCGAGCGGGCGCCGCCCCGTCGACACCACGGCGGTGGCGACGGCGGACCCCTGCGGCACCGACACGAGCAGCGCCGTGGGCAGCACGACGACCTCGGCGCCGTGGACGTCGTGCGCGACGGCGATGTCGTCGAGGGCCTCCGCGACGGAGGAGACGGTGTGGCCGGCGTCGATCATCGCCTCGCCGGCGGTGACCATGAGGCGCAGCACCTCCTCCGGCCCCGGGGGGTCGGCGGCCGCGCTCCCGCCTCCCGCCGCGTCCGGGTCCGCCGCAGGCCCGTGCGGTGCCGCGGCGGCGGCGGCAGCGGCGGCGGCCGCAGCCGCCCGGCGGCGCGCGGAGACCACGACGACCGCGACGGCGCCCGCGAGGACGACCGCCAGCGCGCCCAGCAGCTGCCCCCACGGCGTCGTCGCGGTCGTGACCGCGGGCGGTGTGGCGGGGCGCCGGCCGGGCGCGGGCCGGTCGTCGTCCGTCCCGGACCCGCCGGGTGCCACGGACGTCGGCGTCGGAGCGGGCGACGGCGTCCCCGGCGCGACGGGGGTCGGCTCCGGCACGGGGGTCGGCGTGGTCGTCGGGCGCGGCTCCGGCTGCGGCGCGCGCGACGGGGTGGGGTCGGGCGTCGGCACGGGCGCGGTGGTCGGCACCGGTGTCGGTGTCGGCGTCGGCGTGGGGACGGGCTGCTCGGGCGCCGCGGCGTCAGCGCCGGACCCCCCGCCGTCCGCCGCCGGACCGCCGCCGTCCACGGTCGTCGCCGCGGCCGGCCGGGCGGCGACCACCGCGGCGTCGCGGGCGGCGACGGGCCCGCCGGGGCTCCCGGCCGCCGGCCCGGACCCGAGCAGCGTCAGGACCGCCGCCAGCAGCAGCGCGGCGCCCGCCGCCGGGGTCCTGCCTCGCATCGTGCCCGCCTCGTCCGTCCGGCCCGTCGCCTGCCACGGTAGGCGACCTCGCCCGGCGCGCGCCGGGCGACGTCGCGCGTCAGCGCCCGGAGGGCCGCCAGAGCACGATCGCCCCGCGCGCCCCGGCGGCTCGGGGGTCCTCCGCGGCGGGCTCGGCGGACCGGCGCTGGCTGCGCCCGAGCGGCCCCATCGCCACGACGTCGCCCGAGGGGTGGGCGGTGAACACGCGCCGACCGGGCTCGGCGAACGCCCGCAGGTACTCGACCTGCCGGCGCAGCCGCTCGACCTGGGACTCGAGCTCCAGGATGCGCTTGATGCCGGCGAGGTTGACGCCCTCCTCCTGGGAGAGCCGCTGCACCTCGCGCAGCGTGGCGATGTCCCGCAGGGAGTACCGCCGCCCGCGGCCGCGCGTGCGGCCGGGCTGCACGAGGCCGAGCCGGTCGTACTGCCGGAGCGTCTGCGGGTGCATGCCGGCGAGCTCGGCGGCGACCGAGATCACGTAGACCTGCGCGTCCTCCGAGACCATCCCCACCACCTCCTGCCGTCGTGCGCCGGACGACCGGGACCGTCGGGCCCCCGGTCGCCCGGCGGTGCCTCACTCCTGGGCGCGCGCCAGCAGCTCGGCGCGCGGGTCCTCGCCGGACGTCGCGATGCCGAACGCCTGCACGGCCTCCTTCGCCGCGGCGCTGAGCCGCTGCGGGACGACCACCTGCACGGTGACCAGCAGGTCCCCCGTGCCGGACGACGTCGTGACGCCGCGGCCCTTGACCCGCAGCGTCCGCCCGGACGGCGTGCCGGCCGGGATCTTCAGCCGCACGGTGCCGCCGTCGAGCGTCGGCACGGGCACCTCGGCGCCGAGCGCGGCCTCGTCGAACGCGACCGGCAGCGTCACCCGCAGGTTGTTGCCGTCGAGCGCGAACACCGGGTGCGGCGTGACCCGCACGGTGACCTCGAGGTCGCCGGGGGGCGCCCCGTGCTCGCCGGGACGGCCCTTGCCGCGCAGCCGGATCTTCTGACCGTCGCGGACGCCGGCGGGGATGCGCGCCTTGACGGTGCGCCCCTCGACGCCGAGCGCCACGGTCGAGCCCTCGACGGCCTGCCGGAACGGCAGCGTGGTGACCGCCGACAGGTCCGCGCCGCGGCGCGCCGTGCGGGCCTGGCCGAACCCGCCGCCGCCGAACAGCCCGCCGAGCAGGTCCTCGAACCCGCCGGCACCGCCCGCGCCGCCGCCCGCCGCACCGCCGCCGCCCTGCGGGAACCGCACGCGCGACCCGCCGCCGCCGGTGAACACGCCGCCGAACAGGTCCTCGAACCCGCCCGCCTGCGCGCCACCCGGGCCACCGGCACCCGCGCGGAACCGCGCACCGCCGGCCATGGCCCGCAGCTGGTCGTACTGCTGCCGCTGCTCGGGGTCGGACAGCACGGCGTACGCCTCGCCGACCTCCTTGAACTTGGCCTCCGCGACCGCGTCCCCGGGGTTGTGGTCCGGGTGCATGGTGCGGGCGAGCTTGCGGTACGCCTTCTTGATCGCGGCCGCGTCGGCGTCCTTGGGGACGCCCAGCACGGCGTAGAAGTCCTTCTCCAGCCAGTCCTGCCCGCTCACGACGCCTCCCTCCGCTCTGCTCCACCGGTCCGGGCCCGCGTCAGGGCCCGGGCCGGGCGGGACCCGGCCGCGCGGTCACGCGGCCGGGCCCTCATCCTGCTCGTCACGCCTCCGGGTCGACGACCGCCACCCGGGCGGCGCGGATGATGCGCTCGCCCATGCGGTAGCCCGGCTGCAGCACCTGCTGCACGGTCGGCTCGGACACGTCGGCCGAGTGCCCGTGCATGAGCGCCTCGTGCACCGTGGGGTCGAACGGCTCGCCGGCCGCGCCGTAGCGCTCGATCCCGAACCGCCCGAGGGTGCCCTCGAGCTTCTCCGCGATCGACGCGAACGGGCCGACCAGGTCGCCGTGCTGGCGCGCCAGCTCGATGTCGTCGAGCACGCTGATGAGCGCCTCGGCGACCGCGGCCACGCCCTGGTCCCGGGCCGTGAGGGCCTCGGACTTCGACCGCTTCACGTACGCCGAGTACTGCTGCTCGAGGTTGTAGTAGTCGGCGTTCCGGCGCTGGAGCTCGTCCAGCCGCTCGGCCGCCAGCTTCTGCGCCTCGACCAGCCCCTCCAGCACCACGGCCTCCTCGGCGGCGGTCGCGGCCTCCTCGGCCTCGGCCAGGACCGCCTCCTCGGGCGTCGGCTCGCGCAGCTCGCCCGTCTCCGGGTCGATGCGGCGCTTGTCGGTCACGCGCGGGGCGTCCTCCGGGTCACGCCCCTCCGGGGTCGGCTCGTCGGTCACTTCTTGTCACCCTCGTCGTCGACGATCTCGGCGTCCACCACGTCGTCGTCCTGCGCCGACGCGCCGGAGTCGGCCGCGCCGTCCGCCGGGGCGTCGCCCGCGGGGGCCTGCTGGTTCGCGGAGTACAGCGCCTCGCCGATCTTCTGGCTGGCGGTCACCAGGGCGGCCTGCTTCGCCTGGACCTCCGCGACGTCCTCGCCCTCGAGCGCCTTCTTCAGGTCGTCGACGGCCGACTTCACCTCGGTCTTCACGTCGTCGGACAGCTTGTCGTCGTTGTCGGCGAGCAGCTTCTCCGTCGAGTAGACGAGCTGCTCCGCGGAGTTGCGGGTCTCGGCCTCCTCACGACGCTTCTTGTCCTCGGCGGCGTGCGCCTCGGCCTCCTTGACCATGCGGTCGATCTCGTCCTTCGGCAGGCCGGAGCCGCCGGAGATCGTCATCGACTGCTCCTTGCCGGTGCCGCGGTCCTTGGCGGACACGTGCACGATGCCGTTCGCGTCGATGTCGAAGGTGACCTCGATCTGCGGGACGCCGCGCGGGGCCGGCGCGATGCCGGTCAGCTCGAACGTGCCGAGCGGCTTGTTGTCCCGCGCGAACTCGCGCTCGCCCTGGAACACCTGGATCAGCACGGACGGCTGGTTGTCCTCGGCGGTCGAGAAGATCTCGCTGCGCTTGGTCGGGATGGCCGTGTTGCGCTCGATGAGCTTGGTCATCACGCCGCCCTTGGTCTCGATGCCGAGGGACAGCGGGGTCACGTCGATCAGCAGGACGTCCTTGCGGTCGCCCTTGATGACGCCGGCCTGCAGCGCGGCGCCGACGGCCACGACCTCGTCCGGGTTGACGCCCTTGTTGGGCTCCTTGCCGCCGGTGAGCTCGCGCACGACGTCGGCCACGGCCGGCATGCGGGTGGAGCCGCCGACGAGCACCACGTGGTCGATGTCCGAGACCTTGATGCCCGCGTCGCGGATGACCGCGTGGAACGGCGCCTTGGTCCGCTCGAGCAGGTCGGCCGTCATCTGCTGGAACTGCGCCCGGGTGAGCTTCTCGTCCAGGTGGATGGGGCCGTTCTCGCTCATCGAGAGGTACTGCAGGCTGATGTTGGTGCTGGTCGCGGACGACAGCTCCTTCTTGGCCTGCTCGGCCGCCTCGCGCAGGCGCTGGACGGCGATCTTGTCCTTCGCCAGGTCGACGCCGGTCGAGTTCTTCACCTGGCCGACCAGCCAGTCGACGATCCGGCTGTCCCAGTCGTCGCCGCCGAGGCGGTTGTCGCCGGAGGTCGCCCGGACCTCGATGGTCGAGAAGTCGTCGTCCTTGCCCACCTCGAGCAGGGAGACGTCGAACGTGCCGCCGCCGAGGTCGAAGACGAGGATCAGCTCGTCCTCCTTGCCCTTCTCCAGGCCGTAGGCCAGGGCCGCCGCGGTCGGCTCGTTGACGATGCGCAGGACGTTGAGGCCGGCGATCTGGCCCGCGTCCTTGGTCGCCTGGCGCTCGGCGTCGTTGAAGTACGCCGGGACGGTGATGACCGCGTCGGTGACGGGCTCGCCCAGGTACTCCTCGGCGTCGCGCTTGAGCTTGCCGAGCACGCGGGCGGAGATCTCCTGCGCGGTGTACTTCTTGTCGTCGATCTCGGTCGTCCAGTCCGTGCCCATGTGGCGCTTGACGGACGCGATGGTGCGGTCGACGTTCGTGACGGCCTGCCGCTTGGCGACCTCACCGACGAGGACCTCGCCGGTCTTCGAGAACGCGACGACCGACGGGGTCGTGCGGGCGCCCTCCGCGTTGGCGATGACCGTGGGCTCCCCGCCCTCGAGGACGGCGACCACGGAGTTGGTGGTGCCCAGGTCGATGCCGACTGCTCGTGCCATGTCTGTCGCTCCTTCGTCGTGCTGCGTGGGTCCGGCGCCGCGCACCCCGGAGCGGGGCCGGTCGCCTTGAGCCTGCTGCACTCAAGTCTGCGCCGCCCCGGGCGCTGTGGCAACTCGGGGCGGGCGGACTTGAGTCCACCTGGCTCAACCCTGGGGAGCGGCCGAGCATTCCCGGCGCCCGCCCTCTGCCAACTTTCCTCGCGCCTCGTAGGTACTGTAAAAGTGTTACAGTAGATTCATGTACGCCGCCGAAGTCGACCAAGCCCTGGCGCAGCCCGTCGAAGAAGCGGTCGATCTCCTGCTCGCGCTGCCAGAAGGTCAGTGGTTCGAGCGCAAGTCGGGGCGAATCTCGCCGCGGGACCTGGCCGTCCCTCTCGTTGCATTCGCCAACGCGGAGGGCGGCTGCATCGTCGTGGGCCTCCACTCAGGATCGGTGGACGGTGTCGCAGCTGCCCGCCTCAACGACCTACGCCAAGCGGCCCAGGACTTCACCCAGCCTGTTGTTCGCGTCCGGGCGGATCAGCTCAGCACACCCGAAGGGAAGACCCTGCTCGTGCTCCGGGTGGACCCGGGCGACCGCGTCCACGAGACGACGAGCGGCGACTGCTACCTGCGCGTCGGAGACGAGTCTCGGAAGCTGGGCTTCGCGCAGCGTCAGGAGCTGGAGTACGACCGCGGTGGCGCGCCCTTCGATGGAACAGCCGTCGACGCCCGGACCGAGGACCTCGACGCTGCTGAGGTGGCGGCGTACCAGGAGGCGATCGTCTCGTCGTCCCCGGAGTCGATGCTCCGTGCCCGAGGGCTGCTCACCCGCGATGATCGCCTGACCGTTGCTGCGTATCTCCTCTTCGCGAACCACCCCCAGGACCTGTTCCCGAACGCACACGTCCGCATCCTCCGCTATCGCGGCGTCGAGCGAGGGGCAGGCTCTGGCCTGACACTCGAGGACGCGGCCGACATCCGCTGCGAAGGGTCGATCCCGCGACAGATCACGGACGCCGCGCAGATCATCGAGACGATGATCCCGGACCGTCGCGCCCTGGGGACCAGCGGGAGGTTCGAAGCAGTCCCTGTGGTGCCGCGAGATGCATGGCTCGAAGGGCTCGTCAACGCGGTACTGCACCGCTCCTACAGCATGGCCGGTGATCACGTCCGGGTGGAGATCTTCCCCAATCGGCTCGAGATCGCGAGTCCTGGCCGCTTCCCCGGGCTCGTGGACCCCACCCGGCCACTCGACATCAACCGGTATGCGCGTAATCCCCGGCTCGCGCGAGTGTGCTCGGACCTTGGGATCGCCCAAGAGCTCGGAGAGGGGATCAGACGCATCTTCGGAGAGATGCGCGCCCGGGGGCTGACCGACCCCCTGTACACGCAGACCGCCGCATCCGTGCAGCTGACCCTCTTCTTCTCCGATGCTCTCGCGCCGGAGATCCGCAGCGCGCTGCCGTCGGGCGCGCTGAAGATCCTCGACCTGATGCGCCGCGCGGGGCGGCCGCTGGGCACAGGTCAGGTGGCCGACGCCGTGGGCGTCACGAGGCCGACCGCATCTCGGAACCTTCAGCGTCTGCAGGACGCCGGCCTCGTGACGTGGGAAGGTCAGTCACCCAAAGACCCCCGCGCAGCGTGGCGACTGACGTGACACGCCACTGCAACACCTACTGCGACACGTGTTTTGCAGTAGGTGTTGCAGTACCAGCCCACTCGCCGCCTCCACGAACAAACAGCCCCAGATGGCGCCCACGGCTCTCGCCGCAGAGCCGTCCGAGAGCGTGAGGCAGGCCTGTCGCCCGCGAGCCTCAGAGCCACCACTCTGCGAGCCCGCCCGGATCCCACTGACGCGCGCTCACCCCCGCAGCCGCGCTGCGACCTCCGCCACCACGTCCGGGTCCCCGACGATCTCCAGGTGCATCTCGTCGGGCCGGTCGGCGTAGTCGCCGCCCCACGCGACCGCGGGTGCGACGTCCGCGAGGATCGACCGGATCGCCGCGACCTGCTCGTCCGTGAACGTGCCGCGCACGCCCATCGGGTGGAGCGGGGCGTTGAGGTCGATCGCCGTGGCGGAGGCGTGGTTGGACAGGACCTCCCGGCCGCGGACCGGGCGGTGGGCCCAGCCCCACGAGGCGTCGGCGTCGACGGGCTCCACCTCGGCGTCGAACCGCTCAGCGACGTACCCGAGGACGGTGGCGACGTCGCCGCCCAGGACCCGGCCCGTCACCCAGGGGAGACGCACGAGTCGGGGGTCGTCGCCGGACGTGATCTCCGGCCAGCCGTTCTGCGAGGTGCCGGCGCCGCGCCCGCCACCCGGCCCGAACCCCTGCAGCGCGAGCCCCGCGGCGACGACCACCGCGAGGGCGGCGAGGGCGAGAGTGGCCGCGTGCCGCCGGGTGCTCGAGAGGGGGGTGGGGACGCTGTCGCTGGTCAGGCTCGTCATGCCCTCGACGCTAGGAAGCGGCGGCACCCCGGGGCATCGGCTCCCGGGCCGGTCCTCCCACCCGCCCGGCACCACCGAAGGGTCCGGTCGGCGTCACCCCGCGGGAGGAGCCGGCCTCCGGGTCACCAACGCCACCGCGCGCTCCACCTCGGCGATGTCGTGCGGCTCGGTGTCCAGCGCGCGGTGGATCGACAGCCCCTCGATGAGCGCGTCCAGCAGCCGGGCGGTCGGCGGGTCGAAGTGCCGCTCGAGCGCGGCGCGGCTGCGGGCCATCCAGGCGTGGGTGAGGCGCCGGTACCGCGGGTCGCGGGAGGCCAGCGTGTACAGCTCATGGGTCAGCACGAGCTCGCGGGGGTCCGTGAGCACGTCCGAGGCGATGAGCCGGACGACGGCGGCGCGCGCCTCGTCGAGGGTCGCGGCGCCGGACATGGCCGCCTCGAAGCGGTCGCTGACGCGCGTCGCGAACCGCTCGAACGCCTCGTGCAGCAGCGCGTCCACGTCGGCGAAGTGGTAGGTGATCGAGCCGAGCGGGACGTCCGCGGCGGCCGCGATCCGGCGGGCCGAGGTGCCCGCGACGCCCTCCGCGCCGATGACCTCGAGGCACGCCTCGACGATGCGGTCGCGCCGGTCGGGGTCGTGCCGGCGCCTGCGGGGCTCCCCGGCGGCGGCCACCTCAGACCTGCTCACGGGGCTCGTCGAGGCGGCGCACCACGCGCGCCGGGTTCCCGACGGCCACGACGCCCGCCGGCAGGTCCCGCGTGACGACAGCGCCGGCCCCGACCACCGTGTCGTCGCCGATGGTGACGCCCGGGCAGACGATGACGCCGCCGCCCAGCCACACGTTGTCCCCGAGGGTGATCGGCTCGGCGGCCTCGAGCTTGTCGCGCCGCGGCTGCGGGTCGAGGGGGTGCGTGGGGGTCAGGAGCTGCACGTCCGGGCCGATCTGGCAGTCCTCGCCGATGGTGATCGTCGCGACGTCGAGCGCCGTGAGGCCGGAGTTCACGAACGTCCGGGCGCCCACGTGGAGGTTCTCCCCGTAGTCGACGGCGAGCGGCGGCTTGATGAACGCGCCCTCGCCGAGCGAGCCGAGCAGGTCCGTCAGCACGCGGCGGGCGCGGGCGTCGTCGGCCGCGATCACGGCCAGCCTGTACTCCTCGACCAGGACGGTCGCCCGGCGCGCGATGCGCTCGCTCTCCGGGTCGTCCGCGATGTACAGGTCCCCGGCGAGCATCCGCTCGCGGTTGGTGCGCGGGTCGCCGGCGAAGTAGTCGCGATCGCTCATGTGTACGAGCGTACACATCGTGTGTACGCTCGACGACGCACCCCGACCGCGGGCGCCGACGCCGGCACCCGGACCCACCCGCCGGAGCCCCATGCCCGCC
>JACXUT010000146.1 GCA_014763765.1 Micrococcales bacterium
CCCCGCAGGTGGCCCGGCCGTGTCCGCCGCCACGCACACGATCCGCACATCCCCCGGCCCCGCGAGGTCGGCACGTCCAGGCGAGGTCGGCAGCTCCAGGTGCCGACCTCGCACCGGGACTGCCGACCTCGCGGACCAGGAGGGGGCGACGGGGGTGGACGCGCCGGAGGCCGGCAGCCCCGTCAGGGCTGCCGGCCTCCGGTGTGAGCGTGAGGGCTCAGGCCTTCCAGCGCGGGAAGGCCGACGCGCCGGCGTAGCGGCCGGCGTCGTCCAGCTCCTCCTCGATGCGGAGCAGCTGGTTGTACTTGTTGATGCGCTCGCCGCGCGCCGGGGCGCCGGTCTTGATCTGGCCGGCGTTGGTCGCGACGGACAGGTCGGCGATGGTGACGTCCTCGGTCTCGCCGGAGCGGTGCGAGGTCATCGTCGTGAAGCCGTTGCGCTGGGCCAGGGTGACGGCGTCCAGCGTCTCGGTCAGGGTGCCGATCTGGTTCAGCTTGACCAGGAGGGCGTTCGCGGCCTTGAGCTCGATGCCCTTGGCCAGGCGCTCCGGGTTGGTGACGAACAGGTCGTCGCCGACGATCTGCACCTTGTCGCCGACCTTGACCATGAGCTCGGCCCAGGAGTCCCACTCGTCCTCGGACAGCGGGTCCTCGATGGAGACCAGCGGGTAGTCGGCGACGAGGCCCTCGTAGAACGCGACCATCTCGGCCGGCGTGGTGGCCTTGCCCTCGAACTGGTACGCGCCGTCCTTGAAGAACTCGGTGGAGGCGACGTCCAGGGCCAGCGCGACGTCCTTGCCCGGCACGAAGCCGGCCTTCTCGATCGCGACGAGGATGAGGTCGAGCGCGGCGCGGTTCGACTCGAGGTTCGGCGCGAAGCCGCCCTCGTCGCCGAGACCGGTCGACAGGCCCTTGCTCTTCAGCACGGACTTCAGCGAGTGGTAGACCTCGGCGCCGGTGCGCAGGGCCTCGCGGAAGGTCGGCGCGCCGATCGGGGCGACCATGAACTCCTGGATGTCGACGTTGGAGTCGGCGTGCGACCCACCGTTGAGGATGTTCATCATCGGGACGGGCAGCACGTGGGCGTTCGGGCCGCCGACGTAGCGGAACAGCGGCAGGTCGGCCGAGTCGGCCGCGGCCTTCGCGACGGCGAGCGAGACGCCGAGGATCGCGTTGGCGCCGAGCTTGCCCTTGTTCGGGGTGCCGTCGAGGTCGATCAGGGCCTGGTCGACCAGGCGCTGCTCGGTGGCCTCGAAGCCGATGAGCTCCGGGGCGATCTCGTCGATGACGGCGTTGACCGCGTCCTCGACGCCCTTGCCCAGGTAGCGGGACTTGTCGCCGTCACGGCGCTCGACGGCCTCGAAGGCACCGGTCGAGGCACCCGAGGGCACACCGGCACGGGCGATCGTGCCGTCGTCGAGAGCGACCTCGACCTCGACAGTGGGGTTGCCGCGCGAGTCCAGGATCTCGCGGGCGCCGACGGCCTCGATGCTGGCCATACGTGCTCCTTCGACAGTTCGGGTGGGGATGCGTCCTCAGCCTAGTGCCGTCCGCCGCGTGCGTCGGTGGGACCTTCGGCGAGCGCCCGGTGAACACGCGACGACGGGCCCCGGGCGGCCGTGGCGGCCGGTCCCGGGGCCCGTCGTGCGGGGGCGTCAGAGCGCGGCGACGATGCGCTCCACCTGGTCCTTCGCGTCGCCGAACAGCATGGCGGTGTTGTCGCGGAAGAACAGCGGGTTCTGCACGCCGGCGTACCCGGTGGCCATCGACCGCTTGAACACGATCACCTGCTTGGCGTGCCAGACCTCGAGCACCGGCATCCCGGCGATCGGCGAGCCCGGGTCCTCGAGGGCCGCGGGGTTCACCGTGTCGTTCGCGCCGATGACGAGCACCACGTCGGTGTCCGCCAGGTCGTCGTTGATCTCGTCCATCTCGAGCACGATGTCGTACGGCACCTTGGCCTCGGCGAGCAGCACGTTCATGTGCCCGGGCAGGCGGCCGGCGACGGGGTGCACGCCGAACTTCACGTCGACGCCGGAGGCCCGCAGCCGCGCGACGAGGTCCGCGACCGGGTACTGCGCCTTGGCCACGGCCATCCCGTAGCCGGGGGTGATGACGACCGAGCCGGCGTTCTTGAGCAGCTCGGCGACCTCGGCCGCCTGGATCTCGCGGTGCTCGCCGTAGTCCTGCGCGGACGCGCTCACCGTGCCGCCCTCGGCGCCGAAGCCGCCCAGGATCACGCTGATGAACGAGCGGTTCATCGCGCGGCACATGATGTACGACAGGATCGCACCGGAGGACCCGACGAGCGCGCCGGTGACGATGAGCAGGTTGTTGCTCAGCATGAAGCCGGCGGCCGCCGCGGCCCACCCGGAGTACGAGTTGAGCATCGACACCACGACGGGCATGTCGCCGCCGCCGATCGCGGCGACCAGGTGCCACCCGAGCGCCAGCGCGACGACCGTCATGCCGACCAGCGGCACGAGCGACGGGCTCGCCAGGAACCACGCCATGAGGCCGCCGGAGACGACGAGCGCGCCGAGGTTCAGCCAGTTGCGGCCCGGCAGCGTGAGCGGGGCGGACTTCATCTTCGCCGACAGCTTGAGGTACGCGACGACGGACCCGGTGAAGGTCACGGCACCGATGAGCACGCCGAGGAACACCTCGACCAGGTGCACGGCGTCCGCGTGCGTCTCGGTCAGGTAGGAGTTGAAGCCGACGAGCACGGCCGCGATGCCGACGAACGAGTGCAGCATCGCGATCATCTCGGGCATCTGCGTCATCTCGACGCTGCGCGCCCGCCACGTGCCGACGGCGATGCCGATGACGAGCACGAGGGCGATGAGCAGCAGCGTGACCAGCGGGCTGCGCTCGGACTGGTCGAGGCTGAGCACGACGGTGGCGGCGAGGGCGAGGCCCATGCCGACCATGCCGAGCAGGTTGCCGCGCCGGGCGGTCTCCTGCTTGGACAGCCCCGCGAGGCTCAGGACGAACAGGACGGCGGCGACGAGGTACACGCCCTGGACAGCGGAGGTGAGCATCTCAGGCCTCCTCCTTCCGGAACATCCCGATCATGCGGTAGGCCACGAGGAAGCCACCGAAGATGTTGATGGAGGCGACGCTCGCCGCCGCGAACGCGAGCGCCGACACCACCCAGTCGTCGCTGCCGATCTGCAGCAGGGCGCCGACGAGGATGATCCCGGAGATGGCGTTCGTCTGGGCCATCAGCGGGGTGTGCAGCGAGTGACTGACGTTGGAGATGACGTAGTAGCCGACGAAAACCGCGAGCACGAACACGGTGAAGTGCCCGAGGAACGCGGCCGGCGAGAACGTGATCGCCAGCGCGAGCAGCACGGCGCCGAGCGCGAGCCCGACCATCTGCCGCCGGCCCTTGCGCGCCGCGGCCTCGCGGGCGAGCCGGGCCTTCTCGGCCGGGTCGACCGGCGTGACGGCGGGCACCGCGTCCGCGGCGGGCGCCGCGGAGACCTGCACCGGCGGGGGCGGCCACATCACCTCCCCGGCCCTCGTCACGGTCATGCCGCGCTGCACCACGTCGTCCACGTCGAGCACCAGCGCGCCGTCCTTGCCCGGCGTGAGGAGCTTGAGCAGGTTCACCACGTTGGTGCCGAAGAGCTGCGAGGTGTGCCGCGCCATCCGGCTGGTGAGGTCGGTGTAGCCGAGGATCGTCACGCCGTTCTCGGTGACGACCTTCTCCCCCGGGACGGTGAGCTCGCAGTTGCCGCCGCCGGACGCCGCGAGGTCGACGATCACGCTGCCGGGGCGCATCGCGGCGACCATCTCGGCGCTGATCGTGCGGGGCGCGGTGCCGCGCACGAGGGCCGTCGTGACGACGATGTCGGCCTTGGCCGTCTCCGCCGCGTACATCTCCGCGGTGAGCCGCTCCTGCTCCTCGGTCAGCGCGCTCGCGTAGCCGTCGGCGCTGACCTCCTGCTGGGCGGCCTCGGCCTGGACGAACGTCGCGCCCATCGACTCGATCTGCTCGCCGACCTCCGGGCGCACGTCGTAGGCGCGCACCTGGGCGCCGAGGCTGCCGGCGGCGCCGATGGCCGCGAGCCCCGCGACGCCGGCTCCGATGACGAACACCGTGGCGGGCGGCGTCTTGCCCGCGGCGGTCACCTGGCCGGTGAACATGCCGCCGAACTCCTCGGCGGCCTCGATGACGGCGCGGTAGCCGGCGACGTTGGACATGGTGCTCAGGACGTCGAGCGCCTGCGCGCGCGAGATGCGCGGGACCGCGTCGAGAGCCAGGGCCGAGACGCCGCGGGCCGCGAGGGCCGCCACGAGCTCGGGGTGGGCGGCAGGGGCCATCATCGACACCAGCGTGGCGCCGGGGGTCAGGGCGGCGATCTCGGCGTCACCCGGGGCGTTGACCGCGGTGACCACGTCGCTGGCCCAGACCTCGGCGGCGTCGGCGAGGGCCGCGCCGGCCTCGGCGTAGGCCGCGTCGGGAAAGCTCGCCGCTGCACCCGCGCCGTGCTCGACCACCACCTCGTACCCGAGCTTCGCGAGCTGGGCGACGGTGGCGGGCGTCGCGGCGACCAGGCGCTCGCCGGGCCGGCTCTCCTTCGGGACGCCGATCCTCATCGACCCCTCCTCATCCGTGGACGCGCACCCCGGGGGTGCGCTGGACCGGCCGCGCGGGGGCGTGGCCGCGACCATCCTGCCCAGCCCGGGGGCGGGGCGTGCCGGACCTTCGGCCCGGCAATCGCTTTCCTGCTGCTGGGGGCGGTGTGACGAACCTCGCGGCGGGTCCGGTCAGTCCGCCTGCTGGACGCCCGCGGCCTCCGCGGCCCGCAGCCGGGCCTCCCACGCCGCCGTCGCGCGCCGCAGCTCGCCCTCCGCGTCGAGCCCCTCGCGGCGGGCCTCCTGCACGAGCGCCAGCAGCCGCGCCGAGGTCGGCGCCGTCGGCGGTCCCGTCCCCGGTCGCACCGGCGGCCGTGTCGAGACCCGCGCGGGCCGCCCTCGACGCGACCTTCTGCGCCCGGGCCAGCGCGCCCATCGCCAGCGGGACGCCGTCGAGCACGGACTCGCGCTGCTTCTCGACCCGCTTGATGCGCTCCCACTGCCGGTGCACGCCGTCGGCGCCGTCGACCTCCGCGCCCGCGAAGACGTGCGGGTGCCGGCGGACCAGCTTCGCGACGAGGTCCGCCGCGACGTCGTCGACGTCGAACGGGTCGTCCGGGTCCTCCTGCGCGATGCGGGCGTGGAAGACCACCTGCAGCAGCAGGTCCCCCAGCTCCTCGCGCAGGTTCGCCCGGTCGCCGCGCTCCACGGCCTCGGCGACCTCGTAGGCCTCCTCCAGCACGTACGGCACCAGCGACGCGTGCGTCTGCTCGGCGTCCCACGGGCAGCCGCCCGGCGAGCGCAGCCGGTCCATGACGGCGACGAGCCGGCGCAGCGGGTCCCCGGCCCCGGCGTCGCCCCCGGCGTCGCCCCCGGCACCCGGGTGCCCGTCGCCGGGCCCGCCCGGCCGCGAGGTGCCGGGCGCGGCGGTCACGGCGTCGCGTCCGCCGCGGCGTCCTGGGCGACGAGCCACGGGTAGGTGGTGGACCCGATCGTGCCCTCGTCGGTCCGCGTGCCGTAGCGCGGGTTGATCGTGAAGTCGAGCGACGACAGGTCCTCCTGGAGCGCCGTCAGCCGCGCGTCGGCGTCCGAGGCGCCCTGGAGCGCCTGCAGCGAGAGCACGTAGCGCATCACGTCGACGGCGGGCTCGGAGAACTCGCGGTCCTCGGTGCCGCCGGCCGCGGCGACCTGCTGCTGGAGCGCCTCGCCCGCCTGCTCCGGCGACACGCCCACGCCCGCGTCCTTCGCCGCACCCACGACGAGGGGCTCCTGCACGAGGACGCCCACGATCGCGGACTGCGTCACGCCCTGGAGCACGTCGGCGAGCTCGCGCGTGGCGCTGTCGACGTCGGCCGCCGACACGACGCGGTCACCGACCACCGCCGCCGCGCCGGGCTGACCCCCGCTGCACGCGGCGAGCGCCGCCACCAGCGCCGCGGCGCCCGTCACCGTCAGCAACCGCCTGCTGGACCTCCGCGTCACCGCACGCTCACCTTGCCTTCTCCTGGTCGCACCCTCGCCCGACCGGGCCATCGTAGAGGCCGCGCCTGGCAGCCCGGGACGCCACGCGCGCGGGCGGCCCGGGCGGCCCGGGCGCGCCGGTCAGCGCCCGGCCGTGCCGACACCCGCTGCCGCGGCCACGTCCCCGAGCACCACCGCGTCGATGAGCTGGCGCGCCCACGTCAGCACCGCCTCGCCGTGCAGGGGCTTGCCGCCGATGCGCGCGGTCGTCGGGAACGGCACCAGCACCGTGCGCAGGGCCGGCTTGAGCACCGAGCCCGGGTAGAGGCGCTTGAGCCGCAGCTGCGCGGACTCCGGCAGCTCCACCGGCGCGAACCGCACGAACTTGCCCTGCGCGGTGACGTCGCTCAGGCCGGCCGCGCGGGCGTGCAGCCGGAACCGGGCGACAGCGAAGAGGTTCGTCACCGGCTCGGGGATCGGGCCGTACCGGTCCACCAGCTCCTCGGAGATCTCCGTCAGCGCCGCCTCGTCCGCCGCCGCCGCGAGCTTGCGGTACGCCTCGAGCCGCAGCCGCTCGTGCGCGATGTAGTCGTGCGGGATGTGCGCGTCCACCGGCAGCTCCACGGTGACGTCCGGCAGCTCCTCCGGCTGGTCGCCGCGGTAGGACGCCACGGCCTCGCCGACCATGCGGATGTACAGGTCGAACCCGACGCCCTCGATGTGGCCCGACTGCTCGCCGCCCAGCAGGTTGCCCGCGCCGCGGATCTCGAGGTCCTTCATCGCCACGGCCATGCCCGCGCCGAGGTCCGTGTTCGCGGCGATCGTCGCGAGCCGGTCGTGGGCGGTCTCCGTCAGGGGCTTCTCCGGCGGGTACAGGAAGTACGCGTACGCGCGCTCGCGCCCGCGGCCGACGCGCCCGCGGAGCTGGTGGAGCTGCGACAGCCCGAGCCGGTCGGCGCGCTCCAGGATGAGGGTGTTCGCGTTGGAGATGTCCAGGCCGGTCTCGACGATCGTCGTGCAGACCAGGACGTCGAACCTCTTCTCCCAGAAGTCGACGATCACCTGCTCGAGCTGGTGCTCGTTCATCTTCCCGTGCGCGACGGCGACGCGGGCCTCCGGGACGAGCTCGTTCAGCCGGGACGCCGTGCGCTCGATGGACTCGACCTTGTTGTGGACGTAGAACACCTGGCCCTCGCGCAGCAGCTCGCGGCGGACGGCGGCGGCGATCTGCTTCTCCTCGTACGCGCCGACGAAGGTCAGCACCGGGTGGCGCTCCTCCGGCGGCGTGGCGAGCGTCGACATCTCGCGGATGCCCGTGACCGCCATCTCCAGGGTCCGCGGGATCGGGGTCGCGGACATCGCGAGCACGTCGACGTTGGTCCGCAGGGCCTTGAGCGTCTCCTTGTGCTCGACGCCGAAGCGCTGCTCCTCGTCGATGACGACCAGGCCGAGGTCCTTGAACCGGATCTCGCCGGTGATGAGCCGGTGCGTGCCGATCACGATGTCGACCGAGCCGTCGCGCAGGCCGTCGACGACCGCCTCGGACTCCGCCTTCGTCTGGAACCGCGACAGCGCCTTGACCGTCACCGGGAAGCCCGCGTACCGCTCGGTGAACGTGTCGAGGTGCTGCTGGACCAGCAGCGTGGTGGGCACGAGCACCGCCACCTGCTTGCCGTCCTGCACGGCCTTGAACGCCG
This sequence comes from Micrococcales bacterium, assembly GCA_014763765.1. Taxonomy (GTDB): domain Bacteria; phylum Actinomycetota; class Actinomycetes; order Actinomycetales; family Cellulomonadaceae; genus Cellulomonas. The sequence goes on from JACXUT010000146.1 coordinate 7,742, forward strand.
CGCGCACCGCGATCTCCGTCTTGCCGTAGCCGACGTCGCCGCAGATCAGCCGGTCCATGGGGATCGGCTTCTCCATGTCCTGCTTGACCTCGTCGATCGTCGCGAGCTGGTCCGGGGTCTCCACGTACGCGAACGCGTCCTCCAGCTCGCGCTGCCACGGGGTGTCCGGGCCGAACGCGTGGCCCGGGGTCGCCATGCGGGCGCTGTAGAGCCGGATGAGCTCCCCGGCGATCTCCTTGACCGCCTTGCGGGCGCGCCCCTTGGTCTTCGCCCAGTCGGAGCCGCCCATCTTGTTGAGGCTCGGGGCCTCGCCGCCGACGTACTTGGTCACCTGATCGAGCTGGTCGGTCGGCACGAACAGCCGGTCCCCCGGCTGGCCGCGCTTCGACGACGCGTACTCGATGACCATGTACTCGCGGGTCGCCGCGGCCGCGCCCGAGCCGATGGTCCGGGACACCAGCTCGACGAACCGGCCGACGCCGTGCTGCTCGTGCACGACGAAGTCGCCGGGCCGCAGCTGCAGCGGGTCGACGACGTTGCGCCGGCGGCTGGGCATGCGGCGCATGTCGCGCGTGCTCGCCCCGGGGCGGCCGGTGAGGTCGGACTCGGAGAACACCGCCAGGCGCAGCCCCTCGGCCACGAAGCCGGGGCCGACCTGCGCCGGGGTGACCAGCACGACGCCGCCCTCGGGCTCGGCCTCGAGCGCCGGCACCAGGCGCGCGGGGACGTCGGCGGCGCGCAGCTGCTCCGTCATGCGCTGCGCGGGGCCGTGCCCCTCGGTCGCCAGGACCAGGCGCCAGCCGTCCTGCTGGAGCCGCCGCACGTCCGCGACGGCGCGGTCGACCTCGCCGCGGTAGCGCTCGACGTCGCGGGCGGCGACGACGAGCGTCTCGGCGCCGTCCGCGGCGCGCAGCCCGTCCGGGTCCCCCTCCGCGGCGTCGGCGTCGAGCGTGAACGGGCTGAGGGTCCACCAGCCGAGCCCGCGCACGGCGGCGAGCGCCCGGACCTCCGCGAACGAGGCGAACGACGCGGCGGACAGGTCCAGCGGCGTCGCCGCACCGGCCGCGGCCGACGTCCACGCCGCCTGGAGGAACTCCTCCGTGGTGGCGACCAGGTCGTGCGCCCGCCGGCGGACGCGCTCGGGGTCGGCCAGCACGAGCAGCGCGTCGTCGGGCACCAGGTCGAGCACCGGGACCATGCGGTCCACCAGGGCGGGGGCGAGCGACTCCATCCCCTCGACGGCGATGCCCTGGGCGAGCTTGTCGAGCATGTCCACGGCACCCGGCAGCCGCTCGACGAGGGAGGCGGCGCGCTCGCGCACGTCGTCGGTCAGCAGGATCTCCCGGCAGGGCGGTGCCCACAGCCCGTGGTCCGCGATCTCGAGGCTGCGCTGGTCGGCGACGGAGAACCAGCGGATCTCCTCGACCGTGTCGCCCCACAGCTCGATGCGCAGCGGGTGGTCCTCGGTCGGCGGGAACACGTCGAGGATGCCGCCGCGGACCGCGAACTCGCCGCGGCGCTCCACCATGTCGACCCGGCTGTACGCCGCCGCGACGAGCCGCTCGGCGACGTCGGTGAGGTCGGCGCGGTCGCCGGGCGCCAGCGCGACGGGCACGAGCTCGCCCAGGCCGTCGACGACGGGCTGCAGCAGCGCGCGCACCGGCATCACGAGCACCCGGATCGCCCCCGCGTGGCCGGGCTCCGGCTCGGGGTGCGCCAGCCGGCGGAACACCGCGAGCCGCCGGGCCACGGTGTCGGCCCGCGGGGACAGCCGCTCGTGCGGCAGCGTCTCCCAGGACGGCAGCACGGCCACGTCGTCGTCGGGCAGGTAGCAGCGCAGCGCGGCCGCCGTCTCGTCGGCGTCGCGCCCGGTCGCCGTCACGACGACGAGGGGCCGGCCGGCCGCGGAGCGGGGGCGGTCCGACGGCGGCACCGCCTCGCCGGCCGTCGCGCGGGCGCCGGCGAGGGCGGCGAGCAGCGGCGGCCGCACGCCGGCCGGCCCCACGACGTCGACCGCGCCGCGGGCGGGCACCAGCTCGACGGCGCGCGCCACCGCGGGGTCGGTGAGCAGGACGGGCAGCAGACCGGCGACGTTCATGGGTTCCTTCCGCCACGGGGGCGCACAGCACGAGAACCCCGGATCCAGGGGATCCGGGGTGGGTGCACCACTCTACGAGCGCCCACCGACAGGCTCACCCGGGAGCAGATCCTTGACACGATCTCACCCAGTTTGTCCTAATTTGCCCAGGAGGTTTCGCCTTCAACGGACCCGGTCGGGCAGGACCCGGTTCACCAGCCCGGCCCGCCGGGCTGGTGAACCGGGTCCTGCCCGACCGGGTCCGTTGAAGGC
>JACXUT010000363.1 GCA_014763765.1 Micrococcales bacterium
GGCCGAGTCCGGTGCGGCAAGGCCGACCGACGAGCCCCCTGCGCCGTGGCCGACGGCCGAGCCGAGCGCCGCAGCGCCTGCGGGCGGTGCCGCGACGGCGAGGGCGACCGCCGGTCCTGCCGTGGCGGGCACGGGGAACGACCACGCCGCGGAGCGGGGGCGCGAGTGCCGCGGGCGGCGCTCCGCGGGGGCGTGGGCGGCGGCGCCGAGCTCGGCGAGCGAGGGCCGCGGCTGCCGCGAGCCGGCGAGCAGCCGGGCACGCACGGGGACCTCGACGCCGCGGTACAGGCCGAACGCCAGCGCGGCGGACACGACGAGCACCAGCGGGATCGTCCCGGGCCCGCGCAGCGGGGTCACGAGCACCATCTTGATGACGAGCTCGTGCAGCAGGTAGAAGGAGAACGACAGCGCCCCCGCGACGACGACAGCGGGGTGCCGCGCCCAGCGGTTGCCGCCGTGGATGTCGCCCCACGCGCAGCGGGCGGCCAGCGGCGCGAAGACGACGGCGAGCGCGGCGGTCAGCACGGTGGGGTGCACGGTGACGGCGGCCGCGCCGAGGATGCCCACGGCGAGCAGGCCGAGCAGCACCGGTGCGGGCACCCGGGGCCGCCACCCCTCCTGCACCGCCATCGCGGTGACCATGCCGAGCACGAACTCCGGGAGCCGCGCCGGCGGCAGGTGGAACAGCAGCGGGATCGTCGCGGGCCACAGCACGCCCACGAGCGGGGGGACGGCCAGCGCGCCGACCGCGACGGCCGTGCGGGTGCGGGGGCGCAGGCGCCGCAGGCCCCACAGCAGCAGCGGGAACGCCACGTAGAACGCGATCTCGCACGACAGCGACCACGTGACGCCGTTGACCGCGAAGACGAGCTGGGCGTCCGGCGACCAGGCCTGCAGCAGCAGCAGGCCGACCAGCGCGGTGGTGGGGTCGAGCACCTGCTCCAGCAGGACCACGGCGATGGCGAGGCCGAGCAGCCAGGTGACGACGTGGTTCGGGAGGATGCGCGCGAGCCGCCGGCGGTAGAACGTGCCGACGGTGGTGCCGGGCCGGGCGGTCCACGTCAGGACGAACCCGGACAGGACGAAGAACAGCCCGACCCCCGTGAACCCGGCGCTGGAGCCGCGCACCACCTGCAGGTTCCAGGAGTTGATGTGGTACAGCATCACGAGCAGCGCGCCGACGGCCCGCAGGCCGTTGAGGCTCCACAGCACGGGCAGCAGCGTGGCGGCGCCGTCGGGCGCGGCCGGTGCCGGACCGGCGGGGGCCGGGGGTGCCGCCG
>JACXUT010000147.1 GCA_014763765.1 Micrococcales bacterium
GGCCGCGGCGTCCGCGACCATCGACGCCCGCGGGCACTCGGTCAGCACGGTCGCGGGCCACTGCGGGTCGTAGGCGTCGGCGGCGACCAGGCGGCGGAACGTGTCCTGCTTGTGCTCGCCCGTCACGATCATCACCACCTCGCGGGACAGGTCGGCGATGGTGCCTACGCCCACGGTGATGCCGAGGCGGGGGACCAGGTCGAGGGACACGAGCTCGGGGAACGTCCCCATGTTGTCCTGTCGCGTCGCCTCGCCGAGCCGCGCGACGTGCGTGCGGGCGTGGCGGGGGGTCCCGGGCTGGTTCAGCGCGATGTGGCCGTCGCTCGCCCCGGACGCCAGCAGGAACAGGTCGATCCCGCCGGCCTCCGCGATGCGCGTGTCGTAGGCGTCCGGGTCCGCCGGGTCGGGGATCCACAGCTCGCGCGGCCCGGGCGTGCCGGCGGCGCGGGCCGCCGCGACGAGCGGCTCGTGGATCTCCCGGCGCGCGTACCCGAGGCAGCTGTAGGACAGCGCGGGGTCGACGCGCTCCAGGCGGCCGTCGGCCGTCTCGACCACGTAGTCGTCCATCATGACGACGACCAGCCGCGACAGGTCGACGTCGCCGCGCTCGCGGACGAGCTCGGGCAGGGTGCGGTAGGCCGGCTCCGCGGAGCGCCCGCTCGGGCAGCCCAGCAGGAACGGGCGGTCGTCGTCGGGCGCCGCGGCGAGGCGGTCCAGGACGAGCTCGGCGACGTGCCGCCCGACGGCGGCGGCGTCCGGCAGGACGAGGGGGGTGGTCGACACTTCGGCTCCGTGGGGTCGTGCGGATGGGGGTGCGGCTGGGTGGCGGGCGGACCCGGGCGGCGCGCTCACTCCTTGAGCGCGCCGGCGAGCATCCCGGCGATGAACTTGCGCTGGAAGAAGACGTAGAGCACGAGCACCGGGGCGGCGACCAGCAGGCCGCCGGCGGCCATGAGGTTGATCTCCGTGACGTGCTTGCCCTGGAACACGCCGAGCGCGACCGTCGCGGTCTGGTTGTCGCCGTGCAGGAACACCAGCGACAGGAAGTAGTCGTTCCACGTCCACATGAAGCTCAGCAGCACCAGCGTGTAGACGGCCGGCCGGATGAGCGGCAGGGCCACGCGCGACAGCATCCGCAGCGGGCCGGCGCCGTCGAGCTCGGCCGACTCGAACAGCGACCGCGGCAGCGCCCGGAACGCGGCGCGCATCCAGAACACGCCGAAGGGCACGCCGGTGCCCAGGTGGATGAGGATGATGCCGGGGACCGAGTTCGTCAGGCCGAGGGGCCGGAACTGGTAGTACAGCGGGACGATGATCGCCTCGAGCGAGATCATCATGCCGAGCAGCACGACGGGGAACAGGGCCTTCTCGCCGACGACGCCGAGCACCCCGAACCCGTAGCCGCCGAGCAGCGCGAGCAGCACGCCGACCACGACGACGACCACGGTGATGGTCAGCGACACGGTCATGGAGCGCGAGAAGTCCGCGCTGCGCCAGGCGGTCGCGAAGTTCTCCCAGCGCAGGTCGCCGAGGGCGGGGCGGCCGGCCCGGTCGGGGCTGACGGCCGCGAGGACGAAGTAGCCGACGGGCACCAGCACGGCCGCGGCGAGCGCGACCAGGACGGTGTAGTTGACCACGCGTTCGGTGCGGGAGATCACGGCGGGCACCTCAGTCCTTCTCCGACAGCCGGGTGATGGTCAGCGCGATGAGCAGGCACAGCAGCGCCATGACGACGCCGATCGCGGCGGCCTGCCCGACCTGGGGGTTCTGGAACGCGGCCCGGTACAGCGCGACCGCGGGCGTCAGCGTCGACGTCCCGGGACCGCCGCGGGTGGTGATCCAGACCAGGTCGAACGTGCGCAGGGCGCCGGTGATCGTGAGCGTCAGCGCGACCGCGAGCTGGCCGCGCAGCCCGGGCAGCGTGACGGCGAAGAACTCCCGGACCGGCCCGGCGCCGTCCATGCGGGCGGCCTCGTACAGCTCGGGCGGGATGGAGGACGCGCCGGAGATGAACAGCACCATGCAGAACCCGAAGCCGGCCCAGGTGCCGATGAGGCCGAGCGCGGGCAGCGCCCACGTGAAGTCCCCGAGCCAGCTGCGGGCCAGCGACCCGAGCCCGACCGCCCGCAGCGCCTCGTTCAGCGGTCCCTCGGGGGCGTAGATCCGCTTGAAAACCAGGGCGATGACGATGCTGGTCATCACCTGCGGCAGGAAGTAGATCCACCGGAACGCCGCCATGCCGGGCAGCCGGGTCCGCGTGAGCAGCGCGGCGGACAGCAGCCCGAGCGCGATGGGCAGCACCGAGAAGAACGCGACGAGCACGAGCACGTGCCCGAACGTCGAGCGCAGCTCCGGGTCGGTGAGGAACCGGGTGTAGTTGTCGAACCCGACCCAGACCGCCTGCGTCACGCCGTCCCAGCGGAAGAACGAGTACTGGACGGACTGCAGCAGCGGCACCAGCACCACGTACCCGTAGAGCAGCAGCCCGGGTGCGGCGAACCCGAGCCCGATCCAGCGGCTCCGCCGGCGGCGGGCGGAGGGCCGGCGTGGGGCCCCCGCCCGGCCGGCGCGTGCCGGCCGGGACGGGGTGCCGGGCAGGCCCGCGGGCGGGCGCGTCCCGGTGGCGGTCACGAGTCCTGCCCGAGCTCCTCGAGGAAGGCCGTCCGGTCCGCCTCGACCGCGTCGGTGAGCTGCTGGGGCGTCACCTTGCCCGCGTAGAGCAGCTGCATGTTCTGCGTGATGGTGTCGAGCAGCGTCGGGCTGGCCCAGTCGATGTAGGGCACGTAGCCGTCGTCGGCGTCGAGCGTCTGGGTGGCCGTGGCCTCGCCCTGCAGGCTCAGCGCGTCGTCGGGCAGCGTCACGTCGGTGTTGAGCATCGGCACCAGGCCCATGTCGACGGCCGTCTGGCTGCCCTCGGCGGACATCAGGTGGTCGAGGAACGCGGCGGCGACGTCCGGGTGCTCGCACGAGCTGGAGATCACCATCGCGCCGGGAGCGGCGCCGACGCCGACCGTCTCCCCGGAGTCCTGCGCGAGCTGGACGTACCCGAACTGGTTCAGCTGGTCTCCGGACAGCCCGAGCGAGCCGGTGTACTCGAACCGGAAGACGCCCTGCCCGTCGAGGAAGTTCGCGACGGCCGTCTGGTAGTCGATGCCCTCGTACGACGGCGTGAACCAGCCGGAGTCCGCCCAGGCCTTGATGGTGGTCGCCGCCTCGGTCAGCGAGGTGTCCGCAGCGGTGACGCCGGGGTCGTCGTAGATGAAGTCGTTCAGGGCGTCCTTGTCGGCCAGCATCGCCTGCACGCCGAGCAGCACCGCGGTGCCGCCGTCCACGCTGCCGTAGGCGAACGGGATCTCGCCGGCGTCCGCGGCGGCAGCGGCGGCCGCCTCCAGGTCGTCGAGCGTCTGCGGCGGCTCGAGCCCGAGCGCGTCGAGCTTCTCGACGTTGTAGTACAGGCCGATGAGCGACCCGCGGGCCAGCGGCGTGGCGAACCAGGACCCGCTGCCGATGGTCGTGAAGTCGGTCGTGAACTGGTTCTGCCGGGCGATGGTCGTCGGCACCTCGTCGTCCCAGCCGTACAGCTCGGCGTAGTCGTCGAGGTTGCGCACGAGGTTGCCGCGCGCCAGCGTCCCGAGGGACTGCCAGCCGTTGTTCGCCGACGCGATGTCGGGCCCGTCCGGGTCCTGGAGCTGCAGGTTCAGGGTCGAGGTCAGCTGGCCCCAGTCCTCGGTGGTGCGGTCGATCGTCACGTTCGGGTACTCGGCCTCGAACTGCTCGATCATCGCGTCGATCCACTCGCCCTCGGCCGAGCCCCAGAAGTCGCTGAGCCGCAGGGTCACGTCGCCGGCGGCGGCGACGTCGTCCGAGACGGCGGCGGTGGAGGAGTCGTCGGTCGTGCTGCTGCCGCCGGGGGTGCAGCCCGCGACGGCGAGCAGGCTCAGGACAGCGGTCGTGCCGAGGACCAACCGGGCACGGTGCTCCTTCATGTGTCACTCCGATGTGCGCTGCGGGGGCCGTGGACCGGGGTGGGTTCCCGGGTGGCGTCGTCGCCGGAGGCCCGTGCCGACGACGCTAGCAGCGGGCGGACCAGTTGGTCCAGCAATAGACCAAAACTCGGTACTGGCATGAAAGTCGGTGCGACTGGTAGCGTGCCCGCATGATCACCCAGGGGGCCGTCCAGGCGGTGCACGAGCGGCTCACGGAGGACCTGCGCCTGGGGCGCTACGCCCCGGGCTCGCGGCTCCCCGGCGAGCGCGAGCTGTCCACCCGGCTCGGCGTCAGCCGGACCACGCTGCGCCAGGCGCTCGCGGCGCTCGAGGAGGACGGCGCCGTCGAGCGGTCCGCGCAGCGCGGCTGGTTCGTGCCGCGCCAGGTCATCGGGGAGCCGCCCAGCACCCTGCAGTCGTTCACCGAGATGGCGCGCTCCCGCGGGCTGCGGCCGAGCTCGCGCGTGCTGCGCCAGGAGGTGCGCCCCGCCACGTTCGAGGAGGCCGACCGGCTCGCCGTCGCGCCCGCCTCCCCGGTGCTGCAGCTCGACCGGCTGCGCGGCATGGACGGCGTCCCCGTCTGCTACGACGTCGTCGTCGTCCCACGCGACCGGGCGGCCGCGCTCGTCGACGCCGACCTGACCGACCGCTCGCTCTACGAGGAGCTGCGCACCCGGTGCGGGATCGCCATCCACCGGTCCGCGTACTCCGTGCAGGCGGACGCCGCCGACGACCGCCTCGCCGCGCTCCTCGGCACGACCGTCGGGGCACCCGTGCTCGTCGGGCGCGAGGTCGCGTACACCGCCGACGGCGCGCCCGTGCTCGTCGGCGTCAACCACTACCGCGGGGACGCCTACCGGTTCGAGGCCGACCTCTACCGCCCCGGCCCCTGACGCACCTGCCCCTGACGCGCCTGCCCCTGACGCACCCCGCCCTCGACCCGGCCCGGGGCGGGGCGGGCGTCCCGTGGGCAGGACGTCCCGGACGGGTCGGTCCGGGGACGTGCCAGACTTGGTGCGATAGCGAACCCCACTTTCTTTGGAGCTGCTGCGATGGCCATCGCCACCCCCGAGGTGTACGCCGAGATGATCGACCGGGCGAAGGCGGGCAAGTTCGCCTACCCGGCCGTCAACGTCACCTCCTCCCAGACCGTCACCGCCGCGCTGCAGGGCTTCGCCGAGGCGGAGTCGGACGGCATCCTCCAGGTGTCGGTCGGCGGCGCCGAGTACGCGTCGGGCTCCACGGTGAAGGACCGCGTCTCCGGCACCCGCGCGCTCGCCGCGTACGCCACCGAGGTCGCCAAGGGCTACGGCATCACGGTCGCCCTGCACACCGACCACTGCGTCAAGAAGAACCTGGACTCCTGGGTCCGCCCGCTCCTGGCCCTCGAGGCCGAGGAGGTCAAGGCCGGCAAGAACCCGACCTTCCAGTCGCACATGTTCGACGGCTCCGACATCCCGCTGGACGAGAACCTCGTCATCGCGGCCGAGCTGCTCGAGCTGTCGCAGGCCGCGCGCACCATCCTCGAGATCGAGGTCGGCGTCGTGGGCGGCGAGGAGGACGGCCACGAGGCCGAGATCAACGAGAAGCTCTACACCACGGCCGAGGACGGCCTGGCGACGGTCCGCGCGCTCGGCGCCGGCGAGAAGGGCCGATACCTGACCGCGCTGACGTTCGGCAACGTGCACGGCGTGTACAAGCCGGGTGCCGTCAAGCTGCGCCCGTCGATCCTCGCGGACATCCAGAAGGCCGTCGGCGCGGAGATCGGCAAGGAGAACCCGTTCGACCTCGTGTTCCACGGCGGCTCGGGCTCCACGGCCGCGGAGATCGCCGAGGCGGTCGACAACGGCGTCATCAAGATGAACATCGACACCGACACCCAGTACGCGTTCACGCGCCCCGTGGTCGGCCACATGTTCACCAACTACGACGGCGTCCTCAAGGTCGACGGCGAGGTGGGCAACAAGAAGGCCTACGACCCGCGCGCCTGGGGCAAGCTGGCCGAGGCCGGCATGGCCGCCCGCATCGTCGAGGCCGCGCAGCAGCTGCGCTCGGCGGGCCAGCGCATGCGCTGAGGCCGACGCCTCCCGCGCCCCGGCGCGACGACGAGGGCCCGGTCACCGTGACGGTGACCGGGCCCTCGTGCGTCGTGGGGCGCGCCGTGCGGGAGTCGCGGCGGTCAGCCCGCCGGGGGAGCGTCGTCGACGACGTCCAGCAGCTCGCCGATGCGCGTCACCTCGAGCAGGAACTCCACGGTCGGCGGCACGTGCAGCAGCCGGACGCGGTGCGGCGTGCGCATCGCGAGCCGCGCCAGGAACGCGACGCCCGAGGAGTCCATGAACGTCACGTGGTGCGCGTCGACCTCGATCGGCAGGCCGGCCTGCTCCGCGTCCGTGCCGGCCTGCGCCAGGTCGGCCCCGAGGTCGGCGTCGACCTCGCCGGACAGCACGATCGTGGTCCTGTCGGGCGACAGGATGACGTGCACGGACCCCGGCTCCCCGGCGGCGTCCCGGGCGGCGGGTACCGTCGGTGCCGCGGCGTCCTGCGAGGTCCCGTCCCCGGCGAGCCCGCCCGGCGGTGTGCTGTTACCGTCGCGCACGATGCTCCCTTCCTTCCGGATGGCGGTCGTCGGACCGTGCCGGTGTCGGCTCGTCCCGGTGGGTGGCTTCGCCGGAACCTGTCCGGAACGCTAGACGATCGGAGGCGGTGGTGGTCAACTCCGCGCCCGGGGACCGCGCCGAGGAGACCCAGGAGGCGCTCGGCAGGGCCATCGGCCAGGCCGTGGGGATGCCCGTCCTGGTCGCGGCCGCGGAGCCGCCGCTCTGGCCCGTCGTGTGGGTGAACCCGGCGTTCACGGAGCTGACCGGCCTGACGGCGGCGGACGTCGCCGGCCCCGCGGCGCAGCTCGTGTCGCTCGCGGCCGAGGACGCCGCCGGCCTGCGCCGGCTCCGGGAGGCGGTGCAGGCCTCGCGGTCGACGTCCGCCCTGCTGCGGCTCCGGCGCACCGGCGGCGACTGGTTCTGGGCGCGGACCGTCGTCACCCCGGTGCTCGGCGCCGACGGGGAGCCGACGCACTGGGTGGCCGCGTTCGTCGACGTCACCGCCGAGGTCGACCGGGACGCCGCCGTCGCCGCCCAGGTCGAGGTGGTCCGGCAGGAGAGCGAGGACCTCGCGCTCATCGGCACGGTGTCGGACCTGGTCATGGACCTCGACGACCCGTACGGCCTGCGGGCCATCGCCGAGCTGCTGTCCTCCCGGGTGGTCGCGTGGGCGGGCTTCTACGTGGACGACGACGGCCTGCACGCGGCGGACGGCGTCGACACGACGCGGGTCCCGTGGGGGCAGCGCCGCCAGCCCGCCGGTGCGCCCGGACCGTTCGTGCCGCGCCGCGGGGACCGGTCGGACGTGCCGGACGCGGTGCAGCGGCTGCTGGACGGCGAGGGCGAGGGCGCCGTCGCGATCGACTTCGACGTCGCGGCCGACCACCCCCCGCGCACGGCGTCGGCGTGGCTCGCGGCCGACCTGCGGGCGCGCGTCCCCGGCGGCGCGGAGCTCGGGCACGTCGCGGTGCTGGCGCTGCCGGGCCGCAACCGGGTGCTCGGCCTGCTGGTGGCCGTCCCGCGCGAGGCGGCGCCGGGCCAGGACCGCGTGCCCGGGTCCGCCCTGGACGAGCGGACGCGCACCATCCTGTCGCTGACCGGCCGGCGGGTCGGCCTCGCGATGGAGAACGTCCGGCTCTACGCGCGCGAGCACCGGGTCGCCGAGACCCTCCAGCGCGCGATGCTCCCCGAGCAGGCGGAGGTCGACGGGCTCGACGTGTGGTCGTACTACGCGCCGAACGTCGTCTACGCGCAGGTCGGCGGAGACTGGTACGACGTCGTGCAGATCGCCCCGGACGTGGTGGGCGTCGTCATCGGGGACGTCGTGGGCCACGACGTCGAGGCGGCCGCCGCGATGGGCCAGCTCCGCTCCGTGGTCCGCGCGTACGCGTTCGAGGTGACGGAGCCGGGCCCCGTGCTGGAGCGCGTCGACACCCTGGTCGGCGGCATGCGGATCCCGCGGTCGGCCGGCCTGGTGCTCACCACGCTGACGCGCAGCGGCGGAGCGGACGGCGGCTGCCCCACGTGGTCCCTGGCGTACTCGCGCGCCGGGCACCTGCCGGCGCTGCTGGTGCGGGACCGCGAGGTGGTCCTGCTCGACGGCGCGGGCGGCCCGCTGATCGGGTTCGGCCATGGCCCGCGCAGCACCGCGCGGGCCGACCTGCTGCCCGGCGACGTCCTGGTCTTCTACACCGACGGCCTCATCGAGCGCCGGGACCGCGCCCTGCTCGACGGTCTCGCGGCGCTGCGCGCGGTCGCCGCGGGCGCCACCGCGGTCGACGCGGCCGGCATCGGCGAGGAGCTGCTCGCGCGGCTCGCGGACAGCCCCGAGGACGACGTCGCGGTCGTCGTCGTGCGGATCCCCGACCTCACCGACACGTCCGGTCACGGCGGCAACGTCCGCAGCCGGCGCTGGCAGCTCCCCAGCGAGCCCGCGTCGATCGCCCGGGCACGTCACGCCGTGCTGCGCACCAGCCACGCGTGGGAGCTCGGCGACGCGGCGAACGCCGAGCTCGTGGTGTCGGAGCTGGTCGCCAACGCCGTGCTGCACGGGTGGGGTCGCGTCACGCTCCGGCTGCACGACACCGGCGAGGGCCTGCGCATCGAGGTCGAGGACTCCAACCCCACGCCGCCGGTCGCCACCGAGGGCCACCCGGGGCGGATCGGCGGGTTCGGCATGCGGATCGTCGAGCGGCTGGCCGACTGGGGCTGGCGGCCGTCGGGCAGCGGCAAGGTGGTGTGGGCGCGGGTCCGCCCGTCCGGGCCCGCCGGCGCCGACGGCCCCGCGGGACCGGGGACATGACCGCGGTCGTGCTCCCGGCTGACGACGGCGACCTGACGGCACGCATCGACGACGCGATCGCGGACGCGGGACAGCCCGGAGCCGGCACGGAGGACTTCCGTCGGGCGGCTGCCGACGTCGTCACCGAGGCGGACTGGTGATCGAGCGCGGCGACGTCTGCTGGGTCGGCGAGCTGCGGGGCGGCGCGCCCGGGACGCGGAGCCCTGCCGTCGTCGTGCAGGCGGACGGAGTCGACCGCCCGGGTGTCCGGACCGTGCCGGCGGCCTGAGGCGCGGTCAGGCGGGGGAGGACGCGTCCTCGGTCGCGGGGGACGTCTCGTCGCCCGCGCAGCGGTGGTCCGCGTCGATGCGGAACAGCTCGAGCGCCCCGCAGATCTCCAGCACGAACAGGTCCCGCGGGTCCGCGCCGCGCAGCACCGTGGCCCCGCCCCGCTTGCGGCTGGCGTCGGCCAGCGAGATGAGGAACGCCGCGCCCGTCGAGTCCATGAACGTCACGCCGCACATGTCGATGACCAGCAGCTGGCGCCGCAGCCCCACCACGCGGGCCGCGATCTCCGGGAACTGGTCGCGCTCGGCGAGGTCGAGGTCGCCGGCGATGACGAGCGTGGTCGTCGCCGCCGAGGTGGCGATCTCGATCATGGGGGACCTCCGTGGGGCCTGCAGGGGCGGGACGACTGTAACCACCCGCGCCGCGGCACCGCATGCGGAGCGGGTGGCTGCGACACTGGGCCCATGACCGGTCCGAACCTCCTCGAGCCCGAGCCCACCCGCCTGCCCGAGGGAGCCGACGCCGACGCGCGCGCGGTGCTCGACCGGGGCGGCGACCCCCGCGACGCCGCCCGCGAGGTGCCGACGTCGTCGCTCGCCTGGGCGCTGCTCGCCGAGCGCGCGCTCGCCGACGAGGGCGACCCGGTCGCGGCGTACGCCTACGCGCGCACCGGCTACCACCGCGGGCTCGACGCCCTGCGCCGGGCCGGCTGGCGCGGGCGCGGGCCCGTCCCCGCCGACCACGAGCCGAACCAGGGGTTCCTGCGGGCGCTCCTCGCGCTCGCGGAGGCCGCCGACGCCATCGACGAGGAGGACGAGGCCGACCGCTGCGCCCAGTTCCTCGTCGACTCCGGCACCTCCCCGGAGGAGATCAGCGCCCTCCGCTGACCCCTCCCCCTCTCCTCTCC
>JACXUT010000364.1 GCA_014763765.1 Micrococcales bacterium
CCCCGTACCCGTCAGGTCGTCAGCTGCGGCCGAGGTCGTCAGCTGGACATGACGACCTCGGCCCGACCTGACGACCTCGGTCCGACCGGGTGGCCGCGGCGCGACCGACGGTCTCCTCGTGTGGCGGGTCGAGGGTGCGGCGGCGTCGTCCACAGGCCGTGCACCCCGCCTGGCCCAGGGTGACGCCGGGCGGGCAGAGTGGCGCGATGTCAGACGTGGAGACGGGACGGCCGGTGGCGGGCGCACGGCGTGAGCCGCTGCCGAGCCTCGTCCTCGCGCAGGGGGAGGACCAGGCACGGCTGCGTCGGCTGCGTCGTGATCCGGCGTGGACGAAGGTCGGCCGGGGCGCGTACCTGCCGCCGCCGCCGGCCGAGCGGACCCCGGCGGAGCGGGACCGCCGTGCGGCCCTGGCTCGCGTCCGGGCCGTGCACGAGCGTCGGACGGCGCCCGGGTGGTTCAGCCACCAGACCGCCGCGCTGCTGTGGGGTTGCGACCTGCTGGACGTGCCCTCGACGACCCACCTGGTCCAGCGCTCGAGGCCCTCCGACCACGGCGACGCCTCGGTGGCGCGACACCACGGGACCGTTCCGGTCGGCGAGCAGGTCGTGCTCGACGGGCTCCCTGTCACGAGCCTGGAACGCACCGTCGTCGACTGCGCCTGCCTCCTCGACCCTCCTGCGGCACTCGTCGTCGCCGACTCGGGCCTGCGCATCGGGGCGGACCCGGAGCGGATCGACGCCCTGCTCCGGGCTCGGGCCGGTCGTCGCGGAGCTGCCCGCGCCCGCGGGGTGCTCGACCTGGCCGATGCGCGGGCGGAGTCGCCGGGTGAGTCCTTGACCCGGTGGCACCTGCTGCGGGCCCGGCTCCCCGCGCCAGACCTGCAGGTCCCGCTCCCGACCCGTCTGGGGTTGTTCCGCGGCGACCTCGGGTGGGACGAGCCGCGCGTGGTCGTGGAGTTCGACGGGTTCGTGAAGTACTCCGGGGCATACGGGAGCACTGCGCCTGACGCGGTGTTCGCCGAGAAGAGACGTCAGGACGCGATCGAGGAGGCCGGCTGGCGAGTCCTGCGCGTCACCTGGTCCGACCTTCGCGACCCGGCGGCGCTGGCGGGCAGGGTGCGGCGCGCGCTCGGTCGGGGCGACCGCGACGGGCGGCGGGTCCCCGCGGCCGCGAGGTCGTCATCTCGGGCCGAGGTCGTCAGGCCGACCTGACGACCTCGGCCCCATGTGACGACCTCGCCGGGCTGAGGAGCGGGGCCGAGGTCGTCAGGTCGGCCT
>JACXUT010000148.1 GCA_014763765.1 Micrococcales bacterium
GGACCGGGCAGTGCGCCGGGGGGCGGGGGCGTCAGGCCGGCTGCTCGAGGTCCTCCGCGTCGACGATGCGGTAGGCGTAGCCCTGCTCCGCGAGGAACCGCTGCCGGTGCGCCGCGAAGTCCTGGTCGACGGTGTCCCGCGCGACGACCGCGTAGAAGTGCGCGGTGCGTCCGTCGCCCTTCGGGCGCAGCAGCCGGCCGAGGCGCTGGGCCTCCTCCTGGCGGGACCCGAACGAGCCGGAGACCTGGATCGCGACCGACGCCTCGGGCAGGTCGATCGAGAAGTTCGCGACCTTCGACACCACGAGCGTCGTGATCTCGCCGGCCCGGAACGCGTCGAACAGCCGCTGCCGCTCGTTCACGGTGGTCGACCCGGTGATGACGGGCGCGCCGATGTCGTCCGCGAGCTCCTCGAGCTGGTCGATGTACTGGCCGATGACCAGCAGCGGCTCCCCGGCGTGCCGGGCGACGAGCTGCTTGACGACCTGCGTCTTGCCCGGGGCGCTGGCGGCGAGGCGGTACTTGTCCTCCGGCTCGGCGGTCGCGTAGAGCATGCGGTCCCGGTCGGGCAGCGTGAGGCGGACCTCGACGCAGTCGGCGGGCGCGATGTAGCCCTGCGCCTCGATGTCCTTCCACGGGGCGTCGTACCGCTTGGGGCCGATGAGGCTGAACACCTCGTCCTCCCGGCCGTCTTCGCGCACGAGCGTGGCGGTGAGCCCGAGGCGCCGGCGGGCCTGGAGGTCGGCGGTCATCCGGAAGATCGGGGCCGGCAGCAGGTGCACCTCGTCGTAGACGATGAGGCCCCAGTCGCGGGCGTCGAGCAGCTCCAGGTGGGGGTAGACGCCCTTCCGCCTCAGCGTGAGCACCTGGTACGTCGCGATCGTGACGGGGCGGATCTCCTTGCGGGAGCCCGAGTACTCGCCGATCTCGTCGGGCGTCAGCGAGGTGCGGCGGACCAGCTCGTCCCGCCACTGCCGGGCGGAGACGGTGTTGGTGACGAGGATCAGCGTCGTGGTCTTCGAGCGGGCCATCGCCGCGGCGCCGACCAGCGTCTTGCCGGCGCCGCAGGGCAGCACGACGACGCCGGAGCCGCCGTGCCAGAAGCCGTCCGCCGCCTCGGCCTGGTACGGCCGCAGCTGCCACGGGCGGGGCGTGCCGTCGGGCGTCGGGTCGGACTCGCCGGAGGTGTCGAGGTCGATGGGGTGCGCCTCGCCGTCGACGTAGCCCGCGAGGTCCTCCGCCGGCCAGCCGAGCTTGAGCAGCGCCTGCTTGAGGGTGCCGCGCTCGGAGGCGTGGACCACGACGTCGGTGTCGTCGAGCCGCTCGCCGACCAGGCCGGCGGTGCGCCTGGACCGGAGCACCTCGGCCAGCACGGCGGCGTCCAGCGCGTGCAGCACCAGCCCGTGCACGGGGTGCGCGACGAGCTGCAGCCGCCCGTACCGGGACATGGTCTCGGCGACGTCGACCAGCAGCGCGTGGGGCACCGGGTAGCGCGAGTACTCGAGCAGCGTGTCGACGACCTGCTCGGCGTCGTGGCCCGCGGCCCGGGCGTTCCACAGGCCCAGCGGCGTGAGCCGGTAGGTGTGGACGTGCTCGGGGGCGCGCTCCAGCTCGGCGAACGGGGCGATCGCGCGGCGGCAGGCCTCCGCCTGGTCGTGGTCGACCTCGAGCAGGAGGGTCTTGTCGCTCTGGACGATCAGGGGTCCGTCGGTCATGCGGGGTCCGTCCTCCACGGGTCGGGGGCGTGGTCGGCGGCGTCGGGGCCGGCGACCGGGGTGACCGCGGCCACGCGGTGCGCGGCGACGACGATCTCGGCGTCCCGGGTCGTGTCGACGACGCGCACCCGTCCGCCGTCCACGCGGACGGGACGGACGCGCCGCCGCTCCAGGGCGCCGCGCGAGCCGACCACGTCCAGCCACACCTCGGTGTGCCCGGCGGCCGCCTCGCGCAGCAGCCCCAACGCCTCGGCGACGTCGGCTGTTCCCCCCGCACGGCCCGCGCCGGCGGGGCGGGCGCCGGCGGCGCCGGGCGCCCCGGACGTCCCGGGTGCGGCGCCCGCCCCGGGTGCGGCAGTGCGCGACGAGGCCCCGTGCTCCGACCCGGCACGCCGCAGCACGCCGACCAGCGCCGCCGCCCGCTCGGCCGGCGGCACCCCGCCACGTGCCGGCTCGTCGGCGCGCGGCCGGGGGGCGGCGACGCGGCGGACCGTCGGCGCGGCGTGCAGCACCTGCCCGTCGGGCGTCTCGGCCACCGGGGCGAGGCCGTGCGCGCGCAGCGCGGCGAGCAGCTCGTGCACCGGCGCCTGCGCGGCGAGCACGGTGGGCGCGAGCCGCACCAGGCCGAGCGCGGCGTGGCGCGGGTCCTCCGCGAGGCCCGCGAGCAGGGCCGGGTCCTCGACGCGGACGTACGACGAGGCGCTGCCCACGCGCAGCCGGCCGTGCCGCCGGGCGGCGTCGCGGACCAGGTACTCCAGCGGCTGCGGCACGCGGCCCCGGGCGTGCGCGGCGAGCTCCCCGAGCAGGTCGTCGGCGGACCGGCCCGCGTCGAGGGCCGCGCGCACCGACTCCGGCGTGAACCGCACGGTCAGGGCGCCGCCGCGGGACTCGACCCGGGCGCTCGCATCCAGCAGCGCCTCCAGGGCGGCGCCCGGGCGCCCGGGGACGATGCCCGTGAGGTCGGCCTGCAGCAGCAGGTCGTCGACGGCGGCGGGCAGGGCGGCGTCCAGCGCACGCGCCAGGGCCGGCAGGGGGTCGTCGTCCCGCAGCGCGCGGGCGGCGGCGGGCAGGGCGCCCGCGCCGAGCACGCCCAGCCAGCCGGCCTCGCGCAGCACGGCCCCCACCGCGTCCGCCGGCGGCACGGCCCGGGGCGTGCGCCACGCGAGGACGGCGCGCACCTGCTCCGCCGTCGGGGCGGCGCCCGGCGCGAGGTCCTCGAGGACGTCGAGCACCTGCCGGCGCAGGCGCGGCGCCCACGGCCGGGCGCCGTCCGGGCCGAGCGCCGCGCGCACCCCGCCGCGGTCGTCCCGGGTGCCGACCAGGGCCGGCGTGCGCGTGGTCGTCGCCCACCACGCCGCGAGCCGGGCCCAGCGCCCGGGCAGGTCCTGGGCGAGCCACTCGTCGGCGGCGGTGGTGGGGACCCAGTGCGGCGTCTCCTCCCCGTCGTCGCGCACCAGGCCGCCGGCGCCGGCGAGCTCGACGACGAGCGCCGCCTCCGGTTCGGCGACCTCGAGCGCCGCGGCCGTGCGGCGCAGGTCGCGGACCCCGAGCCCTCCGGCCCGCAGCACCGGCGGCGGTGCCTGCTCCCACAGCCGGACCAGCCCGGCCACGAGGCGCACGGCCCGCTCGGCCGCCGCGGCGTGCTCGGCCTCGACCAGGGCGGCGTCGCGGTGCGGGAGGTCCGCGTCGCCGGGCGGGGTGGCCGGCGCCCGGTGCGTCCGGCCGTCGCGCAGCACGAGGGCGACGGACCGGGGGAGCAGCACGTGCCGGTCGTCCGCGCGCACGAGCAGCCCGAGCCGCAGCAGCTCGGTCACGGCGTCGGCGGCGGGCCCGGACGCCGGGCGGACGCCGACCGGGGGACCCCAGGTGAGCGCGTCGAGCACCGCCCTGCCCGCGGCGGGCGCGGACGCCAGCGCCTCCCGCACGGCGGCCTCGTCCGGGTCGTCCGCGCGCGCGGACGCGAGCCCGGCGGCACCGGGACCGAGCAGCTCGGCGACGCCCGGCGCGGGGCGCAGCACGGGGTCGGCGGCGCGACCGCCGACGGGGTGCAGCAGCGCGAGGTCGGTCGCGTCGCGGAGGGCCTCGCGCACGCCCGGGGCCGCCGCCCGGTCGGCGCCGACGGCCGCCACGACGTCACGGGCACGCACCCCCGCGCCGGGGTCGGCGGCCGCGTCGGGGCCGGCGAGCAGCACGACCACCGACTCCACGGCCTGCAGCACCGCCGCGTCGACGCCGGCGAGCGCCCGCTCCAGGCTGGGGCGGCTCGTCGCCCGCGCGGCGAGGGACGCCAAGGTCGCGGGGGAGGGGTGCGCGAGGTCGGGCCGACGCAGCAGCAGGCGCACCAGGTCGTCGTCGGACCTGCCCCGCAGGTGCTCGCTGAACGTGGCCATCCGCACCACGATACGGCGCGGGCCGCGGCACCCGGCGCGTCGGCCGACGGCCGGGAACCGGCGGGTGCACGATGCGGTGCACCGCGCGCCGACCCGGTGCGCCGGTGCGACGGGAGGCAGCGGTGGCGGGTGTGCGCCGGACGCGCGTGGTGGTCGCGAGCACGGCGGGGATCTTCGTCGAGTCGCTGGACTGGACGATGTACGGCCTGCTGGCGCCGTACTTCGCCGGGCAGGTGTTCCCCGGGGACGACCCGGTGACGAAGGTGCTCGGCGCGTACGCGGTGTTCGCGATCGGGTTCGTGGCCCGGCCGGTCGGGTCGTACCTCATGGGGCGGGTCACCGACACCCGCGGCCGGCGGACCGGGCTGCTGGTGTCCGTCTCGCTGATCGCCGTCGGCTCGGCCCTGATCGCCGCGGCACCGACCTACGCGGTCGCCGGGTGGTGGGCCGCGGTCGTCGTGGTCGCCGCCCGGGTGCTGCAGGGCATCGCGATGGGCGGCGAGGTCGCGACGGCCGCGACGTACGTGGTCGAGGTCGCGCCCGCGGACCGGCGGCACCGGTACGGGGCGTTCGCGTACTCCGGGGACGCCCTCGGGACGCTCGGTGCGACGGTCGTGCTCGCCGTGCTGCTGGGCGTGCTCGGGGCGGACGCCGTGCGGGACGGCGGCTGGCGGGTCGCGTTCGTCGTCGCCGCGCTCTGCGGGCTGCTCGCGCTGTGGATCCGGCGCGGCGTGCCGGAGTCGGAGGTGTTCGAGCGGTCCCGCGCGGCCGGCCTGCAGGCGCCCGGGCCGCTGCTGCGCGCCCACGCCGGGCGGATGGCGCTCGCGTTCATGCTCACCATCGGCTCCACCATGGGCGTGTACTTCGGGTCCGTGTACCTGCCGGAGTTCGCCGGCCACACCGGCCGCTACACCGAGGCCCAGGCCACGTCGCAGCACACGGTCGCGCTCGTCTGCCTGCTGGTCGCGATGATCGCCTCCGGGTTCCTCGCCGACCGGTTCGGGCCGCTCGCGCTGATCCGCACCGGGTTCACGGCCGCGGCGGTGCTCGTCGTGCCGCTGATGCTGGGGCTGGCGTCCGGGGTGCTGCCGTACGTGGTCGCCGCGCCGCTGCTCACGACCTGCGTCGGGCTGCAGCTCGGCGTCACCCCCGTCGCCGGTGCGCGGCTGTTCCCGGTGCCGATCCGCGCCGTGGGGCTGGGCGTGCCCGCCGGGGCCGCCATCGCCCTGTTCGGCGGTACGTTCCTGTTCGTGGCCGAGTGGTTGATCGCGCAGGACGCGCTGCGCCTCGTGCCCGTCTACGCCGCCGTCGGCCTCACGGTCTCCGCCGTCGGGTCGTGGCTGGTGTCCGAGCGCCTCATGTACCCCGCCGACGCCCCGGCGGAGCCCGCTGCCCTGGAGGTCTGATGCTCGACCCCGCCGTCCTGACCGCGCTGCGCGAGGAGGCCGCCGCCCAGCTCCCGGAGGTCGTCGCCCTGCGGCACGCCCTGCACCGCACCCCGGAGCGCGGCCTGGACCTGCCGCGCACGCAGGCGCTCGTGCTCGAGGCGCTCGCGCCGCTCGACCTGGAGGTCGCGACCGGCACCGGGCTCACGTCCGTCGTCGCGGTGCTGCGCGGCGGGCGGCCCGGCCCCGCGGTGCTGCTGCGCGGCGACATGGACGCGCTGCCGGTCACCGAGGACTCCGGCGAGCCGTTCGCCTCCGAGAACCCCGGCGTCATGCACGCGTGCGGGCACGACCTGCACGTCGCGGGGCTGGTCGGCGCGGCGCGGCTGCTCGCGGCCCGGCGCGACACGCTGCCCGGCTCGGTCGTGCTGATGTTCCAGCCGGGTGAGGAGGGCGACCACGGCGCCCGGCACATGATCGACGAGGGCGTGCTCGACGCGGCCGGCGAGCGGGTGGTCGCCGCGTACGGGCTGCACGTGCTGTCGGCCCTGATGCCCGCCGGTCTGGTCACCTCCCGGCCCGGCACGATGCTCGCGGCCGCCGACACGGTGCACGTCACGGTCCACGGCCGGGGCGGCCACGGCTCCATGCCGCACCTCGCGCAGGACCCCGTGCCCGTCGCGGCCGAGATCGTCCTGGCCCTGCAGGCCGCGGTCACCCGGCAGTTCGACGTCTTCGACCCGGTGGTCGTCACGGTCGGGCGGATCGAGGCCGGCACCACCGACAACGTCATCCCCGCCGAGGCCCGGCTCGAGGCGACGGTCCGCACGTTCTCCGAGGCCACCCACGGGGTCGTCGCCGAGCGGCTGACGCGGGTGTGCGAGGGCGTCGCCGCCGCGCACGGCCTGTCCGTCACGGTCGACTACCGGCCGGGGTACCCGGTCACGTCGAACACCCCCGGCGAGGTCGAGCGCGCCGCGGGCCTCACCCGCGCGCTGTTCGGCGAGGCGGCCTACTACCCGGCGCCGCAGCCGCTGCCCGGGGCGGAGGACTTCTCGTACGTCCTGCAGCAGGTGCCCGGCACGTACCTGGGCCTCGGGGCGACCCCCGCGGGGCTGGACCCCGCGACGGCCGCGTACAACCACGCGGCCCAGGCCCGGTTCGCCGACGAGGCGCTCGCGGTCGGCCCGGCGGTGCTCGCCGCGCTCGCGCTGGACCGCCTCGCGGAGGGCTGAGCGGTGGGCTGAGCAGCGGCGCCACCCGTCCGGGTGCTCAGGTCCCGGGCGTCGGTGCCGATCAGCAGGGTGTCAACGCCCTCGCGCGGCCCTGGGAGCGCGCGCGCCGACCGGAAGGGACCCCATGGCCCCGATCACCGCCGGGCACCTGCCCGGGGCGACGCACGAGGTGTGCGTCGCGCGCCAGGGCATCTACGACGTGCTCAGCCGCCCGATCGGCCACGAGCTGCTGTTCCGCGCGAGCTCCGACGCCGTCGAGTCCGGCGTCCGCCCCGGCATCGACGACAACCGCGCGACCGCCACGGTCATCGTCGCGACGCTCACCGAGTTCGGCGTCGAGGACCTCGCGGGCAGCGGCGACCTGTTCGTCAACGTGCCCCGGTCCTTCATCGTGGACGAGCTGCCGGTGGCGCTCGACCCGCACCGCGTCGTCCTCGAGGTGCTCGAGCAGGTGCCCGCGGACGAGGAGGTGGTCGCGGGCGTCGAGCGGCTGCGCCGGCTCGGCTTCGGCATCGCGCTGGACGACTTCGTGCCCGGCGACGCGCGCTGGCCGCTGCTGCCGCTGTGCGACTACGTCAAGGTCGACATGTCGGACGTGGGCGACCGGCTCGCGGAGTTCGCCGCGCAGCTGCGCGAGGAGGCGCCGACCGCCGCCCTGGTCGCGGAGCACGTGGAGGACGAGGACGACTTCCTCGCCGCCCAGGACGCCGGGTTCGACCTGTTCCAGGGCTACCACTTCCGGCGCCCGACGGTGCTGACCCGGCCCGCGCTCGCCCACCACGCGATGGTCGCCGGCCGGCTGCTCGTCCAGCTCGGCGACCCGCAGGTGTCCTACCGCCGGCTGGCCCGGCTCACCGCGGCCGACCCGGCGATCGCGCTCAAGGTGTTCCGGGTCGTGAACAGCGTCTCGGGCGCGGGGCGGACCGTCCGCAACCTGCACCAGGCGCTCGTGCTGCTGGGGCGGGAGCGGTTCCGGGCGATGCTCGTGCTGGAGGTGCTCGCCACCGCCGGCCACCACGACGACGAGATCCCCCTGATGGCGCTGGCCCGCACGCGCGCCGCCGAGATCCTCGCCCCGCAGGACCCGCTCGAGGCGTCGACCGAGGCCCTGGTGCGCATCGTCTCCGAGCTGCTCGACGTCCCCGTGGCGGACCTGGACCCGGAGCTGCACCGCTCGCAGCCCAGCGCCCGCGTGGTCGCGGCCTGCGACGTGCTCGACGCGTACCTCGACGCCATCGCCGAGGAGCACTCGCCGAGCATCCGCTCCCCGTACTCCGCGCTGCACGTGTCGCTGGTGTACCTGACCGCGCTGCGCGAGGCCCGGGCGCTGCTCGCCACCGTGTACCAGCCGGTGCCGCGGCTGCAGGCCCTGGACGGCGAGCCGGACGACGGCGTGGCGTTCGCCTGACCCGGGACGCCCCCCGCGGCCCCGGGCGTCGCGCCCGCGGCGGAGCGGGCGTGGGCGGGTGGCGCGACCGGTAGCCTGGTGACGTGCGGGCGGTCCGCGCGCTTCCGACGACACACCAGGGGATCGCAGTGCCCACCGGCAAGGTCAAGTGGTTCGACACCGATCGCGGGTTCGGCTTCATCGCCGCCGACGACGGCACCGAGGTGTTCCTGCACGCGTCCGCCCTGCCCGCCGGCATCGGCTCGCCGAAGCCCGGCACCCGCGTCGACTTCGGCGTCGCGGACGGCCGCCGCGGCCCGCAGGCGCTGTCCGTCAAGCTGCTCGACCCGGTGCCGTCGGTCGTGAAGGCCGCGCGCAAGCCCGCCGACGACATGGCGGTCATCGTCGAGGACCTCATCAAGGTGCTCGACCGCGTCGGCAACGACCTGCGCCGCGGCCGCTACCCCGAGAAGTCCCGCGCCGGCCAGGTCTCCGCCCTGCTGCGCGCCGTCGCCGACGACCTCGAGGCCTGAGATGGCGACGGCGACCCAGGACGCGGTGCTCGGCGGCGCCGTCGACCTCGCCCGCGAGGCGGCCCTCGACCTCGCGGAGCACCCCGAGGACGTCGGCGAGCACCTCGGGTACACGGTCGAGGCCGACCGCCTCGTCTCGCACCGCTTCGCCTGCACCGCGAAGGGCTACCGCGGCTGGGTGTGGACGGTCACGCTGTCGCGCGTGCCGCGCGCCCGCAAGGCCACCGTGTGCGAGGCGGTCCTGCTGCCCGGCGACGACGCCGTCCTGGCGCCGGCGTGGGTGCCGTGGGAGGAGCGCCTGCGCCCCGGTGACATCGGCCCCGGCGACGTGCTGCCGTTCCGCGCCGACGACCCCCGCCTGGAGCCCGGCTTCACGCCGACCGGCGACCCGGAGGTGGACGAGGTCGCGATCGGCGAGCTCGCGCTGGCCCGCAACCGGGTGCTGTCGCCCGTCGGCATCGCGGAGGCCGCCGAGCGCTGGTACCGCGGCCGGCAGGGCCCGGCGACCGCCGGGTCCGTCGCGTCCGCCGAGCCCTGCATGACGTGCGGGTTCCTGGTGCCGCTGCAGGGTCCGCTCGGCACGGTGTTCGGCGTCTGCGTCAACGAGTGGTCGCCCGACGACGGCAAGGTCGTCGCGCTCGAGCACGGCTGCGGCGCCCACTCGGAGACCGACGTCGAGCCGCGGCCCTCGGAGTGGCCGGACGTGCCCGTGACCCGTGACCTCGTGCTGGAGCCGACCTCGGGCACCGGGGACGCCGGGGCGGGGACGACCGCCGACGGGGTCGCGCCCGGGGCCGACGACACGGCCGCGACCGGGGACGACGCCACCGGGACCACCCCGGACGCCGGGGCCGACGAGGCCCCCGCCACGCAGCCGGAGCCGTGACCGCCGACGTCCTCGGCACGCGCGCGCTGCGCGAGCGGGTGCTCAGGACGTGGCGCACGGACCCGGCGCGGCTGCGCGAGGACGCGAACACCGAGGAGGACCACGCCCGCGGCTACTACCGCGACCGCGTGGTGGTGGAGCTGGCGCAGAACGCGGCCGACGCCGCCGTCCGCGCCGGTGTGCCCGGGCGGCTGCTGCTGCGGCTGACCGCGGCGGACGCCGACGCCCCGTCCGCGCAGGACGGGGACGGGGACGGTCGCGGACCCGGCGAGGGGTCCGGGCCCGACGGGGACGCGGTGCCTGGTGGGGACGCGGCGCCGGCCCGGGGCGCGGTGCCCGCTGGGGACGCGGTGCCGGGCGGGGGCGCGGCGGTCCTCGTCGCGGCGAACACGGGCGCGCCGCTGGACGCGGCGGGCGTGGCGTCGCTCGCGTCGATGCGCGCGTCCTCGTCGCGCGACTGGGGCGGGCCGGCGACGGGGGGCGG
>JACXUT010000149.1 GCA_014763765.1 Micrococcales bacterium
TACCCAGGCGGCGGGGACCCGGCCCGCCCGGACCCTTGCCCCCGCCGCTCCCCCGGCGCGACCCTGGTTCCGCCGATGTCGCCCAGGAGCCCCCATGTCCGTCAGCACCGCGCTCGCCGACCTCCGCGCCCGCCTCCGCGGCCGGGTGGTCACGCCCGAGGACCCCGACTACGACGCCCTGCGCGCCGTCGTGCCGGGCGGCGTGGACCCGCGCCCGGCGGTCGTCGTGCGACCGCTGGACGACGCCGACGTCGCCGCCGCCGTGACCGTGGCCCGGGAGTCCGGGCTGCCGCTCGCCGTGCGCAGCGGCGGCCACAGCAACGCCGCGCACGGGTCGGTGGACGGCGGGATCGTCGTCGACGTGCGCGAGCTCACGGAGCTCGACGTCGACGTCGAGCGGCGGACCGCCTGGGTCGGGGCGGGCCTGACCGCGGGTGCCGTGACGGCGGCCACGGCGGCGCACGGGCTCGCGGTCGGGTTCGGGGACACCGGGTCGGTCGGCGTCTCCGGCATCACGCTGGGCGGCGGCGTCGGCTACCTCTCGCGGGCGCACGGGCTGACGATCGACAACCTGCTGGCCGCGGACGTCGTGCTCGCCGACGGGCGGGTGGTGCGCGCGGACGCCGAGCAGCACCCGGACCTGTTCTGGGCGCTGCGGGGCGGCGGCGGGAACGTCGGCGTCGTGACGCGGCTGCAGCTGCGGCTGCACCCGCTGGACGGCGTGGTCGGCGGGATGCTCGTGCTGCCGGCCACGCCCGCCGCGGTCGCCGGGTTCGTCACCGCGACCCAGGCCGCCCCGGACGAGCTGTCCGCGATCGTCAACGTCATGCCCTGCCCGCCGCTGCCGTTCGTGCCCGCCGAGCACCACGGGTCGCTCGTCCTCATGGCGCTGGTCTGCTGGTCGGGTCCGGCCGAGGCGGCCGACGCGGCGCTGGCGCCGCTGCGCGCGTTCGGCGAGCCGCTGGCGGACCTGGTGCGCCCGGTCCCCTACCCCGAGCTGTTCCCGCCCGCTGACCCGGAGTACCACCCGCGGGCCGTCGCCCTGACGCTGCTGACCGACCACGTCGACCTGCCGCTCGCCGAGCGCCTGGTGGAGCGGCTCTCCGCGGTCGACGGGATGCGGGTGGTGCAGCTCCGCGCGCTCGGCGGGGCGATCGCGCGGGTGGACCCGCAGGCCACGGCGTACGCGCACCGGTCGGCCCGGCTCATGGGCAACGTCGCCGCGTTCGTGGACGGACCGGACGACCGCGAGCGCCGCGCGGCGTGGGTCGCGCAGACCGCCGCCCTGCTCGACCAGGGGAATCCGGGCGCCTACGTGAACTTCCTCGCGGACGAGGGGCCGGAGCGGGTCCGCGCGGCCTACCCGGGTGCCACCTGGGACCGGCTGGCCGCGGTGAAGGCGGTGTACGACCCGGGCAACCTGTTCCGCCGGAACCAGAACGTCCCGCCCGCCGGGTGACGGCGGGCGGGACGTCCCGGTGGGTCAGGCTGCGGCGAGGACGCGCTGCTCCTGCCGCTCGACGGCGGCCTGCTCCTCGGCGACGACCTTCCGGTACGCGGGCAGCTCCGGGTAGAGCTCGGTGCCGGTCAGCGGGTTGCGGCGCGTGGTCACGATCCGGTGCAGCTGGTAGACCGCGAGCGCCACGTTCGACGCGAGCGAGATCGCGCTGACGGTGAACAGCGCGGCCGGGTCGTGCGAGGACTCCACCGCGAACACCGACGACGACACGAACGTCGGGAACGCCATCGTGAACATCATCCACAGCGCCAGGGTGTGCGCCCGGTGCTGCAGCCACGCCCCGCGCTTGAACACGAACGCCGGGATGGTGCAGGAGATCAGCAGGGCCGCGCCCGCGTAGAACGCGTGGTCGCCGACGCAGTTGTAGACGTAGGCGAAGTTCCACAGGTCGTAGGGGATGATCCAGAACCACAGCATGTCCGGCCAGATCATGTCGCGGCTCGGCGAGCGGCTGATCATGATCCCGGCCCAGCCGCAGATCGTCACGAGGTTGAGGATGCCGGCGACGCCGTTCATGACGTTCCACGGGCCGGGGACCATGTAGACGCCGTCGACGACGCCCTCGGACATCCCGGCGACCTGGAAGTCGCGCAGCACGGCCTCGGCGATGTTGATGGCGAGGATCGCCGCCGGGAACGCGAGCGCCCAGCGCTTCGCGGCCAGCTTCGGGTGGTACCGCAGGGCCATGAAGCCGAGGCACCCGGCGAGCGCCGAGTACACCTTGACCCAGTGGAACCACGTGCCGGTGGATGAGCCCGCCCCGGCCGTGTGGGGCCAGACGAAGATCGTCAGCACCACCGGCAGCGCCACGAAGAACGCCAGGCCGGCGGCGCGCCAGCGGCGGGTGACCTCGTTGAGCCCGATGAGCGCGGCGAGCACGACGCACCACATCAGGGCCGAGTACCAGGGGATCTGGTCGAACAGGAACACGGTGCCTCCTTGCGAGCGGTGCCGTCGCGTCCAGCGGCGGCGCGGGGTGTGCGCCCGGTCAGGGCGCCGGTCGTCGTCCGACCAGGTCGAGCCGCAGGGTCTGCCGGACGAGCGAAGCCAGGACGGCGTCGGGGACGTCCGGCTCGGTGCGGACCAGGCCGACGAGCCCGTGCACCAGCACGACGAACGTCGCGCGGACGTGCTCGATGGCCAGCCCGTGCCGGGCGGAGTACGCCTCGACGGTGGTGACCTGGAGCGTGTCGACGACCGCCGCGACGGCCCGGTCGACGAAGCGCTGGTACAGCGCCGCGTTCTCCGGGCGGTGCAGGTCGGCCCGCACCGGGTCGTCCGAGGCGGTCTGGGCGCGGAACAGCGCCACGACGTCGCGCAGCGCGCCCTCGACGTCCCCGACGGTGCGGTGCGCGTCCCAGGCCCGCACGGACTCCGCGAACGCCTCGACCCGGCGCTCGAGGACGGCGTCCAGCAGGTCCTCGGTGGTCGGGAAGTAGTGGTAGACGAGCCCGCGCGTCACGCCGGCGGCCCGGGCGACGTCGCTGACGGTGGTGCGGCTGAGCCCGCGCTCGGCGTACGCACGCTCCGCGGCGTCGAGCAGCGCGGCCCGCCGCTCCTCGGGGTCGAGGACGGTGCGCCGGGTGCTCTCGCCGCTGGTCATGGCACCACGGTAGGACTCATTGACACTTCGTCAATGGGACGATCGTCCCGTCGTATGCACCCCTCCCCTTCCCCGTGCCGGAGGGCGGTGCCACGATGCTGCGATGCGCGTGCAGCGGCTCATCCACGTGTTCGACGCCCCCGACCTCGCCGCCGAGAGCGGCTTCTGGGCGGCCCTGCTCGACGGCAGCGTCGAGGCCGAGGACGACTGGCACAGCGTCGTCGTCGACGGCGAGTGGCGCATGGGCTTCCAGCTCGCCCCGGACCACGTGCCGCCGGTCTGGCCCGGCGGGCCGCAGCAGCAGCAGATCCACCTCGACGTCTGGGTCGACGACCTCGCCGAGGCGCACGAGCGCGCCATGGGGCTCGGGGCGCGGCTGCTCCAGGCGGCGCCCGACCCCACCACGACCGGCGAGGTGTTCCAGGTCTACGCCGACCCCGCCGGGCACCCGTTCTGCCTGTGCCGGGGGCCGCTGCCCGCGTCGGAGGCGGCCGGCACCTGACCGCGCGCGGGCCGCCTCAGGGCAGCGTCGCCGCCGGCGTGGCCGGCGGCACCAACCGGCCCCGCGCCAGCAGCGCCACGGTCCCCGCCGCGAGCGCCAGCAGCAGCGCGGTCCCGACGGCCGCCACCACCACGGCCACGACCCGCACGGCGGTGTCCACCTCGGCGTGCGCGATCCGCAGGCCGGTGTTCGCCATGGCCGCGAGCCCGAACGAGAACGCCCACAGCCCCGCCGTGAACCCGCCCGCGAGCAGCCAGCGCCACAGCCGCAGCAGGAGCAGGAGCTGCAGCACCCCGTACCCGAACAGCACCAGCGCCACGGCGTCGACGCGGCCGCCGTCCAGCACCAGGTACGCGTAGCAGGCGACGAAGGCCGGGGCGAGCTGCACCCCGATCACGCCGCGCGCCCGCGGCGCCACCTCGGGCCCGGTCCGCAGCCGGTGCGTGATCAGCGGCTCCAGCGTCAGCCACGACACCACCCCCGCGCCGAGGAACAGGTACCCGAGCTGCGCCTGCCCGACGGTCGCGACACCGATCGCGCTGATGAAGTTCGCCGCCACGAGCGGCAGGTAGAACCCCGGCGTCGTCGCCTCGAGCGGCTGCGTCCCCGACCACAGCGGCGCGCACCGCACCGCCGCGAACACCAGCTGCCCCGCCACGCCCAGCCACAGCAGCACCGCCGCCACCACCGGCACGTACGGGTGCAGCCCGACCGACACGAGGATCCCGCCCGCCGGCACCAGGCTCAGGAACGAGAACAGCCCCGGGTCGCGCCACTCCCGCACGACGCCGTCCCACGCCGTCACGCAGCGGTACACCAGCACCGCCGCGAGCACGCACCACACCGCGCACCCGATCAGCACGACCGACTCCCCCACCCAGCGCGGCACCAGCCCGACCGTCGCGCCGTACCGCCACGCGCTGCCGAGGCCCACCAGGCCGAGGACCATGCCGAAGAAGCTCGCGGGAACGCGCTGGAGCGTGCGCACGGGCAGGACCCTCCGAGGTGCCGGGGACGGGACACCGCTGACGGTAGACCCGCGGGCGACCCGCCCTCCTCCGGCGCGGCCGCTCAGCGGTACACGTCGCGACGGTGGTCGACCTTCACCACCGTGACGACCACCTCGCCGTCGTCGATGACGTAGATCACCCGGTACTGGCCGCGCCGCGCGGACCAGAACCCCTCCAGCTCGCGGACGAGCTGCTTGCCCACCCGGTGCGGGTTGTCGGCGAGCGGTCCGACCACGAACTCCCACACCGCAGCGGCCACCGACTCCGGCAGGTCGTTCGCCAGGGCGCGGCGCGCAGCGGACGTCCACCGCACCCGATAGCTCATCGCCGAGGGCGCTCGGTCAGCTCGACGGTCGATCCCTGCGCGATCTCCTCCCGCGCCGCTCGGAGGTCGGCCATCGCCTCCGGGTCGGAGAGGATCTCGAGCGTCTCCTCGAGCGCTGCGAGGTCGTCGGGCGAGATGAGGACGGCTGCCGGCTCGCCGTTCCGGGTGATCACGACGCGCTCGTGCGTGTCGTGCACCGAGCCGACGACGGCCGACAGGTGGGCCTTCACGTGCGCAAGGGAGGTCGTGGTCGTCATGACCATGATTCTAGTCACAAGGACTGGAGTGAAGCGGGCCACCGCTCTCGTGCTCGCTCGCGACACGTGAGGCGCGCGCGCCGGTCCTGGCACACTCCGTCCCGTGATCGACTCCGTCGTCCCCGACGCCTTCCGCGACGTCCTCGCCGACCGCCCGTGGCTGCTCGTCCTCGCGGCCGGCGGGGTCATCCTCCTGCTCCGCCTGATCGGCCGGGCCGGCGCCCCGGTCGCCCGCCCGGGCGAGGTGTGGTTCGCGATGGTGCCCTACCGGGACGGCACGGGCGCGAAGGACCGACCGGTCGTCGTCCTGGCGCGGCGCGGGCGGTGGGTGACGGTCGCGCGGCTGACCTCCCAGGACCAGTCCGCGCGGCCCACGGACTACGCGCGCGTGCCGCACCCCCTGCCGGGGCTGACCCGGGGCAGCTGGGTGGACCTGCGGCCGATGCGCATCCGGCGCTCGGCGTTGCGTCGGCGCACGGGCGACGCAGGAGCGGCGTGGCTGGCGTGGTACGAGCAGGCGGGGCGGCGCTGAGCCCTGCTCGTCGAGGGGCGCGGACTTCACCCGGAAGTCGGCCGCGACGCGCTCTCCGGGGTGGGACGGTGGATGCGGCCCCGCGACGGTGCGGCGGCCTCGCTCGGACACGCACCAGGGGGCACGTCATGGCTTCACGCTTCAACCCGCCGCCGAACTGGCCTCCCGCTCCTGCGGGATGGGCTCCCGGCCCCGGCTGGCGGCCCGACCCCGCATGGGGGCCGGCACCGGCGGGATGGCCCCTGTGGGTCGACGACAGCGACGCCGGCGCGGCAGAGCAGGCGCCCCGCGACGCGACGGCCCCGGAGCCGGCGGACCCGACGGTCGTCTTCCCTCGCCCCGACTCGTCGGGTCTCGCGCAGCCACCTGGTCCAGCCTCGGGCGACGAGCCCCGCAGGCCCTGGATCGCGCGCCACAAGGTGCTCGTCGGCGTCGGCGGCGTCGTCGTCCTCCTCATCGCCGTGGCGGGCATCGCCGGGGGCAGCGAACGCGAACCCACGGCTGCCGACGACACCACCTCGGGGCAGACCGTCGACGAGGCGGTGACCACCGAGGAGGTGGCCGACGAGGAGGAGTCCGAGGCCGACCGCCAGGCCGCCGAGGAGGCGGAGGCGGAGCAGAAGGCCCAGGAGGAGGCCGACGCCGCCGCGCAGGCGGAAGCGGACCGCGTCGCCGAGGAGAAGCGCGTGGCGGAGGAGGCGGCCGCGGCTGAGGCAGCCGCCGCGGAGGCCGCCCGCATCGGCAGCGTCGCGCAGCAGAACGCCTACCGCACCGCGACGGACTACCTGGACTACATGTCGTTCTCCCGCAGCGGCCTGATCGGGCAGCTGGAGTTCGAGGGGTACGTGACCGCCGACGCCGAGTTCGCCATCGCGCGACTGGAGGCGGAGGGCGGCGTCGACTGGAATGCGCAGGCAGCCGCCAAGGCTGCGGACTACCTCTCGTACACCGCGTTCTCGCGGCAGGGTCTCGTCGACCAGCTGCTCTTCGAGGGTTTCACCGCTGAGCAGGCGGAGTACGGGGTGAGCACGACGGGGTTGTAGCCGGTCGCGTCGGGGCGCGAGGTCGTCAGGCGGGCGTGAAGGGGCTCTCTCGCGTGGGCAGCAGGTCCGGGGCCCCCTCGACGAACGCCACGACCTCCGTGCCGGCCGCGGAGACCCAGAGCTCGGCGAGCACCACGGTGGGCCCCCTCCGCTTCCTCACCGCCTTCGCACGGAGGCGCCGCTGCTCGTCGGGTCCGATCAGCTGCCGGTACGCGCGCACCGACGCGAGGTGCTGCGCCGCTTCGGCGTCCGTCGAGCTCACGGACGGCCCGCAGCACCAGTGCACGACCCAGCGGCTGCCCTGGGAGATCCGACGGAGAGCCTCCGCGGGCTCGAGCACCTCGTGCTCACGGGTCCACGGAGCCTCATCGGCGCGCGCGGTGTGGTCGGCCGCGGCCGAGTGCCTCTGCGTCACGCGGCCATCTTCTCGTGAGGCCGGCACCGCGCGAACCGTTCGGCGCAGGAACCGCGGCCCGGCGACGAGGCGCGACGAGGGCGCCGTCGAGACCTTCAGCCCGGATCACCCGCCCGACGCCCCTGCGCCGCACCCAGCATGCGCGTCGTCGCCGCGCGGACGAGGTCCCGCAGCTCCTCCGGGCTCTCGATCCGCACCTCGCAGCCGAGCGAGGCGATCACCGCGGCGATCCAGTCGAGGCGTTCGGCGTGGATCTCCGCCCGACGGGAACCTGGTCAACGCCGTCGCTCCCGTCGAGGCCGCGGGCGGCACCCGTCCACCGACCGGCCCGCGGGCGTAGCAGCTCCGCGCACGCCGGTCCGGTCGTCGCGCGCGACACCGCGCCGCGGTGGTGCGGTGCGGTGTCGCGCGCGGGGGTCGCCCGTCGCCGCGGCGGCCGAACCGGGCGCCGGCTACGGCACGGGGACAGCCGCGGGGATCGGCGCGGTGTCCGTGCTGGCCCGCTCGAGCTGGGCGCCCTCGACGTCGACGTCCGGGAGGATGCGGTCCAGCCAGCGCGGCAGCCACCACGCGTGCCTCCCGAGCACGTGCATCACCGCGGGGACGAGCAGCAGCCGCACGATGAACGCGTCGACCAGCACGCCGAACGCGAGACCGAACCCGATGGTCTGGATCATCACCGAGTGGGAGAACACGAACCCGCCGAACACCGAGATCATGATGATCGCGGCGGCGGTGACCACGACCCGGCCGTGGTGCACGCCGTGCTGGACGGCGAGCCGGGCGGGCACACCGTGGGCGTGGGCCTCGCGCATCCCGGACACCAGGAACAGCTGGTAGTCCATGGCCAGGCCGAACAGGACGCCGACGAGCAGGATCGGCATGAAGCTCAGGACGGGTCCCGGGTTGTGGATGCCCAGCACGTCGCCGAACCACCCCCACTGGAAGATCGCCGTCACGCCGCCGAACGTCGCCAGGACCGACAGCAGGAACCCGATGGTCGCGGTGACCGGGACGAGGACCGAGCGGAAGACGAGCACGAGGATCACCAGGGACAGGCCGATCACGACCGCCAGGTAGAGCGGGAGGACGTCGGCCAGCTTCTGGCTGATGTCGATGTTGGCGCTGGCCGTGCCCGCGACGCCGAAGGTCACGTCGGGCAGGGCGGGCGAGCCGTCCCGCAGGCCGTCCACGAGGGTCTCGGTCTCGACGGTGTCGGCCCCGGACGCGGGGACGACCTGGAACGCCAGCATCTGCGAGTCCGTCGAGACCCCGGCGGGGGCGACGCCGCTGACGTCGTCGAAGCCGGCGATCGCCTCACCCACGCGGACCTGCGTGCCGACGAGGTCCTCGTCCGCCACCGGCGCACCGAGGTCGGCCACCACCAGGAGCGGGCCGGCCGCCCCCGCACCGAACTCGTCCTGCACCAGCGTGTACGCCCGGTAGGCGGCCGAGTCGACCGGCTCCGAGCCGCCGTCCGGCAGCCCGAGGCGCATGTCCAGCGCCGGGACCGCCAGGAGCAGCATCGCGCCGAGCCCTGCGGCCAGGGTGGTGACGGCGCGGCGGGTGCTCATCGGCGCCGAGGGCAGCGACTTCCGCTTCGCCGCCCGCACGCCGCGTCGCTCCTTCGCGGGCGTGATCCTGCTGCCGAGCAGACCGAGCAGGGCCGGCGTGAGGGTCACAGCGACGGCGATCGCGATGAGGACGCAGACCGCGGCGACGGTGCCCATGAGGCCGAGGAACGACACCCCGGTGACGTTCAGGGCGAGCAGGGCGATGACGACCGTGATTCCGGCGAACACCACGGCGTTCCCGGAGGTCCCGTTCGCCCGCCCGATCGACTCGTGCAGGTCGAGCCCGTCGCGCAGCTGGCTGCGGTGCCGGTTCAGGATGAACAGCGAGTAGTCGATGCCCACGGCGAGACCGAGCATCAGGCCCAGCACGGGGATGACCGTGTTCATCTCGATGGCGTCCGACAGCGCGAGCGACCCCGCGAGGCCCGTGCCGATGCCGACGAGGGCGTTGACGAGCGGCAGCCCGGCGCCGACGAACGTGCCGAGCATGATGAAGAGCGTCACCGCGGCGACCAGCAGGCCGATGGCCTCGCCCGGGCCGAACAGCGACATCTGCGGGGGCTCGGCGGCGCTGCCGGCGCGCTCGACCAGCAGCCCGTCGGTCTCGTGGCCCTCGACCACGGCGGCGAGCGCGTCGAGCGTGCCTGCGTCGACGGGGTCGTCGTCGAACTGGACCGCCGCGATCGCGGCCACACCGCTGTCCGACACCGGGGTGATGTCGTCCGCCAGCGCGAGCAGGGCGGTCCCCTCCGCGAGGGCGGTCGCCTGCGCGTCGAGCTCGGCGCGGCCCTCGTCGAGCGCGGCCTGCTGCGCGTCGAGCTCGGCCGCGACGGCAGC
Organism: Micrococcales bacterium; assembly: GCA_014763765.1. Classification (GTDB taxonomy): domain Bacteria; phylum Actinomycetota; class Actinomycetes; order Actinomycetales; family Cellulomonadaceae; genus Cellulomonas. Next base: position 9,618 of record JACXUT010000149.1, read on the forward strand.
CGCCTGGCCCGCCGCCTCGGCCTGCGCACGCGCGGCGTCGAGCTGCGCCTGGCCGGCGTCCAGCTGCTCGCGCGCGTCCGCCAGCTCGACCTCGCCGTCGGAGAGCCGCCGGCTCTGCTGCTCGGCGGTCGCGGCGGACTCGAACGGGTCGACGACGCCCGCGACGCCGTCGACCGCCTCGACGTCGTCCAGGAGGTCGGCGACCGCGGCCTCGTCCCGCTCGTCGAGGGCGGAGCCGTCGGTCGAGGCGAACACGAGCTGGCCCGAGGCGCCGCCGGCACCGGGGAACCGCTCCTGGAGCTCGGCGGTCACCTGGGTGGTCGGGGTGTCG
>JACXUT010000365.1 GCA_014763765.1 Micrococcales bacterium
CCGCCGGGGGAGGGCCGTGCTGCGAGGGTGCAGCGTCAGCACATTCGCTGACGACAGCACATGAGCCCGCAGGACGCCCCGGCCATGGCGCGCATCTGCTGCGCGCGGCGCTCGGAAGCGGCGTGGGTGCTCACGTGCTCGACTCCTGTCCCTGGGGGGGCGGACGCGGGCGACCCTAACACCTGCCCGGAGCGCCGCGTCCGCCGGTCTCACGGCGTCGCCACGCCCTCCCGCGCGCGGACGGCGCCGGCCCCGGAGCGGGACCGGCGCCGTCCGGCGGCGCGGGGCTCAGGCGTTCTCGCGGACCAGGTCCTCGAGGTCCGCGAGGTCGGACCGGAGCTCCTCGGCCGGCACGTCCTCGACCACCGCGGTGCCGCCGTTCTCCTCGATCAGCTGGTCGGTGACCTCGGGCGAGTGGTAGATCTCGATGAGCTGCGCGTACACCGGGTTGTCGGCGTCCTCCGCCCGGGCGACCCAGATGTTGAGGTACGGCCGGGCGGTGTCGGTGTCCTGCAGGTCGGAGTAGATCGCCGTCGTCGGGTCGATGCCCGCGTCCGTCGCGAAGTTGTTGTTGATGACGGCGCCGTCCAGGCTCTGCAGCTGGACCGCGGTCTGGTTCGCGTCGACGGGGACGACCGTGACCGTCGACGCGGCCTCGTCGATCTCGGCCGGCGTGGAGAACGCGTTGCCCCCGTCGGTCAGGGAGATCAGCCCGGCCGACTGCAGCACGAGCAGCGCACGGGCCTGGTTGACCACGTCGTTCGGGATCGCGATCTCGGCGCCGTCCGGGATGTCGTCCGGGGAGGCGTAGCCCTGGGTCGTGTAGAGCCCGAGCTGGTAGATCGCCGTCGAGCCGATGGGCTGCAGGTCGTCGTCCGAGCTCACGTTGTAGTTGGCCAGGTACAGCAGGTGCTGGAACTGGTTGAGCTCCAGGTCGCCCGAGCTGAGGATCGGGTCGGGCTGCGTGTAGTCGGTGAAGTTCACCAGCTCGACGTCGATGCCCTCGTCCGCGGCGAGGTCCGTGAACGTCGTCCAGTACTCCTGGGCCTTGTCGGTGACGCCGACGCGGACCGTGACGCGGTTGTCCGCGTCGGCCGTCGCGCTGGCCCCGGCCGAGCTCTCGCCGCCGCCGGACGCGCAGGCGGCGAGCGACGCGGTGGCGGCGATCGCGGCGATCCAGGCGGTCAGTCTGCGCTTCATGGGGGTGTGCCTCTCGCGTAGGCCCGGCGGGGGTCGTGCCGGGTCGGGGGT
>JACXUT010000150.1 GCA_014763765.1 Micrococcales bacterium
CGCGTCGCCGCCCGTACCGCGCCCTCGAGCCGACCCGGCGGGGCCGCGACCTGTGCGGTGGGGGCGCTCACGATTCCCTCCCGAGGAAGCGTCGCTGGACCACGGCCACGACGAGCGTCATGGCGAACAGCGCGACGCCGATCGCCGCGGCGTAGCCGTAGTCGACGTACTTGAAGCCCTGGTCGTACAGCATGTAGACGAGGGTGTAGCTGCCGCGGGCGGGGCCGCCCTGGGTCATCACGAAGATCAGGTCGAACACCTGGAACGACGCCGTGGTCTCGATGACCGCGAGGAAGAACAGCGACGGCCTCAGGTGCGGCAGCACGATGTACCGGAACCGCGCGACGGGGCCGGCGCCGTCGGTCAGCGCCGCCTCCTCCAGCTCGCGCGGGACCTCCTGCAGGCCGGCCAGCAGGATGAGCATCCCGTAGCCGAACCGCGACCAGACGCCCACGAGCACGAGCGCCGGGACCACCAGCAGCGACGAGGACAGCCACGACTGCCCGCTGCCGCCGAGCCACTGCGAGACCGTCGACACCGGGCCGTCGGTCGAGAACACCCAGACGAACACCGTGCCCGCCAGCACCAGCGAGGTGATGACCGGCAGGAAGAACACCGACCGGAAGAACCCCACCCCGCGGAACCGGCGCCGCACCGCGAGCGCCATCACCAGGGACAGCCCGAGCGACAGCGGCACGGCCAGCAGCGTGTAGAGCACGGTCACGCGCAGGGCCTGCCAGAACACCGGGTCGCCGACCATGCGCTCGAAGTTCGCCAGGCCCTCCCACTCGAGGCTGCCGGAGATGTCGTAGTCGAAGAACGACAGCCCGACGCCGGCGATCGCCGGACCGAACCGGAACGCCAGGAACAGCAGGAACGTCGGCAGGGCGAACAGCAGGCCGGTGCGCGCGTCCCAGCGCGCCATCACCGACCGGCCACCGGCCCGGCCGGGCCCGCCGCGGCGCGTGGGCGCCGCGGCGGGCTCGCGGAGTGCAGAGGTCATCGCCTTCGTCAGCCCAGCATCGCGTCGGCCGAGGCCGCGGCGTCGTCGAGCGCCTGCTGCGCGGACTTCTGCCCGAGCAGCGCGGCCTGGATCTCCGGGGCGAGGACGCCCATCACCTCGCGGGCGTGCTCGTTGACCGGGCCGACCGTGGTGTCGGGGATCGTCTTCTCGATCGCGCCGTACACCGGGTCGTCCGCGTAGAGCTCACCGGTCGAGGACAGCGGGGAGAACATCTTCGCGGTGGTGACGAACTCGGTGACCGGGTCCGCCGAGGTCACGAAGTCGATCCACGCGCCGGCGGCGTCCTTGTTCTCCGAGCCCTTCAGCATCGACAGCGAGCCGACGGTGCCGTAGCCGATCGTCTCCTCCTGGGTGAGCGGCGGCTGGATGACGATGTTCTCGGTGCCCCAGTACGCCTCGACGTCCGCGGGACCGGACTGCCAGGTGCACGCGACCTTGTTCTGCGCGAGCGCCGTCTGCTCGATGCTCGGCGTGGTGGTGATGAGGTCGGGCTCCAGGTAGCCGCCCTCGTTCAGCTCGACCAGGAACTCGAGCGCCTCGACGCCCGCGTCCGAGTTGAACGCCACCGACGTGCCGTCCTCGCTGAACACGTCGCCGCCCGCCTGCCACAGCAGCGGGTAGAACGTCATGTTGAGCGTGACCTCGGGCGAGCCCCAGTAGTTCGTGGCGTAGATGCCCTGCTCGGCCAGGTCCGGGGCGATGTCCAGCAGGTCGTCCCAGGTCTCCGGGTACTCGGTGGCGCCGATCGCGTCGAACGCCGCCTTGTCGCACACCAGCGGGTTGGAGCTGGTGAGCAGCGGCGCGCCGAGCATCTGCCCGTCGACGGTGATCGACTCCGCGACGTTCGGGAGGATGTCGGCGACGTGCTCCTCGGACAGGTAGCCGTCCACCGGCTCGATCGACGACTGGTACGTCGCGAGCTGGTCGGGGATCAGGTACACGACGTCCGGGCCGGTGCCGGACGCGATGGCCGTGGTCAGCGACTCGTCGCGGCCCGCCCACGGGTACACCTGGACGGTGACGTCGACGTCGGGGTTCTCCGCCGTGAACGCCTCGACCTGCGCGTCCCAGAAGTCCTGGTGCGCGGTCTCGTCCGCGATGATCGGGTAGATCCACATCGTGACCTCGCCGGACAGGGCTCCGTCCTCGCCGTCGCCGGCGGGGGCGCCGTCGGACGAGGAGGAACAGCCGGCGAGCAGGACCGTGCAGGCGGCTCCGGCCGCCACCAGCGACTTCGTCGCGAGTCTCATCGCATCTCCTTGATCAGGACCCTGGGGTCGGGGGAAGGCAGGGACTGCTGGGGGACGTGCGGGTGGTGCGTGGTGCCCCGGGCGGCGGCCGTCATGCGGCGCCCACCTCCCGGACCTGGCCGGTCCGGCGCGCCTGCTCGGCGGCGAACACGACGAGGTGGCTGTCGAGGGACTCGGCCGCTCCGGACCGGACCCAGGTGCGGTCGCCGGTGGCGACCGCGGCGGTGAAGGCGTCCATGAGGCCGGCGTCGCCGCCGCCGTGGCCGTCCGCGGCGTTGGACCCGGCCGCGCCGGTGTCGAGGACGCGCACGGTGTTGTCCCGGAAGTCGACGACGCGGACTCGCTCGCCGTCGCCCTCGAGCGAGCCGTGGGTGCCGAACACCCGCGTCTGCCGGTGGGTCTGCTCCGAGAACGCCGTCATGGTGAACGTCGCCGCCGCGCCGCCCTCGAGGCGCATCGCGACGACCTGGTGGTCGACCACGTCGTTGTCGCAGTCCCACACGCACCGGCCGTACGGGCCGGTGCGCAGCGCGTCGACGACCCCCTGCTCGTCGGTGCGCGACGTGATGACGGTGACCGGCCAGACGGGCCCGTCGGCGCGGAGCGTGCCGAGGTACAGCCGCGGGGCGGAGTACGGGCAGCCGGGCTCGAGGGCGCAGTCGAGGCACCGGTCCGCGGCGCCGGCGGGCCGGTGCTCGGGGCGGAACTCGGTGAGCGAGCCGAACGACGACACGCTCTCGACCCGCAGGCCGGTCACGTACCGGATCCAGTCCACGTCGTGGCACGACTTGGCCAGCAGCATCGGCGCCGACTCGTCCTCGCGCCGCCAGGGCCCGCGCACGTAGGAGTGCGCCATGTGCCACCAGCCGACCGGCTCCAGGTGCTGCACGTCGACCACCCGGCCGAGGACGCCGGAGTCGACGACCTCCTTCACCAGGTCGGTGTACGGCGTGTACCGCAGGACGTGGCAGACGCCGAACAGCACGCCGGCCCGCTCGACGGCCGCGACGATCCGGCGGCACTCCGCCTCGGTCGGGGCGATCGGCTTCTCCAGGAGCACCGCGTAGCCGAGCGCCGCGAACGCCTCCGCCGGCTCGGCGTGGTCACGGTCCTGGGTGGAGATCACGACCATGTCCGCGACCCGGCCCTGCGCGGCGAGGTCCCGCCAGTCGTCGTAGTGCGCGACGCCCGGGTCGCCCGCGGCGACGAGCTCGCGCCGGTGCGGCTGCGGGTCGGCGACGGCGACGAGCCGGGCGCGCCCCGGGTTCGCCCGCGCCCACGCCAGGTAGGTCTGGCCGCGGCTGCCCGCACCGACCAGGGCGACGGTGACCGGCGGCAGCCCGGCGACGGCGTCGGCGGTGCTGCGGCGCGGCGCACGCTCCCACGGCCGCGCGGCGGGGGCGGCCGGTGCCGTCGGCGACCGCGTCGCCGCACCCGCCGGGACGCCGGTGGGCGCGCCCGTCGTGCGCGGGGACGTCTCGCTGCTCGTTGCCATGCCGACCGCCTGGGGACTCGTCACGTCGTGGACTCGTCCGCGCGGTGCGCGTCGTGGCGTCGGGGCCGTGCTGGCGGTCGACCTCCCCGTCGAGGGCGACCGTCTGGCGGAGCGCAGGGGGCTGGCCTGCGTCGCGACGACCCTCCCGGGCTGGGGGCGGGTCGTGCAGTGGGACGGGACGCTAGCCCGGGGTCGCCGCCCCGTCAACCACCTCGGGGCCGCCGACCGTCGTCACCGCCGGGGCGTCCGGGTCGAACCCCAGGTCCCGGGAGATGCGCCGGGCGGCGTCCCGCACGGTGCGGCCGAGCTCCTGGTAGTGCCACGCCGGCTGGTCGAGCTTGAGGCCCGTGATGGAGATCGCGCCGACGCACGCGCCGTCGTGCCCGAGCAGCGGCGAGCCGATGCAGAACACCCCCTCGGCGTCCTCCTCGTCGTCGATCGCGTAGCCCTGCGCGCGGCTCTCGGCCAGGTGCGCGACCAGCGTGTCGACGTCCGTGATGGTCCGCGACGTGCGGCGCATGAGGCCCACCCGCCCGACCAGCTCGCGCACCTGGTCGGGCGGCAGCCACGACAGGATCGCCTTGCCCAGGCCGGTGGAGTGCGGCAGCTCGTGGCTGCCCATCCGCAGGTCGAGGCGGACGCGCTCGTTGCCGCCGACCTGGTCGATGACGACCGCCTGGTCCTGGACCAGCGTCGCGAGCCGGGCCGTCGCCGCGGTGGCGCGGGCCAGGGCCACGAGGTGCGGCCGTGCGACGTCGCGCAGGGACGTCTGCGCGAGGGCCTGCGAGCCCAGCCGCGCGAGCGCCATGCCCAGCCGGTAGCGCCGGGACATGCCCGCGCCGTCGTCGGCCACCAGCCCGCGGCGCGTGAGCGTGTACAGCGTCGCGAAGGCCGCGCTCTTGGACAGGCCGAGGGCCTGGCCGATCTCGGTCACGGACATGCCCTCGCCGGGCGGCCGGGCCGCGAGCAGCTCCAGCACGTCGACGGCGCGGGCCACGGAGCGGACCCAGTACCGGGAGTCCTCGGGCTCGGGCGGGCTCGGCTCCATCTGGTCTCCCCTGCAGGCCGGGGGCGCCGCGCCGGCGCCGTGCTGCCAGGCTAGCCGCTGTTCGGTACTGCCGACTAGTGTCCGAGGCGGACGACCGCGCGCGCCCGTGAGGTCCAGGCCCGCGCCGACCGCGGCTCGTCGCGCGGCTGTTCGGTCGTACCGAACACACAGGGAGGACCGGATGCGGCTGGGGATCGTCGGGGCGGAGTCGACGCACGTCGACCAGGTGCTGCGGCTCGCCCGGACGGGCGCGCTCGGTCCGGGCGTGGCCGTCGCGGTCGTCGCCGTCCCGGACGCCGAGCCGGCAGGGGACGACCGGCTCGCCGCGCTCCGCCGCGCGGGCGCCGCAGCCACCCGGTCGGGGACGCCGGAGCGCACGGCCGCCCTGCTCGCGCGCTCGGGCGTGGACGCCGTGCTGCTCGCCACCCGCGACGGCCGCGGGCACCGCGCGCTCGCCGAGCCGGTGCTGCGGGCGGGCCTGCCGCTGCTCGTCGACAAGCCGTTCACCACCGACCCGGAGGACGCGGCGCGGCTGGTGGAGCTGGCCGCGGCGCGCGGGCTCCCGCTGACCAGCGCCTCGGCCCTGCGCCTGCACCCGGACGTCCGCGCCCTCGCCGCGCGCTGGCGCCCGTCGCCGTCCGGCCTGACCGTCACGGCCTCCGGCCCGGCCGACCCCGCGTCCCCGCACGGCGGCCTGGCGTTCGCCGCCGTGCACGTGGTCGAGGCCGCCCTCGGGGTGCTGCGCGACCCGGTGTCCGGGCCGGTCGCGGTGGTCGCCGGCGCCGGCACCCGGACGGCGCTGGTCCCCGCCGGGCGGGACGTCGGGGTGGTGACGGTCGCGACGCCCGGGGCCGGCACGGGCGGCACGGGCACGCCGTACCAGGTGGGCGTGACCGGGGCGGACGGGCGGGAGGACGTGCGCGTCGAGCTGGGCGCCGACTACCTGCTGCCGGTGCTGTCCCGGTTCCTCGCGGGCGTGCGCGGCGGCACCGTGGCGCCGTCGGGCGCCGCCCTGGTGGACGTCGTCCGCGTGCTCGCCGCGCTGTGCGCGTGACCTCCCGCTCGGCGGCACCGGACGCGGCGGAGGGCAGCACCCGGTCGGGGTGCTGCCCTCCAGGGGTGCGGTCCAGCCCGGCCGCGGCCCCACGTGCTGCCTTGCGCTCCGCCAAGAGCACTTTCCAAACGCCATTCGGCACAACCGAACGGACACTTCATTGAAGCGCGCGTCCGGGCGAGCGGCAAGGGCTGGGCGTTACGGTTCTGTAAAGCCTGCTGCTGTTCGGTATGGCCGAACGTCCGGGATCAGGCGACCAGGTTGCCGTCCGAGAGGACGCGGTCGCCCGTCGCCGGGAGCGCCGTCCGGGTCACCCCGCGCTCCACGTTGGCCGTGTGCAGCAGCGACGAGCCCGGGCCGAACGCCGCGTCCGCGAGCTCCAGCCGGCCACCCTCGAACGTCGAGCCGGTCGCGCGGTAGTGGTTGGTCCCGCCCGTCAGCACGACGTGCGCGACGCCGTCGCCGGCGGCGCCCGTGTACCCGTCGAACGACCACGAGAGCGTCCCGCCGTCCGCGGCCCGCCCGAACACCACGCCCGACGCCGGGGCCCCCGTCGCCCGCGTCCCGCCGGTCACCTCGAGCGCCTGGTCCGAGGTCCCGGCCAGCAGGACCCCCGTGCCGGCCAGCTCCGTCCCGTCCAGCACCAGACGGGACGACGCCACCGTGAGCGCCGCGCCGCCCTCCGCGCCCTGGAGCGTGCACCCCGTCAGGGTCAGGGGGCCGGTCCCGGGGAACAGGGCCGTGCCGCCGTCCAGGCCGGTGACCGTCGTCCGCACCAGGTGCACGGGGGTGGTCACGTTCGCCGCGACGAAGGGCATCGACGCCAGCTGGTCCGTCAGGCCGATCACGCAGTCCTCGATCACGGTCGGGCGCGCGGACAGGTCCGTGGCCTGCGAGAGCTGGAACCGCCCGTCCACCCGGCACCCGCGCATCTGGAGGCCGTCCGCGTTCACCCACATCCACGACGGGTAGTCCGGCATGCTCGGGTCGCGCACCACCTGGCAGTCCTCCAGCGTCAGGTCCACCACGCCGACCCGGGCGAAGAACAGCGCCGCCACCTGCTGCCGCACGGTGATCCGCTTGGCCCGCCCGCCCCAGGTGGCCCCCGAGTTGGCGAACGTCATGAGGCCGGAGTTCCCGATGTAGGTCAGGTCGTGCTCGTACTGGCCGTGCGTGACGAACGGGCCCTGCACGTCGCCGTCGCCGTGGCAGTTCTCCACCGTCGAGTACGCCGCGCAGGTGAAGTCGTTGAGGTGCCGGGCGTTGGACGTCCGGCAGTCCACCACGTGCGCGTACAGGCAGGAGATCTGCTGGGTCAGGTAGCCCGCGCCGCCCAGCGTCACGCTCACCGGGTTGGCCAGCGAGCACTGCGAGGTCACGTACGACGTGTTCCACCGCCGCATCACCACCGGCCAGAACGTGCGCTCCGCGTCCACCTGGTGCACGTCGCAGTGCGTCGCGTACTCGAAGGCCACCGGGTGCGAGCCCGTCACCTGGTCCGTCCCGGTCCCGCGGAACCGCATCCGCTGCACCGTGACCCGCTGGACCGGCTCGACGCGCGTGAACGTCAGCACCCGGCCCGCCGCCAGCGGCCAGCCCGTCTTGTAGCCGAGCCGCACGTGCGTGGCGTCGACCACCTGCGTGATCTGCACCAGGTACATGAGCTCCCGCTCGGCGCTGCCGCCGCCCGGGCGGGTATCCGTCTGCACGGCGTACCAGTCCCCCACCGCGAACGCCGCCGAGTCCGGCACGGGCACGATGTCGACGAGCTCCGGCAGCGCGTCCGGCAGCGTCGACGTCACGACGTGGTCGGTCACGGTCCCGCGGAAGAACAGCACCGCCGCGAACGGGTCGTTGGCGGCAGCGGGCTCGATGCCCTCGGTGGTCACCAGCCGGCCGCCGAAGTCGAGCACCAGGTCCGACCGCGTGAACCGGTGCCGGCGGGTGAAGCTGAGGTCCGTGCGGGCCTCGATGCGGTGCACCGCCGGGTCGCCGACCATCGCGTCCAGCGCGTCGTCCGCCGGCGTGCTCGCGTCCAGGACGCCGAACTGCCGGAAGTCGAGCACGCCGTCGTGGACGAGCAGCCACCGGCCCCGCGAGCGCCGCTCGGAGGCGATCACCGTGCCACCGTTCGGGTCCGCGGTGGCCGCGGGGTCCCAGCGGGTCACCATCCCGCCGCCGTCGCCCGCCGCGACGTAGCCCGCGACCAGCACGACGGCGCCGGCGGTGGGCTGCAGGCGGCGGAGCTCGGCGACGGTGGCGACGGCGCCCGTGGCCCGGGCGGCGGCGGGTCCGCCGGCGGGCGCGGGCGCGGCGGCCGGGACGGCGGGGGACGCGGCGGACGCCGTGCGGGCCGCGCCGAGCGCGACGGCCGACGCCAGGAGGCCGGCGCCCCCCGTGCGCAGCAGCGCGCGGCGGGACGCGCGGCCGGGGGCGGAGCCGGACGGGTCGGGTGCGACGGTGTCGTCGGGGGTGGTGCGCATGCGAGGACCTCCAGGACGAGTCGGTGCGGACCGTCCGTGGGAGGTGCCGGGAGGCGTGCGGGTGGTGCGGTGGCGGAGCGCCGGTGCGGCGCGGCCGCGGCTTCGCGCCGGTGGGCGCCGCGACGTGCCGAACGTAGGACCGTCCCGCGGGGGTGTCAACGGTCCGGACCCCGACCCGCCCCGGTCGGTGACGTGTCAGGGGCAGTGGACGGCTGACCCGACGCGGCCTAGTGTGGCCGCACCCATCCAGAGCGACCGAGAGACCTGGCTCGTCGACGTCGCAGCAACCCCCCTCGTGACCGAGGGTGCGGGTGCTTCCGCCAGGACCGATGGAGCTGACGATGACCGGTCCCGACGCACCCGCGCACCCCACGGAGCACGCCGTGCCCGACGGCCTCGGAGCCGTGGACCGCCCGACCGTGTCGTTCGAGCTGTTCCCGCCGCGGAACCCGGACGCCGCGCCGCGGCTGTGGTCCACCGTGCAGCGGCTCGCCGCCGCCCGGCCCGACTTCGTGTCCGTCACGTACGGCGCCTCCGGCAGCACGCGCACCACCACGCGGCAGCTCGTCCGACGGCTGCTGCGCGAGACGTCGCTGACCCCCATCGCGCACCTGACCTGCGTCGCGAGCTCGCGCGCGGACCTCACGGCGACCATCGAGGAGTTCCTCGACGAGGGCGTGCGGTCGTTCCTGGCGCTGCGGGGCGACCCGCCGGCCGACCGGTCCTGGGAGCCGCACCCCGACGGGCTGCCGACGGCGAGCGCCCTCGTCGAGCTGCTGCGGGACGTCGAGCGCCGCCGGTGCGCGAGCAGCCCGGCGCAGGCGGTGCGGGCGGCCACCCGGCCCCTCTCGGTCGCCGTCGCCGCGTTCCCCCGCGGCAACGCCGGCGCCGGCAGCACCCGGGAGCAGGACGTCGCGGCGCTGCTCGCGAAGCAGCGGGCAGGCGCGGACTTCGCGATCACCCAGGTGTTCTACGACGCCGGCTCGTACGCCGAGCTCGTCGCCCTGGCCCGCGACGCCGGCGTCACCATCCCGATCCTGCCCGGCATCATCCCCACCACCGACCCGGCGCGGCTGCGGCGCGTGGCCGAGCTGACCGGCGTGCCCGTGCCGGCGTCGCTGCTGGAGCGGCTCGACGTCTTCGACCCCGGCGACCCCGCGGACGTGGCCGCCCGGCACCGCCTCGGCACGCGGCTGGGCGTCGACCTGGTGAACGCGGTGCTCGACGGCGGCGCGCCCGGCGTCCACCTCTACACGTTCAACCAGCACGGACCGGCGCTCGACCTGCTGGAGGGCGCCGGCCTGGGCGGCGACGCCCCGCGCGCGCACCTGCGGGTCGACCCGCCCCCCGCCACCTCGGCTGGCGCGGCGCCGTCAGCGCCCGCGGCGCCCGACGCCCCTACGGCACCCGCGACC
>JACXUT010000151.1 GCA_014763765.1 Micrococcales bacterium
GTCTCGAGTGGCGGTGGGTCAGGTGCGCGGTGCGGGCGGCGCGGCGGGCGGCGAGCTCGTCGTGGGCGTGCGCCACGGGGCGGTCGTCCTCCGCCCGCTCGGTCGGCATCTCGGCCAGCGTGCCCTCGACCTCGCGCCAGACCCGGCCGACCGCGATCCCGAAGACGCCCTGGCCGCCCTGCACGAGGTCGATGACCTCGTCCGCGGAGGTGCACTCGTAGACGCTCGCGCCGTCGGACATGAGCGTGATCTGCGCGAGGTCCTCGACGCCGCGCTCGCGCAGGTGGCCGACCGCGGTGCGGATCTGCTGGAGGGACACCCCGGTGTCGAGCAGCCGCTTGACGACCTTGAGCACGAGGATGTCGCGGAACGAGTACAGGCGCTGCGTGCCCGACCCGGTCGCGGGACGCACGGACGGCTCGACGAGGCCGGTGCGGGCCCAGTAGTCGAGCTGGCGGTAGGTGATCCCCGCGGCCCGGCAGGCGGTGGGCCCGCGGTAGCCGGTGGTCACGTCGAGGTCCGGGAGGTCGTCCCCGAACAGCAGACCCTGTGCGCGCTGGGGGACCCCTCCGGCCGCCTCTGCGGTCTGCTCGGTGCCGGTCACGGGGTCCTCCGCTCGTCGCGCCCGCAGCCGCCGGTGCGACGCCACGGATCTGTGCTGTCCTGGTGCAACGCTAGGGCCGGGTCAGGGGGCGGTCAACGACCGCGCCACCCGCGGTTCCCGGCGTGTCGCGCACGGTGTGTTTCACCCTCCACCTGAGGTTGAACCCCGGCCCTGGTCCCCCTGCTCCCCGGGCTCTCCGCGCTCGAAGTCCTCGGCCGAGACCTGGTCCAGGAACTCGCGGAACTGGGCGACCTGCTCCTCGGGGCTGCCCGTATCCTGGTCCTCGTCGTCGGCCGGTGCCGCCTCGACCCCGACCTCCGCGAGCACGTCGGTCGCGCACAGCACCGGGCAGCCGACCCGTACGGCCAGCGCGATCGCGTCCGAGGCCCGGGCGTCGACCCGCGTGGACCCGTCCCCCAGCACGAGCGCCGCGTGGAACACGCCGCCGACGAGCTCCGTGATCTCCACCTGGCGGACCCGCACCCCGAGCGTGGCCAGCACGTCGCGCAGCAGGTCGTGCGTCATCGGCCGCGGCGGCACGACACCGGCCTGGGCGGTCGCGATCGCCCCGGCCTCCGCCGGCCCGATGGCGATGGGGACGATCAGCTCGCCCACCGGCTCCAGGAGCAGCACGACGAGCTCGTCGTCGCCGGGGTGCCGGCGCACGCCGAGGACCTCCAGCTCGACCAGGTCGTCCTCGTGCATGCACCCCACGCTACGACCGTCCGACCCTCGGCGCACCGGTCGAACCCACGTCGCGCCCGGTCGAGCCCCGGCCGAGCCCGACGGCGCGGGCGCACGCGGTCAGGGCGTGAGGTCCGCGACCCCCGCGCGCACCAGCGCGGTGTGCAGCCGCGTGCACAGCTCCCCGACCTCCGCCGCGACGGTGCTCGCCCGGCCGCGCGCCGACGGCGACGACTGCCCCCGCCACGGCGCCACCACGGCCTCGACCATGTCGACCTGCCGGTCGGCGGCGCTGCGGAACGCCCGCAGGTGCCGCGCCTCGATCCCGTGCTCCGCCAGCGCCGCCGCCGCGACCACGACGTCCTTGGCCCAGGCGTCGAGGTGGCCCGACGGCGACGGGCGCAGCACGCCCGCCTGCACCAGGTCGGTGACGAGGCTCTCGTCCACCGCCGCGTCGCGGGCCAGGGCCGCCGTGGTGTACCGGGCGTCGACGGCGCCGGTGCGCGGGACGCCGTCCTCGGTGACGATCAGCGACGGCGCCAGCGGCTCGGTCTCCGTGCCGGCGTCGAGCGCGGCGAGGCGCTCCCCGATCACCTTGAGAGGCACGTACCGGTCGCGCTGCTCGCGCAGCACGAAGCGCAGCCGCTCCAGGTCCGCCGGGCTGTACTGCCGGTAGCCCGAGGGCGTCCGCACCGGCTCGACGAGACCCTGCTCCTCGAGGAAGCGCAGCTTGGAGTTGGTGACGGCCGGGAACTCGATCCGCAGCGCGGCCAGCACGTCGGAGATCCGCATCGTCGCGTGCCGGGACAGCCCGCGCGGCCACGGACCGGTCGACTCGCGAAGACCGTCGGCGGGCTGCTCGTGCGCGCCCGTGCCGGGCTGCTGCTGGTCGGGCTCCGGGCGCCGGGCGGGACGCGCCGGGCTCACTGCGCGGGACCGGCCGGCTGCGCTCCGGGGCGCGCCGCGGGGCTCGGGTGGAACGTCATGCGGAACTTGCCGATCTGCACCTCGTCGCCGGCGCGCAGCACCGCCGAGTCGATCCGCTCGCGGTTCACGTACGTGCCGTTGAGGGAGCCGACGTCGCGGACCACGAAGTCGTCGAGCTCCCGGACGAACTCGGCGTGCTTGCGCGACACCGTGACGTCGTCCAGGAAGATGTCGGCGCTCGGGCTGCGGCCCGCCAGCGTGCGATCGGCGTCGAGCAGGAACCGCGCGCCGCTGCTCGGCCCCCGCTGCATCACCAGGAGCGCGGACGTCGGGGGCAGCGCCTGCACGGCAGCCGCCTGCTCGGCGGTCAGCCCGACGGGGCCGCCGGCCTCGTGGTCCAGCGCCCCGAGGGAGCCGAAGCTGATCGTGGTGTCAGGGGCCGCGGGCGCCGTCGCCCCGTCGGGCGCCGCCGGGGGCGTGACGCCCCGCGCCTGCTGCTCGTCGCTCATGCCAGTCTCCAGACCTGCTGCTGCACCGGCCCCGACCTGCACCGGGGTCCCCGACAGCCTAGATGCCGCAGGGCCGCCCGGCACAGCCCGCGGTCGGGTGGCGTGCGTCCCTGCGGGTGTCACCCCTGCTCGGGCGACCGCGGGGTGGCGTGCTGGGGCTCCGGCACGGTGCGGGTGGCGGTGACCTGGACGAGGTCCTGCGTCTGCACCGACGCCTGGCCGCCGTCGATCTGGACCTTCGCCAGCGCACCGCCGGGGATCGCCAGGGCCGTCGCGATCGTGTCCGGGTCCCCGATCGCGACCCAGCGGTACGGCGGCGAGAGCAGCGTCCCGTCCACCTCGATCCCGGCGTCCGTGCCCAGCACGTACGAGGACGCGGTCAGGCGCTGGTCGTTGAGCTGCACGGCCTCGGCCCCGGCGTTCCGGAGCTCCTCGAGCAGGTTCAGCAGCGTCAGGGCGGACACCTGGGCCTCGGGGTCCCGGACGGTCACCGTCACGCCCGGGCCCTCCGCCGGCAGCCGGCCGGACAGGATGCCCTGCGCGGCGGCGCTGCGGGTCGCGGCGTCGAGCGCCGCCTCGCGGCTCGTCGAGCCGGACCGGAGCTCCTGCTGCGTGCGCTCGAGCTCGGACACCTGGTCCTGCAGCTCGTCCGCCTGCCGCGTCGTCTGGTCGAGCAGCGACACCAGCTCGGTCTCGCGCATGGTGGACAGGCTGGCGGTGTTCGTCTGGCGGACCTGCACCGCGATCGCGAAGCCCAGCATGACGCAGAGCACGCCGGTCAGCGCCTGGGCCGGTGTCGCGCGCGGGCGCAGGGCGCGGGCCAGCGCGCGCCAGCCGACGACCGGCGTGGCGGGGCGGGCGGCCGGCGTGGCGTCGGGCGTCGACACCGCTCAGGCCTTGAACAGGTGGCGGCGGATCGCCGCGACGTTGGAGAAGATCCGGATGCCGAGGACGACGACCACGGCGGTCGAGAGCTGCGAGCCCACGCCCAGCTGGTCGCCGAGGAAGACGATCAGCGCCGCCACCACGACGTTCGACAGGAACGACACCAGGAACACCCGGTCGTCGAACAGCCCGTCGAGCACCGCACGCAGGCCGCCGAACAGCGCGTCGAGCGCCGCGACCACCGCGATCGGCAGGTACGGCTGCAGGGCCGCGGGCACGGTGGGCTCGAGCACGAGGCCCGCCACCACGCCGATGAGCAGTCCGATGACCGCGATCACAGGTCCCCCTCGCTGTCGTGCGCGTCGTCCGGTGCCAGTGTGCCCGACCCGAGCGCCACCCCGGAGGGTCCCGGGTCCTGGGTGCCGGGCACGATCTCCACGCCCTCGGGCAGCCGCGCGGAGCGCAGCGTCGTCGTCGCGGCGGACGGCAGGTCGAGCTCGCGCTGCGACGACACCTGCGTGCGGATGCCGTAGGTCGACTGCAGCACGGCGAGCAGCTGGCCGCCCGACGTCCGTGCCAGCCGTGTCTGCAGGTCCTGCGGGTCGCCGATCGCCTCGATCGTGTACGGGCCGACCAGCGGCACGACGTCGACCAGGATCGCGTCACCGGCGGTGCGGATGGCCGTCGTCGTGGCGAGGCGCTGGCCGTTGACCGCGATCGCCTCGGCGCCCGACGCCCACAGGCCGTTCACCACGATCTGCAGGTCGGAGTCCCGCACCCGGGAGTCCGGGTCCTCGTCGCCGGCCACCTGCGCGGCGTCCTCGAGCGTGATGCGCAGCCCCTCGCCGCGGACCGCGGCCGCTCCGGAGACCACGGAGTCCGCGGCGAGCCGGTCGAGCAGCGGGGACTCGGCCGCCGACAGCGCCTGCTCCTGGAGCGTCGCGACCTCCGCGGAGAGCTCGGCGCTGCGCTCCCGCAGCCGCTCGACCTCGGCGCTGCGCTCGTCGATCTGGCCGGCGAGCACCTCGCGCGCGGCGAGGGCGGACGGCTGCGGGGCCCGCAGCGCGAGCACCGACCAGGTGGTCGCGACGCCCAGCAGCACCGCGATCGCCACCACCGCCACGGTGCCCGGGCCCCACCGGCGGCGCGGGTGGCCGGCCAGCGCGCGGCGCTCGGCGGCCTCGCGGTACTCGGGGTCGAGCGGGTTGCGCGTGACCTCCGTCAGCAACGACATCGAGGCGTCCGGGCGCCGGGGCCACCGCGTCGCGGCCCCCGACGGCGGGGTGCCCCCGTCGCCGCCCGTGGACGTCACACGGCCACCGTGCGGGGCTCCCCCGCGTCCGCACCGCCCCGGCGCCCGACGAGCAGCCACGCCTGCCGGACGTACAGCATCCCGGCGAACCAGTAGAGCGCGATGCCCCACCACGCGCAGGCCCAGCCGAGCACGGACGCGAGGTCGCCCACGATGCCGCCCCAGTGCGCGAGCAGCAGCAGCGGGAAGGCGTACAGCAGCGCGAACGTGCCGGCCTTGCCGGCCAGGTGCACCTGCAGCGGGCCGTAGCCGTGCCGCGCGAGCACGACGAGCATCACGAGGAGCATGGCCTCGCGCGCGAGCAGGACGACGACGAGCCACCACGGCACGACGCCGCGGGCCGCGAGGCCGAGCAGCGTGACGAGGATGAAGAGACGGTCGGCGGCCGGGTCGAGCACCTGCCCGAGCCGCGACACCTGACCGAGCCGGCGCGCGAGCACGCCGTCGAGCCAGTCGCTGGCGCCCGACACGGCCAGGACGACCAGCGCCCAGCCGTCGTGCCCGGCGGCGATGAGGACCGCGAACATCGGCACCATCAGCAGCCGGACCAGGCTGATCAGGTTCGGCACGGTGAGCACGCGGTCGCTCACCACGTCGCGCTCGGCCACGCCCGCTCCTGCCTGTCGCTGCTGATCAACGCCCCATCCTACGCACCGGCCCGGACCGCCCGGGGCCACCGCGCCACGCCGGCGGCAGGCGCGGAGCAGGCGGGCGCCCGACACGCCGCCGCGCCGCAGGCCGCCACGTCGCCGCGCCGGCGCCGGCCCGGACGACCGTCCCGCGCGCCGCCCCGCACCGTGTGGTTCCCTGACGGGCATGGCCCACGTCCACGACCCCGCGGTGGTGCGCCGCCTGCTGACGACGCCCGGCACCTGGGCCGTGGTCGGGCTCTCCGGCAACCGGGCACGCGCCGCGTACGGCGTCGCCGCCTACCTGCAGGACCTCGGGCACCGGATCGTGCCCGTCCACCCCCGCGCCGAGACGGTGCACGGGGCGCCGGGTGCCCGGACCGTCGCGGAGGCGGTCGCCGCCGCGGGGCCGGTCGACGTCGTGGACGTGTTCGTGAACTCCTCGCTCGCGGGCGAGGTGGTGGACCAGGCCGTCGCCGCCGGTGCCCGCGCCGTGTGGCTGCAGCTCGGGGTGGTCGACGAGGCCGCGGCGGCCCGGGCGGCCGCGGCCGGGCTGGACGTCGTCATGGACGCGTGCCCGGCCATCGAGGGGCGCCGGCTCGGGCTCGGCTGACCGCGCGGGCGGGCGCTGTGCCCGAGGTCACCACGCCCGCTCCCCGGCCCCGGCGCCCCGCGGCGGTACCATGGGAGGACTCGGAGTTCGTCGCAGGTTCCCGTGATGTGCGTGCCGAGGTCCCGCCCGACCGTTCCCGGTCCCCGCGCGGCCTCGTGATGTGTGGGTGTGGGAGTGCGACCGCGACCGGCCGTCCGGGCCGGACCAGCAGCTCCCCCAGCGACACGAAACGGTGCTGACCCGATGACGTCCGTGCTCGACCCTGCCCTGCCCTCCTCCGCCGACGCGACCCCCGCGGACGGCCCCTCGGTCACCTTCGCCGACCTCGAGCTGCCTGCCGCCCTGCGCGCGGCCGTGGACGAGCTCGGCTTCACGACCCCGACCGCCATCCAGGCCGAGGCGATCCCCGCGCTGCTCGCCGGCCGCGACATCACCGGCGTCGCCCAGACCGGCACCGGCAAGACCGCCGCGTTCGGCCTGCCGCTGCTCGCGGCCGTCGACCCGGAGCGCCGCGAGGTGCAGGCGATCGTCCTGGCCCCGACCCGCGAGCTCGCCATGCAGGTGGCCGAGGCGCTCGAGTCGTTCGCGGCCTGCATCCCCGGGCTCGAGGTCGTCCCGGTGTACGGCGGCGCGCCCTACCTGCCGCAGCAGCGCGCGCTGCGCGGCGGCGCGCAGGTGGTCGTCGGGACGCCCGGGCGCGTCATCGACCATCTGGACCGCGGCTCCCTGACGCTCGACGCGGTGCGGTTCCTCGTGCTGGACGAGGCCGACGAGATGCTGCGCATGGGCTTCGCGGAGGACGTGGACCGCATCGCGTCCGCCACGCCCGCCCAGAAGCAGGTGGCGCTGTTCTCGGCGACCATGCCGCAGGCCATCCGCCGCGTCGCCGCGCAGCACCTGACCGACCCGGTCGAGATCAGCGTGGCCCGGCAGTCGTCCACCGTCTCGAGCGTCCACCAGACGTACGCGGTGGTGCCGTTCCGTCACAAGGCCGGCGCGCTCGCCCGCGTGCTCGCCGTCTCGTCCGCCGAGGCGGCCATCGTGTTCGTGCGGACGCGCAGCGCCGCCGAGGACGTGGCGGTGTCGCTGGTGGAGCGCGGCGTGGCCGCCGCCTACATCTCCGGTGACGTCGCGCAGTCCGACCGCGAGAAGATCGTCGAGCGCGTGCGCAGCGGGGCCATCACGGTGCTGGTCGCCACCGACGTGGCCGCGCGCGGCCTCGACATCGACCGCATCGGCCTGGTCGTGAACTTCGACGTGCCCGGCGAGCCCGAGGCGTACGTGCACCGCATCGGGCGCACCGGCCGCGCGGGTCGCACGGGCGAGGCGCTGACGTTCGTGACGCCGAACGAGCAGGGCCGCCTGCGGGCGATCGAGCGCACCACCCGGCAGCGCCTCGCGCAGATCGAGATCCCCTCCCCCGCCGACGTCTCCGCGCACCGCGTCGCCGCGCTGCTGGGCCGCGTGCCCGCGCGCGCCGAGGCCGGCCGGCTGGACCTGTACCGCACGGCCGTCGCGGACTTCCTCGCGGCGAACCCGGGTGTCGACACCGCCGAGCTCGTGGCCGTCCTCGCGGCGCTGGCCGTCGGCGACGAGGGCCCCGCGCCCCGGCCTGCGGACGGCGACGACCTCGACGACGCGCTGTCGCGGGCGCGCCTGGCCCCCGAGCGCGGCGAGCGGGGTCCGCGCCCCGACCGCGGTGCCGGGCCCGACGGCGACCGCCGCCGCAACCCGGCGCGGCCGACCGGCGCGCTGCGCTACCGGCTGGCCGTCGGGCAGCAGCACGGCGCCCAGCCCGGCGCGATCGTCGGCGCCCTGACCAACGAGGGCGGCCTGCAGGGCAAGGACCTCGGGAAGATCGACATCTTCTCGACGTTCTCCCTGGTGGAGATCCCCGCGGGCCTGACGCCCGAGGCGTTCGACCGCATCGGCCGGGCCCGCGTCGCCGGCCGCCCGCTGCGCATCCGCGTGGACGAGGGCCCGCGCGCGGCGCGCCCGGAGCGCGGGGCGTCCCGCGGACCGGTGCACCACGCCCGCGACCCGCGTGCCGGTGCGCGGGACGCGCGGCCGCGCCGCACCGCCACGCCGCGCTGAGCGGCCACCGCCCGACCGGGACGCCGGGTCGCACCGCACGGTGCGGCCCGGCGTCCGTGCGTCAGGCGGCGGACCGGCCGACGACCTCGCGCACGGCGCCGACGAACGCGTCGACGTCCTCCTCGCGGGTGTCGAACGCGCACATCCAGCGCACCACGCCCGTCGCGGCGTCCCAGTCGTAGAACCGCCGGACCTCGCGCAGGGCGTCGGCGCAGCCTGGCGGTAGGGCGGCGAACACCGCATTCGCCTGCCGCGGCTGCACGACCCTCACACCGGGGACGTCGGCGACCCCGGCGGCGAGCCGGGCGGCCATCGCGTTCGCGTGCCGCGCCGAACGCAGCCACAGGTCCCCCTCGAACAGGGCGATCAGCTGCGCCGACACGAAGCGCATCTTGGACGCGAGCTGCATGTCGACCTTGCGCTGGAACCCGATGCCCGGCGTGGCGTCCGGGGTGAGCACGACGACCGCCTCGCCGAACAGCGCGCCGTTCTTGGTCCCGCCGAGCGAGACGACGTCGACGCCCACGTCCGTGGTGAGGGCCCGCAGCGGGACGTCGAGAGCGGCGGCGGCGTTCACGAGCCGCGAGCCGTCGAGGTGGACCCGCATCCCCAGGGAGTGGGCGTGGTCGGCGAGCTCGCTGATCTCGTCGGGCGTGTAGACGGTGCCGAGCTCGGTGGCCTGGGTGATCGACACGACGCCCGGCTGGGCGCGGTGCTCGTCGCCCCAGCCGTGCGCCCGCGTGGCCACGAGCTCGGGCGTGAGCTTGCCGTCCGGCGTCGGCACCGTGAGGAGCTTGAGCCCGCCGACGCGCTCCGGGGCCGCGTTCTCGTCCGTGTTGATGTGCGCCGTCTCCGCGCAGATCACCGCGCCCCAGCGCGGCAGCATCGTCTGGAGGGCGAGGACGTTCGCGCCGGTCCCGTTGAACACCGGGTAGGCGGCGGCGTCCGGCCCGAAGTGCCCGCGCAGCACGTCCTGCAGGTGCGCGGTGTACGGGTCCGCGCCGTAGCCGGGCACGTGGCCCTCGTTGGCGACGGCCAGCGCCGCCAGGATCTCGGGGTGCACCCCGGCGTAGTTGTCGGAGCCCAGCTCGCGTCGGTCGGCGTCGTGCAGTCTGTCCACGCGCCCATCCTGCCGCAGCCCGGAACCGGGCCCGCCCGCGGCACGCACCGCCGAGACGCCACGACACGCCGACGCACGGACGCGGAACCCGCGCGTGTCCTGGAGTCTCGAGTGAGCTCGAGGGAGGCAGGCGCGCGGATGTACGCGCGGGGGCAGGAGGCGCGCGGGAGGCAGGCGCGCGGACGTGCGCGCGGGGGAAGGAGGCGCGGGGGCCACGCGGCCCGAGCGTGCGCGCGTGGACCGCGCGGCCCGTCCGCGGTGCGGATCGCCGAGATGCCAGGACACGCCGACGCGCGGACGCGGAACCCGCGCGTGTCCTGGCATCTCGAGGGAGGCAGGCGGGCGGGTGCGCGCGGGC
>JACXUT010000152.1 GCA_014763765.1 Micrococcales bacterium
CCCAGGCGCTCGAAGGAGCGGATGTCCGTGTAGCTCTTGTCGCCGAGCGACCGGGGGTAGCCGCGCTCGTGCGTGTTGACGAGCAGGGCGGCAGGCACCGTCACGACCGGGTGGAGGTCGAAGTCGGCGGGCTCGGCGTAGGACCGGAAGCTCGTGCCGATCGACCGGGTGAACCAGCAGAGCGACGTGAGCGTCAGCAGCTCGTCCACCGGGATGCCATCCAGCCCCGTGGCAGTGCCCCCGTCGCTCCACGCGGCCACCTTCTCGGCGATCCAGGCGAGCAGGCCGGCGGGCGAGTCGAGCAGACCGACCGCCAGGGTGTCGGGGCGGGTGCCCTGCTGGTGCGCGTACCCGGTCTCCTCGGGCCGGTAGGTGCCGGCGAGGAACGCCTGCTCGCCCTCGTCGAGCTCCACGCCCGCGCGCTGCTGCGCGGAGAACGACGGGTGCGAGGCGACGATGCCCGCGACGTGGTCGGGGTACAGCCCGGCGATCCAGTCGGCGACCGGCGCCCCGATGTCCTCGCCGTAGACGAGGTAGCGCTCGTGACCGAGCCCGTCGGTCATCATGTGGTGGAACAGCTCGGCGACCCGGCGGGCGGAGAACGGCTCCCGCAGGGCGGGGGAGTGCACGTAGCCCGGGAGCGACGGCGCGACGACCCCGTGGTCGCCCGCGAGCTCGTCGGCCAGGGGCACCATCTGCGCGTAGGTGTACGGCCACCCGTGGAGCGCGAGGACCGGGAGCGCGCCCTCGCGCCGCGGGGGCCGCCAGAGGGCGTGCAGCTGGGCGCCGTCGCCCGTCAGGAGGAGCTGCCGCTCGCGCCCGAGGCGTGCCTCCACCGCGTCCCAGTCGAGCGCGAGCCACCTGTCCACGAGGCCGCCGAGGACGTCCACGGGGATGCCGCGCTCCCACGGCCGGCCCGGCTCCTGCGCGGGGAGACGTGTCCGCTCGAGCCTGCTGCGGAGGTCTTCGCGCTCGGGTCCCGGCACGCGGAACGCGAGGTCGCCGGTGTGCCAGCGTCGGCCCTGGGGCATCGGTGTCTCCTTCTCGGTCGGCCGCGCGGGTCCCGGGTGGGAGCCGGGCACGTCATCCACGGCGTTCGGCGCGGTGCCGGCGCACCCGGTCGCGGGTCGCGCACCGGTCGCAGCAGAACGTGCGGGTCCCACCCGGGGACCCGTCGAGGAACGGCGTGGTGCACGGGTCGCTGGCGCACCGGCGGATCCTGCGGCGGCACCCGCCCGCGACCGCCTCCATCAGCGGCACCAGCACCTCGGCCCAGACGGGACCCGCGGGGTCCGCGCCGAGCGAGGTGAAGCGCACGCCGGAGCGGTCGGCCGACGGGGTGATCCGGTGGGTCCGCGCGAGCCCGTCCAGGAGGGACAGCGCGTCGTCGTCGGTGCCGTCCAGCAGGACGGCACCGAGGACGTCGCGGACCGCGCGGGCGGCGCCGTCGTCCACCAGGCGGGCCGCCGTGGGCGCGACCGGGGACAGCAGCGAGCGGAAGGCGTCGACGTCCAGCTGGTCCGGCCACGGGCCCTCGGGGCGCGTCGCCGCGACGGCGAGGAGCGCGGAGACGGTGTCGTCGTGCACGCGGCGAGGCTACCGTGCGTAACGGTGTCGGGGCACATCGGGGCGTTACGCCGCCCGTGCGCGTGCCGTCGGCGCCGCCGCCGTGACGACCTCGCCGCCCGACGTCACCGCCGTGCCCGCGGCAGCCCGCTGACGCGCACGATGAGCCGGTCGTACGCGCGGTCCCCGAGCCAGCGCCGGGCCAGGACGGCCGCCCGGGCGGCGCCGATCGCGTAGCGGGTGCGCGGCCTCCGGGCGGTCGCGGCCGTCGTGATGACCCGGGCGACCGTCGCCGAGGGCGTCAGGCGGGCGGTCCCGCCGGTGTGGTCGTACCCGGCGGCGAGCGGGACGGCCAGCCTGGCGTAGGGCCCGGAGCCCGACGTCTCGCGCAGCAGGTGCGCGGCGATCCCGCCCCACTCGGTGTCCGTCGGCCCCGGCTCCACCACGACGACGTCGATCCCGAACGGCGCGAGCTCGATGCGCAGGCAGTCGCTGATCGCCTCCAACGCGAACTTCGTGCCGTGATACCACGAGCCCAGCGGCGTGTGCGCCTTGCCGCCCCCGGACGTCACGTTGACGATGCGGCCACGGCCGGCGTCGCGCATGTGCGGCACGACGAGCTGGATCAGCCGCGCGGCGCCGAACACGTTCACGTCGAACTGGCGGCGGCCCTCGTCGAGCGGCGTCTCCTCGAGCGAACCGAGCGAGCCGTAGCCCGCGTTGTTGACGAGCAGGTCGATCCGGCCGGTCTCCGCGAGCACGCGGTCGACCGCGGCGACGAGCGTCGCGTCGTCGGTCAGGTCCATCGGGAGGGGCCTGACCCCCTCGTCCGCGAGCGCGGCGAGGCGTTCCACCCGCCGGCCGGAGCCGTACACGGTCCAGCCCTGCGCGTGGAGGGCTCGGGCGGTCGCCGCGCCGATGCCGGAGGTCGCTCCGGTCACGAGTGCTACCTGGTGGGTGTCCATGACGTAGAGTGAACCACAGTTCACTTAAGCCGTCCGCGGAGGAGGAGCGTCCATGGCCGAGGTCCCCCGACGAGCGAATGCGGTGCGCAACCGGGCCCGCATCCTCGACGTCGCGCGCGCGCTGCTGGCCGAGCGCGGCACGGCCGTGGGGATGGACGAGATCGCCGCAGCGGCCGGCCTCGCCGTGGGCACGCTGTACCGGCACTTCCCGAACAAGCGCGACCTCGTCGTGGCGGCGCTCGGGGAGACGCTCGTGGAGGTGACGGACGAGATCGACGCCGCGGCGAGCAGCATCCGGTCCGGCGCACCGGCGGGGGAGGTGCTCGAGGCCCTGCTCGCCGACGGCGCCGGGGCGGAGCGGCGGCTGCACGCGCTCAAGGAGGCGGCGGTCCTCCTCGGTCACGACAGCCACGCCACGCCCGCGATGTCGACCATGACGCGTGCGATCGAGGGTCTGCTGGCCGCCGGCCGGGACCGCGACCAGATCCGGGCGGACATCGGCGCCGACGACATCTACCTGCTGCTCGCCAGCGCCCCCCGCGACGAGCGCCGCTCCCGGTGGGTGCACCTCATGCTGGCGAGCATCGTGCGGGCGTGACGCCACGCCGGCGCACCACCTGCCGCCGGGCCGGCGTCGCCGGGAGACCCGCACCCCCGGCGACGCCGCCCCGTCAGCCGGCCGCCGGCCGCGGCCCGCGGAGCGTCACCTGGATGCTCCCGCCCACCTCCAGGTCGACGCGGGTGCACGCCGCCGCGGGATCCTCGACGGCGCTGGTCGGCCAGTGGTGCGCGGTCCCGAGCGCCTGCGCCACGACCGCCTCGGCCTCCGTGA
Organism: Micrococcales bacterium; assembly: GCA_014763765.1. Classification (GTDB taxonomy): domain Bacteria; phylum Actinomycetota; class Actinomycetes; order Actinomycetales; family Cellulomonadaceae; genus Cellulomonas. Next base: position 3,364 of record JACXUT010000152.1, read on the forward strand.
GGTCGAGGCAGGTGTCCGCGATGCCCGTCCGGAGCTCGTCGCGCAGCTCCAGGACCTCGGGCACCACGTCGCCGCGCGCGACCAGCGTCTCCAGCGACTCGACGGGGCCGGTCGCCACCACGGTCAGCCGCCGCCCGCCCGCGTCGACGACGACGCCGGCGCACGCGCCCGTCCCGGCGTCCTCGTCCACGTCGACCTCCCAGTCCCCGAGGGACAGGCGGTCCAGCTCCGCCTGCGCCGCCGCCGCGGCCGCCGCCGGGTCCAGGCACCCCGTGACGGGCCCGTCCACCAGGTCGTGGACCGACGACTCCAGCTCCTGCGCCGTCAGGTCCGCCGGGCCGGCCGGGTCCAGCAGCTCGGCGCCGTCGGGCACGCGGTCGCGCGGCACGACGACCACCGGGTGCCAGGCGTCCCGGAACGCCACCGGGTCCTCGATGGGCGGCAGCCCGGCGAGCTCCTGGTAGCGGGCGCAGTCGGCGACCGGGTCCCCGGTGAGCGCCGGCCCGCCGCTCGTGAGCTCCCCGGTCTCCCCGAGCGGCCCGTAGTCGAGCGAGCAGGTGATGCCGTCGGCGCCCCCGTCGGAGCCGTACCAGTCCTGGTAGCCGGCGTAGGCCGCGCCTCCTCCCACCAGCAGCGCCAGGGCGCCGCCGACGGCGGCCGCGCGCCGGGCCCACCGGCGGGGGCCGCGCACCGCGGGCCGGGCCCCCGAGGCCAGCACGGCGGTGCGCAGGGCGAGCAGCGCATCGGGGTCCACACGATCCAGGTCGGCGCGCGCCAGCGGGTCCGCCGCGCGCAGGGCCGTCACCAGGTCGTCCGTGCTCGTGCCGTCGTGCTGCATCACGCCTCCTCGGTGCTGGGTCGGACGGTGGTGGCGAGCCGGGCGCCGCGCGCCCGGCCGTCCGGGGGACCTGGTTCGCCGCCGTCGGCGGCCCGCTCGTCCCGACGCAGGTCGGTCACCAGGTCCATCTGCTCCCGCAGCCGGCGCCGGGCGCGGTGGAGCCGCACGCGCACCGCCGCCCGCGACACCCCCAGCACCTGGGCGATCTCGTCGTGCGCCAGCTCCTCCCACGCGAGCAGGCGCAGCACCTCCTGGTCCGCGTCGGGCAGGCGTCGCATGGCCGCCAGCGCCGGGGGCTCCGGCTCCGCGGGCTGCGGGACCACCTCCGTGAGCTGGTCGCGCAGCCGGTCCGCCAGGGCGTCCCGCCGCCGCTCGCCGCGGTAGTGGTTGGCGAGCACCCGCCGGGCGACCCCGAACAGCCACGGGCGCGCCGCCTCGCCGGCCGGGACGTCGTCCAGCCGCCGCCACGCCACGAGGAACGTCTCGGCGACCACGTCGGCGGCGTCGGCCGGGTCGCTGACCCGCCGCAGCGCGTACGCGAGCAGCGGCCGGTGCGTGCGTTCGAACAGTGCGGCGAACCGCTCGTCCGGTGTCATCGTCGCCCTTCCACGTCGGGGAGCCTTCCACCTCCGACGTGTCCGGCAGGCGTCCGGGCGTTACAGCCCCCGGCCCATCTCCGTGCGCGCCTCGGCACCCGGGGGGGCAGGCGGTCCCGGACCGTCGCGGGCGCAGCGGTGCCGCTACGCCATCCCCGCGCGGTGGGCGAGCACGACCACCTGCGCCCGGTCCCGCGCGCCGAGCTTCACCATGGCGCGGTTGAGGTGCGTCTTGACGGTGAAGGGCGAGATGAACAGCTGCGCGGCGATCTGCCGGTTGTCCGCGCCCTGGGCGGCCGCGGCCACCACGTCGCGTTCCCGCGCCGTCAGCGTGGCGATCCTGCGCGCGAGGTCCTCGTCCTGCGTGTCGCGCGCCTGCCGCCCGGAGGCGTCCTCGACCACGACGCTCAGGGCGTGGGCCGACAGGGCCGCGCGCCCGCCCGCGACCGCGAGGACGGCCTCGACCAGCTCGTCGGGTCCCGCGCTCTTGCCCAGGAACCCCGAGGCGCCGGCACGGAGCGCGGCGACGGTCTCGGCGTCCCCGTCGAACGTCGTCAGCACCAGCACGCGGGTGTCCCGCAGCCGGGAGTCCCGCCGCAGGCGACGGGTGGCCTCCACGCCGTGGAGCCCGGGCATCTGCAGGTCCATCAGCACGACGTCGGGGCGCAGGTCGACCGCCTGACGCACCGCGTCCGCGCCGTCGGTCGCCTCGCCGACGACCACGATCCCGTCCGAGCCGTCCAGGATCGCGCGCAGGCCGGTACGCATCATCGCCTGGTCGTCCACCAGGAGGACCCGCGTCACCACGTCGCGTCCGGCTCGGTCGCGTCGGCGCGCCGCACCGCGTGCCGGGTCCGCGGGAGCCAGGCGTGCACGGAGAACGAGCCGGCGTCAGCGCGGAGCTCCAGCGACCCGCCGGCCTGCTCGACGCGCTCGCGCATGCCGACCAGGCCGTAGCCGGCGGCCCGTCGGCTCCGCAGGTCGGCCACCGGGTTGCTCACGTGGACGGCGACGGCGTCGCCCTCGTCGGCGACGGCCACCGTGACGCCCCCGGCACCGTGACGGTGCGCGTTGGTCAGCGCCTCCTGCACGACGCGGTAGAGCGCCGCGCCCACCGCCGGGTCGAGCCCGTCCAGGTCGACGTCGACGTCCGCCACCACCTCGTCACCGCGCGTCGCCGCCTCGGCGAGCAGCGCCGGCACCCCGGACGCCGAGGCGCGCCCCGTCACCTGGTCGTCCGCGGGCGCGCCCGACCGGAGCACCGCGACGATGTCGCGCAGCTCCAGCAGCACCGCCCGGCTCGCGCCGCGCACCTGCTGCAGGGACTCCTCGGCGCGGCCCGGGTCCGCGCGCAGGTGCCGTTCCGCGGCACCCGCCTGCACGTTGATCGCGGCGATCGAGTGCGCCACCGCGTCGTGCAGGTCGCGTGCGATGCGCAGCCGCTCGTCCGTGATGTGCCGGGCCGTCTCGCTGGCACGGGCGGCGCGGACCGCCGCCGCCTCGTGCTCCAGGGCGAGCACGTAGTCGAGGTTCGCACGCACCGCGGAGCCGAGCACGAGCGCCAGCGCCGTCCACGTGGTGACGGTCAGGAACGACACCAGGAGCGTCACCCCGTCGCCCGCCGCGGCGATCGTGAGCGACAGCACGACGAGCACGCCGACCGCCAGCGCCGGGACCGAGCGCCCGCGGACGTGCATCGCCGCACTGAACAGCGCCGCGCAGGTGAGCACCGCGTACACGGTCGGGTCCGCGCCGAGCGCCGCGGCGACGACCGACAGCACGCAGACCACGCCGGTGGCGACCCGCAGGTGGCGGCGTCGCAGCGCCAGCACCACCGCGACGGCTGCCAGGACGACGACCTCCGCGACGCGGCCGTCCCGGACGAGGAGCGCCCCGCGGACGACCACGGCGACCAGCAGGGCGACGTCCAGCACGCCGTCCCACAGGTCCTCGTCGCCGGGCCGCCGGAGCCCGGGGCGGGGGAGCGCGAGACCAGGGAGGCGGCCGCCGGTACCCGCGCGCGCCGGAGGGGACGGACGGTCGGCGGGCTCCATCAGCCCCCTTCCGTCGTGGTCGAGCCGATCGTCGTGGAGCGGCCGGCTGCGTCCAGCATCCACGACCCCGACGCGGCCGTCACGCCCACGCCCCGCTCCGGGGCCGAGATCAGCCCACCGGCGTAGGCGGGTACTGCGGGCGCAGTACGCCGGCCGGCCGCAGGGCCGGCCGGACGGTCAGCCGCGCGCCCGGATCGTCGCGTCGAGCACGCTCACGAGCTGCGCGAGCCGGGCCGGGATACCGGTGGCCGGCGTGCACGATGGGCTCGCCGAGGACGTGGAGCCGCTCGACGTGCCCGAGGCGCTCCGGAGCCCGCGGCTCGCGCGGGGGCCGCGGGCTCCGGTGCGACGACCCGTCAGGCGGCCTCGACGGGCAGCCAGAGCTCGACGGTCGCCGTGCTGAAGTCGTCGGCGCGGTCGAGCACCGCGACCAGCTCGGGCCCGGGACGCAGCCGCCACGGGTTCGACGGGAACCACTCGGTCGCCGTCGCGGCCCAGAGCTCCTGCAGCGCGGCGGGGTAGGGGCCGGACGCCCGGAACACCGCCCACGAGCCGGACGAGACGGGGAGCACGTCGAGGTCGGCGGGCACGTCCACCTCGTCCGACACGGCCACGCCGTGCAGGTAGGTCAGCTCCGTGCCCTCCCGGCGGTCGGGGTCGAGGTCGGCGCTCACGGCGAGCAGACCGCGCGGCTCGGTGTCGCCGAGGTCCTTCAGGCGCTGGTGCTCCTGCGGGGTCAGCGACGCGACGTGCCGCTGGATCGCAGGGTTGACGCCCTCGTGCACGAGGGGGACACGGGTGGCGTGCCCCACCAGGCGGAACGCGGGGCGGGAGTCGATGCGGACGTCCATGGGTGATGCTCCTTCGACGGTCAGGCGGAACCTCAGGCGAGGCTGGCTGCGGAAGGGGCCACCGTCACGTCGCGCCCGGCCCGGGCTGATGCCGTGCACGGCCTGGAACGCCCGGCCGAACGCCTCGGCCGACCCGTAGCCGTAGCGCACGGCGATGCCCAGCAGGTCCTCGGACCGGCCCACGACGTCCGCCGCGGCCACGGTCATCCGCCGGCGGCGCACGTACTCCGACAGCGGCATGCCCGCCAGCGACGAGAACATGCGCCGTAGGTGGTACTCGGTGGTCCCGACGGCACGCGCGAGGCGGGCGACGTCGAGCTCCTCGGCGAGGTCGGCCTCGACGAGGTCCACGAGCCGGTTGAGCGAGGTGATCACGGTGCTCCCTTCCGCCGACGACTCTGGCGCGTGCGGACGCCGTACGACCCGATCATCGCCGTCCGGTGCGATCAGGAGCGGCACCCGCTCAGTGCTCGTCGGCGCTGCGCGAGCTCGTCAGGGACCGTGCGCCGAGCAGGCCGATGACGGCCACGACGACGGCGAGGACCAGGTACGTGACGCGCTCGCCGCGGAAGAACGAGTCGACCAGCGCCGCGGGCCAGTCGCCGTCGGGGAGCACGGTGGTGACGAGTGCGGCGATGAGGGTGCCGGTCAGGGCGGTGCCGAACGAGGTCCCGATCTCCTGGGTCGTGTCGTTCAGCGCCGCGCCGAGGGACGTGCGGTCCTCGGGCACGGCGGCCATCAGCGCCACGGCGCACGTGGTCATGAGCGTCCGCAGGCCGAGCGAGAGGCCGAGCACCGAGACCGCGACGGGGAGGTAGCCCAGGCCGCTCCCGACGGCCCACGCGAGACCACCGAGACCGGTCGCGAGGAACCCGACCCCGATCGTGCAGGCCGTGCGGTGGCCGTAGCGCCGGATCAGCCCCTCGGACACCGGCGTCCCGCCGATCATCGCGACGACCATCGGCAGGTTGGCCAGTCCCGCCTGGAGCGGGCTCCAGCCGAGCGCGTACTGGAAGTGCAGGATCAGGCCGAACATGACGCCCGCCATGGCGACGGACGACGCCACCTGGACGACCGCCGAGCCCCGCACGGTGCCGGAGCGGAACAGCGTGAGGTCGAGCATCGGCGCGCGGGCGCTGCGCTCGCGCCACACGAAGCCCACGACGGCCGCGACCGCCCCGGCCGCGCACGCCAGGGTGGTCGGCGCGAGCCAGCCGTCGCCCACGCCCACGGTCAGCGTCTCCATGGTCAGCCCGATGGCGGCGACGGACAGCAGCGCGCCCGGGAGGTCGAGCCTCGTCCGGGTCAGGCCGGCCGGGTCGTCCGCGGGGACGCCGAGCCGGATCCCGATCGCGGCGATCAGCGCGATCGGGGCGTTGACGACCAGGAGCCACTCCCACCGCACGTGGACCAGGGCCGTGCCTCCGAGCAGCGGGCCGAGGACGAACCCGGACATCCCCACGACGATCATCACGGTGACCGCCCGCATCCGGACCGTCTCGTCGTCGAACAGCCGGAACACCAGGGAGTTCGTGATCGGCGCCATGGCGGCCGCCGCGATGCCGAGGGCGGCGCGCAGCAGGATGAGCTGGCCGGCCGAGTCGACGAGGACGACGAGCAGGCTGGTCAGGCCGAAGGCGACGAGTCCGACGTCGAGGACCCGGCGGCGCCCGAAGCGGTCGGCGATCGACCCTGCGGTGAGCAGCAGGCCGCCGAAGGTCAGCGAGTAGGCACCGGTGACCCACTGGAGCGCCGTCGTGCCGGCGCCGAGGTCGCGGCCGATCGTCGGCAGCGCGATCGACAGGAGCGTGTTGTCGACCATCTCGACGAAGAACGCCAGGCACAGGGCGGCCAGGGGGATCCAGGCGGCGCGGAGCGAGGGGTAGGTGCGCGCCGGCGCTGCGGTGGGCACGGGCTGGGTGAGTGCGGACACGGGGGA
>JACXUT010000153.1 GCA_014763765.1 Micrococcales bacterium
GCGGCACCGTATCCTCGGCGCGCTCCCACGGCGGCGTCAGGTCACGATCCGGTCACGATCGGTGAACCGGTTCACCTCACCCCCTTGATCCGCCGAGCGCGCCGAGGATACGGTGCCGCGCATCGGCGAACCGGTTCTCCACATGGGGTACCGCACCGCCGCTCATCAGAGAGGATGACCGTGAAGCAACGACGCTTGGCCCCTGCCGCCGCCCTCGCCCTCCCCCTCGCCCTGCTCGCGACCGCCTGTGGTTCCGGCGGTGGCGACGAGTCGGGGGGCGACCCCACGCAGCTGACGTTCTGGGACGGGTTCACGCAGTACAACACCGGCGGCTCGCCGTTCGAGGAGCTCATCGCGACCTGCGAGGACGAGACCGGCATCACCATCGAGCGCACCGTCAGCGACAACATCTACGACAAGTACACGCGTGCCGCCTCGACCGGTGACCTGCCCGACCTGCTCATCCTCGACAACCCGAACGTCGCGCAGTTCGCGGAGACCGGGATCCTCGCGGACAACGAGGCCGCCGGGATCGACACCAGCGAGATGCAGCCGAACATCGTGGCGTCCGGCATCTACGAGGGGAAGACGTACGGCGCCCCGTTCGGGTCCAACACCCTCGCGCTGTTCTACGACGTCGACGCGTTCGCGGAAGCCGGCCTCGAGCCGCCCACCGACTGGGACTCCCTGCGGTCCGCCGCGCAGGCGCTGACCGACCCGGCCACCGGGCGCTACGGCATCGCGTTCTCCGCCCGCCCCGACCAGGAGGGCACGTTCCAGTTCCTGCCGTTCTTCTGGGGCGCGGGCGCCGAGCTCACGGACGTCGACTCCCCCGAGGCCGTCGAGGCGCTGACGCTCTGGACGGACCTGGTGGCCGACGGGTACGCCTCCGGCGAGAACGTCACGCTCAACCAGCAGGAGATCCGCGACCAGTTCACAGCCGGCCACGCCGCGATGATGGTCAACGGCACCTGGCAGCTCAACACGCTCGACGACAGCGACGTGAACTACGCCGTCGTGCCGATCCCCGCCCCGGACGGCGGCGCCGCCCCCAGCCCGCTCGGCGGCGAGTTCATCAACGTCGTCCAGAACGAGGACGCGGCGATCGTGACCGCGGCCGGCGAGTTCGCGTCCTGCTTCACCTCGCGCGAGAACCTCGCGGGCTGGCTCGAGGGCCAGACGTACATCTCCCCGTACGCGGACCAGGCCGAGGAGCAGGCGGCGGACGACCCGCGGCTGGTGCCCTGGGTGGAGGCCGTCGGCGCGGCCCGCAGCCGCACCGAGGACCTCGGCTCGTCCTTCGCGTCCGTCGCGACCCGGCTCGGTGAGGCGCTCTCCGGAGCGGTGGCGGGTCAGACCGACCCGGCCACGGCCCTCGCCGACGCCGCGCAGTGAGCCCGGCGGACGGACGACCGTGACGCTGCCGGCCACCGCCCCGGCGCCCGCCGGCGCCGGCTCCCCCCACGCGGATGCGCGTGAGGCGAGCCGGCGCCGGGCGCGGCGCGCCTCCCGCCTCGCGGCCTTCGGGTTCATCGCGCCCGTGGTCGTGTTCATCGCGCTGTTCTTCGCGTACCCCATCGTCCGCACGCTCCAGCTCAGCCTGCAGGACTACACGTTCCAGTCGTACTTCACGGGCCAGGCCGACTTCGTCGGGTTCGCCAACTACGTGACGCTGGTGCAGGACCGGCTGTTCGCGCCGGTGGTCCGCAACACGGTGCTGTTCACCGTCGTGAGCCTGGTGTTCCAGTTCGTCATCGGGCTGGCGCTGGCGGTGTTCTTCCAGCGGACGTTCCCGCTGTCCGCGACGTTCCGCGCGCTCATCCTCATCCCGTGGCTGCTGCCGGTCGTCGTCTCGGCGACCACGTGGCGCTGGATGTTCTACAAGGACTACGGCATCGTCAACGCGCTGCTCGGGACGCACATCGGGTGGCTGTCGGACCCGCAGTGGTCGCTGTGGGCGGTCATCATCGCGAACATCTGGCTCGGGATCCCGTTCAACCTCGTCCTGCTGTACGGCGGCCTCCAGGGCATCCCCGGGACGCTGTACGAGGCCGCCGCTCTCGACGGGGCGGGCGCGTGGCGCCGGTTCCGGTCGATCACCTGGCCCCTGCTGCGCCCCGTCACCGCGGTGACGCTGCTGCTCGGCCTCGTCTACACGATCAAGGCGTTCGACGTGATCTGGGTGATCACCGAGGGCGGCCCGGTCGACAGCTCCCAGACCCTCGCGACCTGGTCGTACAAGCTCTCGTTCGAGGGCGGCACCGACCAGAGTCTGAGCATGGGCGCGACGGTGGCGTCGCTGCTGTTCGTGGTCGCGCTGGTGTTCGGGCTGCTGTACATCCGCACCCAGCGCAAGGAGGCCGCGGCATGACCCGCTCCCGGACCCGGTCCGCCGTCCGCGTCGCGATCGGCGCCGTGCTGTGCGGGGCGCTGCTGTTCCCGCTCTACTGGATGGTCGCGGTGTCGCTCACCCGCCCGCAGGACCTCATCCGCTCACCCCCGGCCCTGTTCCCGCTGGACCCCACGTTCGACGGCTACGCGCTCGCGATCGACCGGAACCTCAGCTCGATGGGCACCAGCATGGTGATCGCCCTCGGCACCGTGGCGATCACGCTGGTGATCGCGCTGCCGGCGGCGTACGGGATGAGCAAGCTGCGCGCGCCGGGCACCGGGGCCGTGATGTTCGCGTTCCTGCTCGCGCAGATGATCCCGAGCGTCGTGGTCGTGACCGCCCTGTTCGCGCTCTACAAGCAGCTCGGCCTGCTGGACTCCTACCCGGGTCTCATGCTGGCCAACGCGACGGCGTCCGTGCCGTTCGCGATCATCCTGCTGCAGGCGTTCATGCGGACCATCCCCGACGAGCTGCTCGAGGCCGCCCGCATCGACGGCGCCGGGCGCCTGCGGACCTTCGGGTCGATCGTCGTCCCCCTGAGCCGCAACGCCGTGGTGACCGCCGCGCTGTTCGCCTTCCTGTTCTCGTGGGGCGACTTCCTCAACGCCAAGACGCTCACGACGGGCAACAGCATCACGCCGATGACGCTGGCGCTGTTCCGGTTCGTCGGCGCGGAGGCCACCAACTGGAACGGCGTCATGGCCACCGCCGTGCTCGCCTCCGTCCCGGCCGCCGTCCTGCTCGTGGTCGCCCAGCGGTACGTCGCCGCCGGCGTCACGGCCGGCGCGGTCAAGGACTGACCCCACCCGACCCCACCCCACCTCGAACGACCCTGCGACATCGGAGATCCTGTGAGCTTCTTCCAGACCGACGGACACCACCTGCGCTGGACCGGCGACGGCGAGACGCTGCTCGTCGAGCCGTGGGGCGCGGACGCCGTGCGCGTGCGCGCCGTGCCGGCCGGTGACGTCCTCGACACGGCGTGGGCGCTGCTGCCCGCGCCCGCCACCCCGCCGCCCGCCGTCGAGGTCTCCCCGGACGGCGCCACCGCGCGGCTCGTCCAGGGCCGCCTGACCGTCGAGCTCGAGGCCGGGCAGGAGCACGACTGGCAGACCGGGTACTCCGTGTCCCGCTGCCGGCTGACGTTCCGCGACGCCTCGGGACGCGTGCTGCTGCGCGAGCTCGAGTCCGGGGGCGCCCTCAAGCAGAAGGCGCGCGACTACCGCGCGATCGTCGGCGGCGACCACCGGCTCACCGCGGCGTTCGAGTCCCCCGCGGACGAGCACCTGGCCGGCATGGGCCTCTACCAGCAGGACCTGGCCGACCTCAAGGGCAGCACCCTGGAGCTGGCGCACCGCAACTCCCAGGCGTCGGTGCCGTTCGTGCTGTCGAGCGCCGGCTACGGGATGCTCTGGCACAACCCCGCGATCGGCCGGGCGACGTTCGGCGTCAACCGCACCGAGTGGGTCGCGGAGTCCACCCGGCAGCTCGACTACTGGGTCACGGCCGGCGACACCCCCGCCCAGATCCTCGCGGCGTACGCCGACGCGACCGGCCACGTCCCGCCGATGCCCGAGCACGGCCTCGGGCTGTGGCAGAGCAAGCTCCGGTACGCCTCGCAGGAGGAGCTGCTGACGACGGCGCGCGAGTACCACCGCCGCGGGCTGCCGGTCGACGTGATCGTGGCGGACTTCTTCCACTGGCCGCACATGGGCGACTACCGGTTCGAGGAGGAGTTCTGGCCGGACCCCGCCGCGATGGTCGCGGAGCTGCGGGAGCTGGGCATGGAGCTCATGGTGTCCGTCTGGCCGCAGGTGTCGGTCGAGTCGGAGAACTTCGACCGGCTGCGGCGCGACAACCACCTGGTGCGCACCGACCGGGGGCTCGAGGTCCAGATGTCGTTCGAGGGCCCGAGCATGTTCGTGGACGTCACCCACCCCGGCGCCCGCGAGACGCTGTGGGACCTGTGCCGGCGGAACTACCACGACCACGGCGTCCGGCTGTTCTGGCTGGACGAGGCCGAGCCGGAGTACGGGCGCTACGACCTGGACAACTACCGCTACCACGCCGGCCCGGGCGCGCAGGTCACCAACCTGTACCCGCAGCACTTCTCGCGGGCGTTCCACGACGGGCAGACCGCCGCCGGCCAGGGCGACGTGGTCAACCTGGTGCGGTGCGCGTGGGCGGGCAGCCAGCGGTACGGCGCGCTCGTGTGGTCCGGGGACATCTCCTCCACGTGGGAGGCGCTGCGCCGGCAGGTCGTCGCCGGGGTGCACATGGGCGTCGCCGGCATCCCGTGGTTCACCACCGACATCGGCGGGTTCCACGGCGGCGACGTCACCGACCCGGGGTTCCACGAGCTGCTGGTCCGGTGGTTCCAGGTCGGCACGTTCAGCCCGGTGCTGCGGATGCACGGCGACCGCCGGCCCGGCCAGGAGGTGACCGCCGCGGACGGCTCCCGGCGGTCCCCCACGGGTGCCGGCAACGAGCTGTGGAGCTTCGGCGAGGAGGTGTACGGCGTGCTGTCCGGCTACCTGCGGCTGCGGGAGGCGATGCGGCCGCTGCTGCGCCGGCTCATGGCCGAGGCGCACGAGCACGGGCAGCCGGTGGTCCGCGGGCTGTTCCACGAGTTCCCGGACGACGCGCGCGCGTGGTCCGTCCCCGACCAGTACCTGCTGGGCGCGGACCTGCTGGTGGCGCCGGTCATGGAGGCCGGCGTCGGCGCGCGTGAGGTCTACCTGCCGCACGGCGCGACGTGGACGGACCTGTGGTCCGGCGCCCAGCACGCCGGGGGCACGACCGTGCGCGTCGACGCCCCGCGGCACGTCATCCCGCTGTTCGGGCGGGACGGCGCGGGGGCGGACCTGCGGGCGGTGCTCGCGGAGCTGGGCTGACCGGCAGCACCGCGACGGGCGCCGGACGAGGGACCTCTCCCTGGTCCGGCGCCCACTCCATTCGCAAGGATTGTTGCGCAACAGTTGTTGCGCGACGTAGGGTCGTCCCGTGGAACCGACCCCGCCGACCGCCGCGCCGCCCGGCCCTGCGCGCGCCGCCGCCCAGCACATCTCCGACCCCGCCCGGATGCGCGCCCTCGCGCACCCCGTGCGTCTGGACCTGCTGAGCCACCTCGACGACGTCGGCGAGGCCACCGCCACCGAGTGCGCCGCCCACCTGGGCCAGACCGTCGCGAACTGCTCGTTCCACCTGCGCACCCTCGCGAAGGCCGGGCTGGTGGAACCGGCACCCCGACGGGGCCGCGAGCGGCCGTGGCGGGCCGTCGCCCGCGAGCGGTCCTTCGCCAGCGACGCCACCGACGCGGCGGGCCTGCAGGCCGTCGCCGAGCTCGGCGAGGTGCAGGTCCGCCGGGAGGCCGAGCGGTTCATCGCCCACCTGCGCCAGTCCGCCGCCGCGGCGCAGCAGGACCCCGACCTCGTCCGGCTGACCCAGGTGTCGCAGGCGGCGTTCTGGGCCACCCGCGACGAGGCGACCGCGCTGCTCGCGGAGCTCACCGCGCTGACGGAGCGCTTCGCGGGCCGCGCCGCGGACCCGGCGCTCCGTCCGGCCGGCGCCCGGCTGATGCGGCTGTTCACGACCGCCAACCCCGACCTCGCCCACGCACCTGCGCCGGCACCCGCGCCGGCGTCCACGACCGCGCCGCAGGAGGACTGAGATGACCACCGTGACGTTCGACGTGACCTACGGGCTGCGCCCCGTGCGGCTGCGGCTGCCCTACCTGTCGGTGCGCCGGCTGCGGGACGGCGGACCGACGCCGCGCGACCCCGGCGCCCGCGCGGCGAGGTCCGCCCGGGCGGACCGCCTGGCCGACCGCGTGGGTGCCGGCCGCGAGGCCGCGCTGCGCCGCGTGCTGACGGAGCGCGCCGGCGCGGGCTGGTGACCCGCGCCGGTCGCGCCCCGGGTCGGCTCAGGCCGCTGAACCGTCCGCGGCGTCGTACCGGGCGGTGACCGCCAGCTCGATCCCCCGCAGCTCGGCGAGCCCCTTGAGCCGGCCGATCAGCGAGTACCCCGGGTTCGTGGCCCGCCGGACGTCGTCCAGCAGCTCGTGCCCGTGGTCGGGGCGCATGGGGATGCGGGGCCCGCCCTCGGCGGCCCGGCGGCGCTGCTCCGCGACCAGCGCGTCGACGACCGCGACCATGTCGGCGTCGCCCGCGATGTGCGGCGCCTCGACGAAGCTGCTGCCGTCCGCGTCGAGGCGGACCGACCGCAGGTGCGCGAAGTAGATGCTCCGCGCGAACCGGCGGGTCATGGCGACGACGTCGTTCCCGCGGCTCGAGCCGTACGAGCCGATGCACATCGTGAGGCCGTTCGCCTCGGAGGGCGCCGCGTCGAGCACCGCCTGCGCGTCCTCGGCGGTCGAGACGACGCGCGGCAGGCCGAACAGCGGGCGCGGCGGGTCGTCCGGGTGGATCGCGAGGCGGACGCCGACCTCCTGCGCCGTCGGCACGACCTCCCGGAGGAAGTGGGCCAGGTTGCCGCGCAGGGTGGCGGCGTCGACGTCGCGGTACGCGTCGAGCGCGGCCCGGAACTCCGGCAGGTCGTACCCCTCCTCCGCACCGGGCAGCCCCGCGATGATCGTGCGGGTCAGCGTGGTGCGGGCGTCGGCGTCCATCCCGGCGAACAGCGCCGTCGCGCGCGCCACCTCGTCGGGTGTGTACGACGCCTCGGCCCCCGGCCGCTCCAGCAGGAACAGGTCGAACGCCGCCGCCGCCGCGATGTCGAAGCGCAGGGCCCGCCCGCCGTTCGCGAGCGGGAACCGCAGGTCCGTGCGGGTCCAGTCCAGGACGGGCATGAAGTTGTAGCAGACGACGTCGAGCCCGCACGCCGCGAGGTTGCGCAGCGTCGCGCGGTAGCTCTCGATCGCCGCGTCGCGCAGCGGACCGCCGCGCTTGACGTCCTCGTGCACGGGGACGCTCTCGACGACCGACCAGGTGAGGCCGGCCCGCTCGATCTCGGCCTGCCGGGCCTGGATCGCGTCGACGGGCCAGACCTCGCCGTTCGGTATCTCGTGCAGCGCCGTGACGATGCCGGTGGCGTCGGTCTGCCGGATCTCGGCGAGGGTGATCGGGTCGCGCGGGCCGAACCAGCGCCAGGTGTGCTCCACGGGTGCTCCTGCTCTGTGTGCTGTGCGTGCTGCGGGCCGGGCCGGGTCAGCCGCGCCAGCGGCGGCGCAGCAGGTGGGCGGCGGCCTTGGGCCGGCGGTCCCGCGTGAAGACGCCCTTCTTGTTGCCGTCGACCCGCACGATCGAGGTGGAGCTGGTCGCGAAGTCCGCGAAGTTCCACACGTGCTCGCCGATGACCGCGGGGACCGAGTCGAAGACGCGGTGGTTCATGTCGAGGTACTCGACCTGGTACTCCTCCGACCAGGGCGTCGGCACCACGGTGTGCAGGCCCGCGACGGTGTCGGCCCCGTACTCCGTGATGATGATCGGCTTGCCCTCCGTCGCCCAGGCCTCGAGCTCGCGGCGCCACGCGTCCTCGGCCGGCGCCAGGTCACCGGTGTTCTCGTACCAGCCGTAGTAGCGGTTGAGCATGAGGACGTCGGCGTACTGCGAGACCAGGCACGCGCCGTGGGGCGACAGGCCGACGTTCACGAACCCGACGGGGCGCGTCGGGTCGAGCTCGCGCGTGAGGGTGAACAGCGGCTCGAAGTACGCGCGCGCCTCCTCGGTGTGCGACTCCGGCTCGTTGGCGATGGACCACAGCACGACGCACGGGTGGTTCTTGTCCCGGGCGGCGAGCTCGCGGATGGCCTGCCGGTGCGCCTCCTGGGTGCGGCCGTCGATCGTCTCCGCGGAGAACGTCGTCCACCCCTGGTTGCCGAAGATGCCGCCGCCGAGGCCCATGTTGAGGCCGACGGCCGCGGTCTCGTCGATCACGACCACGCCGGTGCGGTCGGCGTAGTCGTAGACCTCCTCCGCGTACGGGTAGTGGGAGGTGCGGAACGAGTTCGCGCCGATCCAGTCCATGAGCGCGAAGTCGTGCACGAGCATCACGTCGTCGTGGCCCTTGCCGCGCACCGCGACGTCCTCGTGCTTGCCGAAGCCGCGGAACCGGAACGGCTCGTCGTTGATCAGCAGCCGGGTGCCGTCGACGCGCACGGTGCGGATGCCGACCGTCTGCTCGTAGACGTCCAGCAGGTCCCCCGCCGCGTCGAGCAGCTCGACGTGCGCGGTGTACAGGTACGCGGCCCCCGGCCGCCACAGGTGGGCGTCCGGCACCTCGACCCGCCCGGAGGCCCCGGTCGCCCGCCCGACCTCGGCACCCGCCTCGTCGACCAGCCGCACCCGCACGGTGTGCGGCGCGTCCCCGACGGTCACCACGTCGTAGTCGACGAGACCCGTCGTGCCGTCCCGCCCGGTGCGCACCGTGACGTCGTCCACCGCGGTGGCGGGCGTCCGGTGCAGCCACACGGTGCGGTGCAGCCCGGCGTAGTTGTAGAAGTCGTGGAAGTAGAGCTGCCGCGGGCCGTGCGGGGTGTCGCGCACGTGCCCCGGCGGGATCGTCTGGAACGACAGCCGGTTGTCCACCGCGACGGTCACGCGGAGCTCCTGCCCGGCGACGGCGATCGCGGTGAGGTCGGCCTCGAACGGCGTGTAGCCGCCCACGTGCTCCGCGACCAGGACGTCCCCGACCCAGACGCTCGCCGCATGGGTCGCGGCGCCGAACCGCAGCAGCACGCGCGACCCGTCCCAGCCGGCCGGGACCCGCACCGTCGTCTGGTACCAGACCTCGCCGACGTGGTCGCGGACGGCCGGGTCCGCCAGGACGTCGTTGAAGCTCGCCGGCACCGGCATCCAGCCGGCGTCCGGCAGCTCCCGGGCGAACCACCGGGAGTCCCGCCCCTCGCCGGCGGGGTCGGTCCGGAACCGCCAGAGGCCGTCCAGGCTCTTGCGCTCGCGGGTGGCGGTGTCGGAGGGGCGCAGCATCGGGTCTCCTCGCTCGGGGATGCGGGTGGGGCTCGGGT
>JACXUT010000154.1 GCA_014763765.1 Micrococcales bacterium
CCCCTGGGAGCGTGCTGCCCGCAGCCGCCCACCACCCGAGGAGAACAGTGCCCCCGCTGCTCGACCACGCCCGCCGCGCACTCGGTGCGGTGCCGCTCAACGTCGGGTTCGCCCGCGCCGCGATGGACGTCGCCGGCGCGGTGCCCTGGGCCGACCGGGAGCACGACCCCCGCGCCTTCCACGTGGTGCACCCGTACGGGATGTCGCTCGTCTGGGGGCCGGCGGTCGGGGAGGCCCGGGACGCGGTCGTCGCGCACCTCGCCGCCCGCCGCGCCGCGGGGCACGAGGAGTGGCTGCAGGTCGACCCGCGGTGGACGGCGCCGGACTGGGACGACGCGCTCGGCGCCGTGCCGCTGGCGGAGGCGGGCGCCCACCCGGCGCGCGGCGCGGTCGTCCGTCACACCCGCCTCAACTTCACCTCCGACCCGGATGCGCACCGCGCGCGGCTCGGTGCGCTGCGCCCCCCGGACGGCTGGCGGGCGCGGCGGGCCACGGCCGAGGACTTCGCGTGGGCCGGGGCGGTGGTGCCGTCGGGGTTCTGGCCCGACGCGGCGAGCTTCCTGGCGCACGGGGGCGGCACGGTGGTGGAGCGGGACGGGCGCACCGGGGCGATCGCCTTCACGTCGTACCGCACGGGCGAGGACCTGGAGCTCGGCATCGAGACCGACCCGGCGTACCGGCGGCAGGGGCTGGCCTCGGCCGCGGCGGCGGCGATGCTGGCGGACGTGCTGGACGCCGGGCTCACGCCGGTGTGGTCGTGCCGGGAGGACAACGTCGGCTCGGCGCGGCTCGCGCTGCGCCTGGGGTTCACCCCGTCCACCCGGACGCCCTACTACCACCTCCTGCCGTGGTAGACCGGGAGCCTGGAGGGACGCGCGGGACGACGACGGGCGAGGAGCGGCACGTGGAGCTGGACGGGATCGCGGTGCGCACGCTGCGCGGCGAGGACACGACGTTCGGGGAGCTGACCGGCGGGCGCGTCGCGCTGGTGGTGAACGTGGCGTCGCGGTGCGGCCTGGCGCCGCAGTACGAGCAGCTCGAGGAGCTGCACCGCCGGTACGGCCCGCGCGGGTTCACCGTGGTGGGGGTGCCGAGCAACCAGTTCCTGCAGGAGCTGTCGTCGTCGGACGCCATCGCCGAGTACTGCTCGACGACGTGGGGCGCGACGTTCCCGATGCTCGAGAAGACCCCGGTGAACGGCCGGCACGCGCACCCGCTGTACCGGGCGCTGACGCGGTACCCCGACGACGCGGGCCGCGCCGGACGGATCACCTGGAACTTCGAGAAGTTCGTCGTCGCGCCGGACGGCCGGGTGCGGCGGTTCCGGCCCCGGGTGCGCCCGGACGCCCCGGAGGTCGTCGCCGCCGTCGAGGAGCTCGTCGGTCCCGGACCGGCCTGACCGCCGCCGCGGTCCCCGCCGCGGGTCCCCGCGCGTCCCGACGTCAGCGCGGCGGCCGGGGCAGCGACCGCGCGGCCGGCTCCGTGAACTCCAGGGTGATCCGCAGGTACCGCAGCTCGCGGGAGTCCAGCACCCGGCCCGCACCCGAGTAGTGGATCGTCTCGCCGTCGATGAGCTCGAGCACTGCCATCGGGGCGTCCACGAGCAGCGTGCCCGTCGTGACGTCCTCGATGCGCAGGCTGGCGGCCGTGCCCTCGATCCGCACGGTGTGCCCGCGCACGTCGACGGCGCGCAGCAGGGCCCGGGTCTCGCCGTCGCGGAGCAGGATGCGGGTCGGTCGGAGCACGGGTGTCCCTTCGGCGGTCGGCGGGGCGGTGCGCACCACCCCGTCTCCCGATCGGCAAGCGCTCACCACCGGACCAGGACTTTCGTCCGCGACCTCGGTCACGCCCCGGCGGCGCGACGCGCACCGAGTACCCTGCGTCCAGCGCGTGCGTGGACGACGTGCGGCAGGAGACGGGAGGCTGTCGGCGATGGCTGGCTCGCAGACCGCCCTCCGTGAGGCGAACCGCGCGACCGTCATCGAGACGGTGCGCCGCTACGGCGGCCTGACGCAGGTCGAGCTCGCGGCGGCCACCGGCCTGTCGGCGGCCACCGTGTCGAACATCGTGCGCGAGCTGCAGGGCGCCGGCGCGGTGGACGTCCGCACCACCATCCACAACGGCCGCCGGGCGCAGCTCGTCACGATGGTGCACCGCACGGGCATCGCGGCGGGCGTGCGGATCGGCACCCGGCACATGTCGATCGCGCTGGCCGACTCCGCGCAGCAGGTGCTGGTCGAGCAGACGCTGCCGCTGCCGCACGAGCACCGCGCGGACACGAGCCTGGACCGCGCGGCGCTGCTCGTCGTCGAGCTGCTGGAGCGCGTCGGGTCGTCGCTGGGCGAGCTGCTCGGCATCGGCATCGCGGTGCCCGCGCCGGTGGACGCGGCGACCGGCACCATCTCGGTGCCCGGCATCCTGCGCGGCTGGGACGACGCGCCCGTCGCCCAGGTGATGTCGAAGCGGCTCGGCGTCCCCGTCTTCGTGGACAACGACGCGAACCTCGGCGCGCTCGCGGAGAGCCGGGTCGGCGCCGCGCGGCTCTACCAGGACTCGGTGTACGTGCGGGTCTCGCACGGCACGGGCGCCGGCGTGGTGCTGTCCGGCCGCCTGCACCGCGGGTTCGCCGGGACGGCCGGGGAGATCGGGCACGTGCAGGTGGACGCCGGCGGGGTGGTGTGCCTGTGCGGCAGCCGCGGGTGCCTCAACACGGTGGTCGGGGCGCCGGCGCTGATCGAGGTGCTCCGGGCGAGCCGCGGGCCGCTGACGCTGCGGGACATCGTGACCCTGGCCCTCGACGGCGACCCGGGCTGCCGGCAGGTCGTCGAGGACGCGGGCTCCGCGGTGGGCGCGGTGGTGGCCGGCCTGGCGATCGCGGTCAACCCGCAGTGCGTGGTGGTGGGCGGCGAGCTGGCCGAGACCGGCGAGGTGCTGCTGGGCCCGATGCGCGAGGCGATCCGGCGGCGGGTGCCGCTCAACCACATCGCGCCGCTGGAGGTGGTGGGCGCGGAGCTCGGGCCGCAGGCGGAGGTGATCGGTGCGCTGCTGCTCGTCCTCGAGAACACCCACGAGCTGACGCACTGGTTCGAGCACCAGGACGGAGACTGATCGAGGTGGACGACGCACCGGCGACGGGGCCGGCGGTGATCGAGGAGGTGACGATGGCAGGCACGCAGGCGGCACCGCGCCCTCCTGTGCTCTCGCTGCGGCAGGTCACCAAGCGGTTCGGCGCCGTCGAGGCGCTGACCGGCGTGAACCTGGAGCTGCACGCGCACGAGGTCGTGGCGCTGGTGGGCGACAACGGGGCCGGCAAGTCGACCCTCGCGAAGATCGTGTCCGGGGTGCTGCAACCGGATGCCGGGCTGGTGGAGGTCGCCGGCGAGCCGGTGAGCATCCCGAACCCGGCCGCCGCGCACGCGCTGGGCATCTCGACGGTGTTCCAGGACCTCGCGCTGTGCGAGAACCTCAGCGTGACGGCGAACATCTTCCTGGGCCGGGAGCTGCGCACGTCGCGGGTGGGGCCGATGGACACCGACAGCATGGAGCTCGAGGCGGCGCGGCTGCTGCGGGACCTCACGGTCTCGGTGCCGTCGGTGCGGGTGCCGGTGCGCGAGCTCTCGGCGGGGCAGCGGCAGGCGGTCGCGATCGCGCGGACCCTGACGACCCGGCCGCGGATCCTCGTGCTCGACGAGCCGACCGCCGCGCTGTCGGTGGTGCAGACGGCCGAGGTGCTCATGCTGGTGGAGCGGCTGCGGGCGATGGGGCTCGGCGTGATCCTCATCAGCCACAACCTGGCGGACCTGCGGGCGGTCGCGGACCGCATCGAGGTGCTGCGCCACGGGCGGAACAACGGGTCGTTCGACGCCGGGACGTCGGCGCCGGAGGAGATCATCGGCGCCATCGCGGGGGCGACCCGCGTCATCCGGCCGATGTGGGCCACGCGGTAGGTATTGCCTTCAGAGGTTGTGGGCAATACCGCTGACCTGCGCGTCAGCGGCGCGCGGCGCACCCGCGAGAGGCCCGCTCCCACCCGTCGGGACGCCACAAGGGCGGCGATCGCGCGCCGAGACGGCCCCGGCGCGTTGCGATCCGATAACGAAGCGCGCTCCTTGCCTTCAGAGGTTGACGGCTAGGACGCCACGTCCCTAGTGTCCGACGCGGACCACGACCGGCGACGACGCCGGCCCGTGCAGCGAGGCACAGGGAGCAGGAACGATGACGGACACCCCCGTCGTCCTCGAGATGAGGTCGATCACGAAGGTCTTCCCGGGCGTGCGCGCCCTGGACGACGTCTCGATGACGGTGCGCGCGGGCGAGATCCACGCGATCTGCGGCGAGAACGGCGCCGGCAAGTCCACGCTCATGAAGGTCCTGTCCGGCGTCTACCCCTACGGCACCTACGACGGCGAGATCGTCTACCAGGGCGAGGAGGTGCGCTTCAAGGACATCAAGTCCAGCGAGCGCGCGGGCATCGTCATCATCCACCAGGAGCTCGCGCTCATCCCCGAGCTGTCGATCGCGGAGAACATCTTCCTCGGCAACGAGACCACCGGCCGGTTCGGCATCGACTGGGAGACGGCCCGCGAGCGCGCCGCCGAGCTCATGGCCCGCGTCGGCCTGGACGCCTCCCCCGACGAGCAGATCAAGAACCTCGGCGTCGGCAAGCAGCAGCTCGTCGAGATCGCCCGGGCGCTGTCCAAGGACGTGCGGCTGCTGATCCTCGACGAGCCGACCTCCGCCCTCAACGAGGAGGACTCGGCGCACCTGCTGGACCTGCTGCGGGGCCTGCGCTCCAAGGGCATGACCAGCATCATGATCAGCCACAAGCTCAACGAGATCGCCGCCATCGCCGACTCCATCACGATCATCCGCGACGGCCGCACGGTCGAGACGCTCGACGCCGCGGCCGGCGAGGTCGACGAGGACCGCATCATCCGCGGCATGGTCGGGCGGGCCCTGGACCACCGGTTCCCCGAGCACACCCCGCACGTCGGGGAGACGTTCTTCGAGGTGCGGGACTGGACCGTCGAGCACCCGCAGGTGCCCGGCCGCCTGGTCTGCAAGGGCTCGTCGTTCCACGTCCGGCACGGGGAGATCGTGGGCTTCGCCGGCATCATGGGCGCCGGCCGCACCGAGCTCGCCCGGTCGCTGTTCGGCCGGTCCTACGGGCGCTGGCTCGGCGGGCAGATCACGATCGACGGCGAGCCGGTCGAGCTCCACACCGTGCAGCAGGCCATCGCGCACAAGATCGCGTACGTCCCGGAGGACCGCAAGGTCCAGGGCCTCAACCTGCTCGACACCATCGCCGACACGATCGTGTCCTCCGACCTGCGGCGGGTCACGCGGCGGGGCGTGCTGGACCCGGACGCCGCGTACCTCGCCGCGGAGGAGTACCGGCGCTCGCTCAACGTCAAGGCGCCGTCCGTGCGGGTCGGCGTCGTGAAGCTCTCCGGCGGCAACCAGCAGAAGGTGCTGCTCGGCAAGTGGATGTTCCCCGAGCCCGACCTGCTGATCCTCGACGAGCCGACGCGCGGCGTCGACGTCGGGGCGAAGTACGAGATCTACGGCCTGGTGAACCGGCTGGCGGACGCCGGCAAGGGCGTGGTGGTGATCTCGTCCGAGCTGCCCGAGCTGCTCGGCCTGTGCGACCGCATCTACACGATCTTCGAGGGGCGCATCACCGGCGTCCTCGACCGGTCGGAGGCCACGCAGGAGAACCTCATGCGCCTCATGACGGGCAGCAGCCCGGCTCTCACCTACTGATCACGGCAGAAGGACGGCCCTGACGATGACGTCACTCAAGCAGCTGTTCGGCGGCGGAGCCCGCCAGTTCGGCATGGTGTTCGCGCTGATCGCGCTGATCGCGGTGTTCCAGATCGCGACCGGCGGCAAGGTGCTGACGGCGACGAACGCGCAGAACATCATCAACGGCAACTCGTACGTGCTGATCCTCGCGATCGGCATGGTGCTCGTCATCATCGCCGGGCACATCGACCTGTCCGTCGGCTCGGTGGCCGCCGTGGTCGGCATCATCGTGGCGCTCGCGATCCGGGACTGGGGCATCCCGTGGTGGGCGGGCATCCTGCTCGGCCTCGCCGTCGGGGCGGTGATCGGCGCGTGGCAGGGGTTCTGGGTGGCGTACGTCGGCATCCCCGGGTTCATCACCACCCTCGCCGGGATGATGTTCTTCCGCGGCGCGAACCAGTACATCGGCAAGTCCAACACCGTGCCGGTGCCGAAGGAGATCCAGACGCTCGGCGCGGGCTACCTGCCGGAGTGGGGGCCGAACACCGGCCTCAACAACTGGACCCTGGTCCTGGGGGTCGTCGCGATCGCGGCCCTCGTCTACGGCGAGTCCCGGCGGCGCCGGTCCGCCCGGCGTCTCGGCGGCTCCCCCGTCCCGACGTGGGTGTCCGTGGTCCGCGCGGGCGGCCTGTCGGTCGTCGTCGCGGGCGTGACCTGGCTGTTCGGGTCGGGCCGCGTCGGGACGTCGTTCCCGGTGTCCGGCGTCATCCTCGTCGCGCTCGTGCTGATCTACGCGTTCGTGTCCAACCGGACCATCACCGGCCGGCACGTGTACGCCGTGGGCGGCAACAAGGTCGCCGCGTCGCTGTCCGGCGTGAACATCCGCCGCACCAACTTCTTCGTGATGATGAACATGTCGGTGCTCGCCGCGCTGGCCGGCATCGTGTTCATCGGCCGGTCCACCGCGTCCGGCCCGTTCGACGGCACGAACTGGGAGCTCGACGCGATCGCCGCCGTGTTCATCGGCGGGGCCGCGGTCTCCGGCGGTGTCGGCACCGTCGTCGGCTCGCTCATCGGCGGCCTGGTCATGGCGGTGCTCAACAACGGCCTGCAGCTCATGGGCGTCGGCTCGGACAGCACCCAGATGATCAAGGGCCTGGTGCTGCTCGCCGCGGTCGCGTTCGACGTCTACAACAAGATCCAGGGCCGGCCGTCGATCGTCGGCCTGCTGATGCGCTCGCGCCGGCAGACGCAGATCCCCGGGGGACCGGAGGGGCCGGAGTCCGCCGCGCCCGTGTCCGGGTCGGCCCCGGAGACCCTCGCCCAGCGCTGAACCTCCCGCCCGGCCGGGTCCCGGCCGGGGCACGCCACCGCACCCGATGAGGGGTGCCCAACCGAGGGAAGAGTGACACCACCCATGAAGAAGCTGACTGCGGCGCTCGTCGCCGCCGGAGCCGCCGGAGCGCTGATGCTCACGGGGTGCTCGTCCGAGCGCGGCGGGTCCACCGAGGGGTCGTCCGACGGGTCCTCCGAGGCGGCGGCCGGGTTCGCGGCCGACGCCACCATCGGCGTGGCGCTGCCGCAGAAGACGTCGGAGAACTGGGTGCTCGCCGAGCAGCTGTTCAACGACGGCCTCACCGACGCCGGCTACAAGCCGATCGTGCAGTTCGCGAACAGCGGCGTCACCGAGCAGCAGAACCAGATCCAGGCGATGGTCGAGCAGGGCGCGAGCGTCATCGTGGTCGGCGCGATCGACGGCTCGCAGCTCGGCACGCAGCTGGAGGCGGCCAAGGACTCCGGCGCCTCCGTCATCGCGTACGACCGCCTGGTGAAGAACACCGACGCCGTCGACATGTACGTCGCGTTCGACAACTTCCAGGTCGGCGTCCTGCAGGGCCAGGCGCTGCTGCAGGGCCTCGAGGAGCGCAAGGGCGACGGCCCCTACAACATCGAGCTGATCGCCGGCTCGCCGGACGACGCCAACTCGACGCCGTTCTTCGAGGGCGCCATGAGCATCCTGCAGCCGAAGATCGACGACGGCACCCTCGTCGTCGTGTCGGGCCAGACCTCGTTCGAGCAGGTCGCGACCCAGGGCTGGAAGGCCGAGAACGCGCAGAAGCGCATGGACACCATCCTCGCCGGCTCCTACACGGACACCGAGCTGGACGGCGTGCTGTCGCCGAACGACACCCTCGGCCGCGCGGCCCTGACGTCCGTCTCCCAGGCGGGCAAGGACACCCCGGTGGTCACCGGCCAGGACTCCGAGGTGGAGTCCGTGAAGTCGATCATGGCCGGCGAGCAGTACTCGACCATCTACAAGGACACCCGCGAGCTGGTCGCCCAGACCATCAAGGAGATCCAGCTCCTGCAGAAGGGTGAGGACCCGGAGATCAACGACACCGAGTCGTACGACAACGGGGTGAAGGTCGTCCCGTCGTTCCTCCTGACGCCGGTCATCGTCACGAAGGAGAACGCTGCGGACGTCTACAAGAACGACGACACGCTCTTCCCGCTGACCCAGGGCTGAGCGTCACCCGGAGGGGCGGGCCCGGTGCGGGTCCGCCCCTCCGCCGCGTCCGTGAGATTTCCGCCGGACACCGGGTCGCCCCCGGTCCTAGCGTGAGACCCATGCGGATCTCCCCCGCCCAGGTCGCCGTCGACTGCACCGACCCGTTCGCCCTCGCCGACTGGTGGCGCGACCGGCTCGGCTGGCGGGACGTGTACCGGACCGAGCACCGAGCGCACGCGATCATCGAGGCCGTCGACGGCTCGGGCTGGCGGCTGTGCTTCATCCGCGTGCCGGACCCGACCCCGGGCAAGAACAAGCTGCACCTCGACGTGCACTGCGCGGACCGCGACGTCGCCGCGCGCGAGCTCGTGGCGGCCGGCGCGACGGAGGTGCGGCGCGACGGCATGGACGACTACGGCTGGGTCGTCATGGCCGACCCGGAGGGGAACCTGTTCTGCGTCTCCAGCCCGGGGCGCTGAGCGTGCCGGGTCACCCCGCGGTGACCCACTCCTGGGCGAGCACGGCGTACCGGTAAGCGTCGTGCCAGACCGGCCGGCCGTCGGCGTCGTCCTCGAACGACGCGCACCGCCGCTCGTGCCCCTCACGCCGCATCCCGAGCCGCTCGAGCAGCCGCCAGGACCGCTCGTTGCGCGGGTCGCACCCCGCGACCACCCGGTGGGCGCCCTCGGCCCGGAAGCAGTGGTCGACGACCGCCCGGGCCGCCTCGGTGGCGTAGCCCACGCCGCCGTACCGGGGGTCGAACACGTAGCCGATCGCCCAGGTGCGCCAGGCAGGCGGCCCCTCGGGCGCGCAGTACACGTGACCCACGAGCACGTCGTCCTCGCGCCGGACGGCCGCGACGAAGCGCGGGTCACCGGCGCGCCGGGCCGCCTCCCGCTCGGCCCCGTCCCGGGTGACCGGGCCGTAGGGCTCGAACCGCACGACCTCCGCCAGGCCGAGGTACGCATGCAGCGCGGCCCCGTCGGCCGCGGTGAAGGGCCGCAGGACCAGGCGCGGCGTCGTGGCGTGCACGGCCCGACCGTACGACCGCCCAGCCCCCGCTGTCGCCAGGTTTGCGGCCGTCACCGCCCCGCCGGCCCCGGCGCCCGCGCAC
>JACXUT010000366.1 GCA_014763765.1 Micrococcales bacterium
GCGCCCGCGACCGACCGCACCGTGCTGCCCCCGCTGCGCATCGGGCCGCTGTCCGTCGACACCCCCGTGGTGCTCGCCCCGATGGCCGGCGTGACGAACGCGGCGTTCCGGCGGCTGTGCCGCGAGTCGGGCGCCGGGCTGTACGTCGCGGAGATGGTGACGTCACGCGCGCTGGTCGAGCGGGGTGAGGAGTCGATGCGGATCATCTCGCACGCCCCGGACGAGCGGCCGCGCTCCGTGCAGGTGTACGGCGTGGACCCGGCGACCGTCGGTGCGGCGGTGCACCTGATCGCGTCGGAGGACCGCGCCGACCACGTCGACCTGAACTTCGGGTGCCCGGTGCCGAAGGTCACGCGGCGCGGCGGCGGCTCGGCCCTGCCGTGGAAGCGCGAGCTGTTCGAGTCGATCCTGCGCGCCGCCGTCGACGCGGCGCGCCCCTACGGCGTCCCGGTGACCGTGAAGATGCGCAAGGGCATCGACGAGGACCACCTGACGTACCTGGAGGCCGGCCTGGTCGCCCAGGACCTGGGGGTCGCGGCGGTGGCGCTGCACGCACGGACGGCCGAGCAGTACTACTCCGGCACGGCCGACTGGGAGGCGATCGCCCGCCTCAAGGAGACCGTGACCGACATCCCGGTGCTCGGCAACGGGGACATCTGGTCCGCCGAGGACGCGCTGGAGATGGTGCGGCGGACGGGGTGCGACGGCGTGGTCGTCGGGCGCGGCTGCCAGGGTCGGCCGTGGCTGTTCGCGGACCTCGCGGCGGCGTTCGCCGGGTCCCCGGAGCGCATCCGGCCGGGCGCCCGCTACGTCGCGCAGGTCATCCGGCGGCACGCCGAGCTCATGGTCGAGCACTTCGGCGACGAGGGGAAGGCCCTGCGCGAGCTCCGCAAGCACATGGCCTGGTACTGGAAGGGCTACGTGGTCGGCGGGGAGCAGCGGGCGGCGCTCGGGCTCGTGTCGTCCCTCGCGGAGCTCGACGACCGGCTGGCGGCCCTCGACCTGGACCAGCCGTACCCGGGCGAGGCCGCCGAGGGCCAGCGCGGCCGCGCCGGCACGCCGAAGCGCCCGCACCTGCCGGACGGCTGGCTGGACTCCCGCGAGCTGTCCGAGGACTTCCGCCAGGCCCTGCACGAGGCCGAGCTCAGCGTCTCCGGCGGCTGACCCGCCCCGACC
>JACXUT010000155.1 GCA_014763765.1 Micrococcales bacterium
GACCCGGGCCTCACGCAGGCTGCGCGCCGACCGCCGCGCAGCCTGCGTGAGGCCCGGGTCGCCCTGATCGGCCTCTCCGCCGTCTTCCTCGTCGAGATGCTCGACAACGCCGTCCTCACGGTCGCGCTGCCGACGATCGGCCGCGAGCTCCATGCGTCGGCGGCGACGCTCCAGCTCGTGACCAGCTCCTACGCCGTGGTGTTCGGCGGGCTGATGCTCACCCTGAGCGCCCTCGCCGACCGGGTCGGCCGCCGCCGGGTGATGCTCGCCGGTCTCGTGCTGCTAACGGCCGCTGCCCTGGCGACGGGGGCGGTCACGACGATCTGGCAGCTCGTGGCGGTGCGGGCCGTCATGGGGGTGGCCGCGGCGATGACGACGCCCGGGTCGCTGGCGCTCGCGTTCCGCCTGTTCGACGCCGACGAGCTGCGCGTCCGTGCGACCACGGTGATCTCGACCGTCGGTCTGGTCGGGCTCGCCCTGGGTCCGACCGTCGGCGGCCTGCTCCTCGCCGTCGCGCCCTGGCAGGCGCTGCTGATCGTGAACGCGCCCGTCGCCGCGCTGGCGTTCGTGTGCATCCGGCGCGGCGTCGCCGCGGACGCGCTCGCCGACCTCCACCGGTCCCCCGCCGACGCTCCCGCCGGCGTGCTCGGTACCGCGGCGGTCGTGCTGGCACTCGTGGCGCCGGAGCTGTTCACCGACGCCGGTGCGCCGGCCTGGCTGCCGTGGGCGGCCACCGGAGGGGCAGTCGCGGCGGCAGCGGCCTTCGTCGTGCGCGAGCGGTCGACACCGCACCCGCTGCTCGACCTGCGCCTCGTGGCCCACCCCCTGGTGTCGTCCGGCCTCGCGTTCAAGGCCGCGACGGGTCTGGCGACGGCGGGACTGGGCTTCCTCGTGACCCTGCAGCTGCAGCTGGCCTGGGGCTGGAGCCCCGCCCGGGCCGCCGTCGGCACCCTGCCGCAGGTGGTCGTGCTGAT
The DNA here is from genome assembly GCA_014763765.1 of Micrococcales bacterium. Taxonomy (GTDB): domain Bacteria; phylum Actinomycetota; class Actinomycetes; order Actinomycetales; family Cellulomonadaceae; genus Cellulomonas. The sequence goes on from JACXUT010000155.1 coordinate 975, forward strand.
CGGTGGCGGGTTCCTGATCCGGCCGGTGATGCGACGGCTCGGCCTCGAGCGCGCCGCCTCGCTCAGCGCGCTGACCGTGGTGCTCGGGCTCCTCACCTACGTCGTGCTCGGCGGGCGCGGGTACGCCTGGGTCGCCCTCGCGCTCGTGCTGGTCGCGGCCGGCATGCGCGTCAACGGTGTGGTCGCGGGCACCAACGTCATGCGCGGCCTGCCTGCCGACCGTACGACGACCGGGGCGGCGCTGGCGGACACCGCGGCCCAGGTCGCCACCGCCGCCGGCGTCGCGGTCGGCGGGACGTTCCTCGCGGCCCTGGTCACGGGCGACGTGTCGGCGGGCGCGTGGACCCCGCAGCAGGTCGCGCAGTTCGGCGGGGTGGTGCACGCGGCGGGGGGCACGCTCACGCTCGTGGCGGGCGTCCTGGTGACCGTCGGCCTCGTCCGGGCGCGACAGGGGTCCGCCGGGGGCTGACGAGGCCGCCACGTGACCGCCGGACCCGGCGGCCGGGGCGGCGACCCGGGGCACGGGCCGTCCCGGGCCCTCAGTTGACGATCTCGCCGCCCCCGTCGGACAGCAGCACCGTCAGCCGCTCGCGCCACGCCGCGAGGTCCTCGGGGCTCAGCCGCGGCCAGTCGTCGACCTCGCGGACCACCCGCAGCGGCTCGCTGGTGCGGAACGACCGCGTCGGGTTGCCCGGGAACTTCTTGTCGGTCACGTTCGGGTCGTCCTCGAACGGGCCGAGCGGCTCCACCTCGTACACGCGCGGCGTGGCGTCCCCCGGCGCGAGCTCGGCGGCGATCTCCGCGGCGAGGCCGGCGCCGGCCACCCGCGACGTGAAGTACACGTGGTTCATCGTGACCTCGGGCCGGTAGTTCGACGGGAACCCCGCCGTCAGGAGGTCGCCGGGGCGCAGGTCGGCCCGCGTGCCGTGGAAGAACGGCCCCTCGTCGGGTCCCGCGCTCACGCGCCCACCGCCACGCCCGAGGGCCGCGCCCCGGTGGTGACCGGCGGCCACCGGAACCGGTCGACCAGCGCGGAGACCGCGGGGACCTGGACCAGCGCCGCGAGCACGAGGAAGCCCAGCACCCCGCCCGCGACGTTCGACAGCAGGTCGTTCACGTCGGCCACGTGCCCGCCGCCGAGCAGGCCGGCCGTGACGTACTGCGTGAGCTCGATGCCCAGGCTGAACACCGCGGACACGACCAGGGCCGTCCACCACCGCGCCCGGGGGACGAGCAGCGCCACCAGCACACCGAGCGGCGCGAACACGAGCACGTTCATGAGCGCGTCGGCCACCTCGTAGTGCGCGAACGGGACGAGGGCCAGGGCGTCGCCCCACGCCCCCGAGCGGGCCGGCTTGTCCGTGAAGACCGGGAACACCGTGTTCGCGACGACGCCGGCCACGTACACGCACAGCACGAGAGCGACGACGGCCCGCGGCGCGGTGAGCCGTCGGGTCCGGTGCAGCGACCACAGCAGCGCCGCGAGCACGACCGCGGCGAGCGGGACGACGACCGGGAGGACGGGGACCTGGTGGAACACGACGACCTGCGCTTTCATCGAGGACCGGCGGCGCCGCGGCTGGACGCCCGCCACGCGCCAGGCTGCCAGGCGACTGCCCCGCCGGGCATCCACCCGTGGTCGGACCGGTGCGTCAGCCGGGGCCGTCGCCCGCGCCGGCGAGCACGGGGCACCAGCACGGACGTGGGCGCGCTACTGGTGCGCCAGGACGCCGAGCGCCAGCACCAGCACCGCCAGCAGGGCCTCCGCGGCGAGGATCACGAGGCGCTGCAGCGGCGGCAGGTCGAGGTTGCGGACGGCCAGCACCCCGACCGCCGTCAGCGTGGCCACCGTGACGACCATCGCGGCGAGCAGCCCGGCCGACGTCGGGTACAGGCCCGTGCCGGACAGGGCGATGCACACGAGGGGTGGCAGCGCGACGGACGCGGCGCCGAGCGTCCCCGTGACGATGCGCCGGTGCTCGGTGCGGTCCGGCAGGTGCGAGTGGACGACCATGTGGCTGAGCAGGTCGGCGACGTAGACCGCGCAGACCGTGGCCGCGACGGCGACCGCCAGCGTCCCGGCGGCCGTGCCGGCGCTCGCGTGGGTGTCGTGCGCCCGCAGGGTGATGATCACCGCCAGCGCCGTGAACGACACGTACACCCGCTCCTTGAGGGCGGCGGCCCGGCCGGCCCGGGTGGCGGCGTCGTCCGCCGTGTGCGCGTCGCCCGGCGCGGACCCGTCGTGCGGTGCCGTCATCGCTCCCCCTGTCGTCGGCGCCCGACCCTACGCCGCCGAGTCTACGTCTGCACCACACGGTGTAGTGCGGGCAGACGACAGGCTCGCTCCAGCGGCTCATCCGCTGTGCGGGTCCGCCGGCTGCTCACCCACACCTGCCCACGCCTGGATCCGGCTGACGAGGACCGGGACGCCGACGTCGAAGCCGCCCAACCGCAGCGGACCGGCGTCGGTCTCCACGACGACGTACTCGGACCAGGCCGGACGGCCAGGGACGTCGCCGCGCACCGCCTGGCCCCCTCCGGTCATGACTCCCCGGGCGTCTGCGGCAGACCCGCGAGCCGCGCGTCGTCCACGGCGACCGGCGTCGCAGCGCGGGCCAGGGCGGCGAGCTGCTCCACAGGCAGCGCCCCGGAGAGCCGGTACTCGATCCCGTGGTCGACCCAGGTCAGCCACCCGCCGACGTCGACGCCCGGCTGCCCCCAGGGGGTGAACACGCCGCGGTGGCCGTCGACGTCGACCAGCACCGTCTCCGCCGCCCAGTAGCTGACGGCCAGCTCGGGCGGGGCGGTCGCCACGCGCGACTCCAGCTCGACGCCGGCCCCCAGCGGGGCTTTCGCGACGCCGTCCTGCGCCTCGACGGGCTGGGTGTCCCCGTACGTGACCCACCACCGGCGCGTGACCGGGCTCGCGGGGGCATCGGGCACCGGCACCGGCTCGTAGCCCGCCGGCAACCGTCCGGTGTCGACCCGGGAGCCGTCGAGCTGCAGGCCGTCCACCAGGGACACGAGGTCCTCGGGCGTCATGCCGCTGCCGTTCACGATCCACCGGGTGCCGTCGGCGTCCACCCAGCTGAGCAGGAGGCCGCCGCCGAAGTCGCGCAGCCGGCCGTCGACGCCGCGCACCCGGACGTCGGTGACGCCCTCGGTGCCCGCCGGGAACGGGTCGGCGACCTGCGACCACACCGACACCCCGCGCTGCGGCCCGGTGGCGAGCAGGACCGCGACCGGCACGGCGTCGGGGCAGTCCATCGTGGTCTCGTGGACGCCGGCGCTGGCGAGCGGCCACGGCGCGCCGTCGATCAGGGTCGCTGCGCGGGTGATGCGGGGGTCGGCGGCCCACCCGGCACGGTCGACCCAGTCGGCGCGCCCGGTGCCGCACCCGGCCGCGACGTCCGCCGCCCGGGCCGGGGCCGCCCCGAGGCCGAGCGCGACGGCGGCGGGACCGGGCTGGGCGCCCGTGCCGTCACCGCCGAGCTGGGGCAGGACGACCCCGCCGACGGTGAGCGCCGCGGCGAGGGCGAGGGTGCCGCCGACCAGGCGGGTGCGCCGGTGGGCGTGCCGCAGGGCGCGGGCGCGCCGCTGCACGCCGAGAAGGTCGGGGACGGGGGTCACGGGGTCGACGAGGGCCAGGCGGTCCAGCGGGTCGGTGGTCATCGGACGAGCTCCTCACGGGTGGGTTCCAGGACGGCGGCGAGCCGCCGGCGGGCGGCAGAGAGCGTCGACGCGACGGTGCCGCGCGAGACGTTCATGACCTCGGCGACCTGCGGCTCGGTCAGATCGGCGACGTAGCGGAGCGCGACGGCGGTGCGCGCGCGGTGCGGCAGGTCGGCGACCGCCCGCCACAGGGCGTCGTCCGGGGCGGCCGGCGGCGGCACGCCCTCGTCCCGGAGGCGCTGCACGTAGCGGCGCTCCAGCTGGGCGCGGCGCCAGGTCCGGCGCACCTCGTTCAGGGCGACGGTGTAGACCCAGGCGCCCGGCCGCTCCATCCGGCTGACGGTGCCCCAGGCGTTGAGCGCCCGGGCGAACGCCTCGGCGGCGGCCTCCTCGGCGAGGCCCGGGTCGCCGACGGCGAGCGCGAGCGCGCGGCAGGTGCGCGGCAGCTCCGCGGCGTACCACGTCGCGAAGTCGGGGGGTGGGTCGGCGTCCCGCGGAGGTCTCATGCCCCTCCAAGTCCTGGGGGCCGCGGAACGTTGGGTCGGCACGGCGGACCCGTCAGCCGGCCCCCGTCCCCGGCGCCCCGGGGGTCCGCGTGCCGGCGAGCTGCGCCAGCGCCTCCTCGACGCGGTCGGCGGTCCCGGGCGACAGGGTCGCGGCCCACCGCGCCCGCAGCTCGCCGAAGGTCGCGGCACCGATCCGTGTCATCTCGTGCCCGCGCGCGGTGACGCGCAGCCGCTTGAGCCGCGCGTCGGCGGGGTCGTCGACGCGCTCCACGTAGCCGAGCTGCTCGAGGGTGGCGACGGTCTTGGCCGCGGCCTGGCGGCTGGTCCCGAGCCGGCGCCCGAGGGCGGAGGCGCTGTCGGCGCCGTCGGCGACAGCGGCGAGCGCGAACTCGAGGTTCGCGGTCACGCCGGGATGACCCTGCCGGTCGAGCTCGGCGACGACCTCGTCGACCAGCTGCTCGAAGGCCCCCAGCAGCAGGAGCGCGAGGCGCACGCCCGCGGCGGGGTCGGTCGGGGGTGTCTCGGTCGGGACGGGCACGGCGTCGAGCCTAGAGGCGGGCCGGGGGTATTGACAACCACGTTGCGCACACCGCAGGCTGACAACCCGGTTGTCCATCAAGGAGGTCCCCGTGCCCGTCCCCCACCCCGGAGCCACGATCCCCGGCGTCGTCCACCACGTCACCGACGTCGGCGGCACGAGGCTGCACCACGTCACCGCCGGCGCGGAGGGCTCGCCCGTCCTCCTCGTCCACGGCTTCCCCGAGACCTGGTGGGTGTTCCACCGGCTCCTCCCCCTGCTCGCCGCGCGGCACCGCGTGGTGGCCGTCGACCTGCGGGGGTTCGGTGACTCCGCGGTCGCCGACGACGCGTTCGGCAGCGCCGTGGCGGCCGACGACCTGCACGCGCTGGTGCAGGCCCTGGGTCTCGGACCCGTGCACGTGCTGGCGCAGGACGTCGCGGGCGGCGCCGTCCTGCGGCTCGCGACGCTGCACCCGGAGGACGTCGCGAGCCTCGTCGCCGTCGAGATGGGCCTCGCGGGGTACGGCCTCGAGGCGTTCGCCGACGTGACGCACGGCGGCTCCTGGCACATCGGCGTCCTGGCGGCGCCCGGGATCCCCGACCTGCTGCTGGCGGGTCGCGAGCGGGAGGTGCTCGGCGCCTGGGCCTTCCCGACGATGACCGCCGTCCCCGGCGCCGTCACCGACGCCGACGTCGCGGAGCTCGCCCGGACGTACGGCCGGCCGGGCGGTTGGAACGGGGCCGCAGGCCTGTACCGCTCGCTGCTCACCGAGGGGGACGAGCTGCGCTCGCTCGTGGCCGCGCGTCCGCTGACCGTGCCGGCGCTCGCCGTCGGCGGCTCCGGCGGTCCGTTCACGGCCGCGACCCTCGGGCAGGTCGTCCGGGGCCCGGTCGGGTCGGTGCTCCTCGACGGGGTCGGGCACCACGTGGCGCTGGAGGCCCCCGACGCGCTGGCGTCCGCGGTCCTGGCGTTCCTGGAGCGCGTCGACGGCTGACCCTGCCACCGCTACGGGGTCCGCGGCCCGGCACCGGCCAGGGACCCGCGGCGCGTGGACGCCACCAGCCGCACCGTCCCCGCGGCCGTCTCCACCAGCGACCCGAGCGCGACCGCCTGCACCGCCTGCGCGGGCGACCCGGTGACGCCACCCGCGAGCAGGACGACGGCGTACGCGACCCACACCGGCGCCAGGAGCGCCCACGCGCGCGGGTCCCGCAGGCCCGGACGCCGTCCGACCGCCGTCGCGTACCCGATGCCCAGCGCGACACCGGCGACCGTCACCAGCAGGAACACGCGCACCACCGCCTCTCCCCGCCGACCGTAGCGCCGCGTGGGCCGGCGGAGGGGGCGATTCCCGGTGCGGGGTCAGCCCGCGGCGGTGCGGACCAGCTCCCGCAGCCGGGCCTCGACGTCGTCGGTGACGTCCAGCACGGCGAACGCGGTCGGCCAGAAGACGCCGTCGTCGAGCAGGGCGTCCTCGTTGAACCCGACCGTGCCGTACCGCGTCCCGAACTTCGCGCGCGGCTGGTAGAACACGACGACCTTCCCGTCACGGGCGTACGACGGGAAGCCGTACCAGGTCTTCGGGTCCAGGTGCGGGGCCTCCTGCGTGACGACGGCGTGCAGCAGCTCGGCGATCCGGCGGTCGCTGTCCGTCAACGCCGCGATCGCGTCGAGGCACGCCTGCGCCTCGCGCTGCTTCTTGGCGGAGCCGGTCCCGCCGGCCTGGGCGCGCAGCTCGGCGGCCCGCTGCTTCATCGCGGCGCGCTCGGCGTCGCTGAACGTGCCCTCGTCCTCGTCGTGACCGGCCATCGGTGTCGTCCCCTTCGTCGGCAGGCGTCCAGCATGACGTGCCGCGACGCCGCGGTGCCAGCGCGGTGCCGGCGCGGTGCCGCCGCGGTGCCGCCGGTCCGGGGTCGGCGGGGGCAGGTCAGCCGTGCGACGGCTCGCCGGTGCCCGTCACCGTCGTCAGCAGGATCGCCGCGTCGCTCAGGGCCTCGACGGCGTGCCGGTCGTGGGTGAGCGTGACCAGGTACCCGGCGGGCAGCGTGTCGACGCGCTCCCCGGTGCTCACGCCGACCGTGCCGCGCAGCACGAGGATGCTCCCCGCCGGCGGCGAGTTGTGCTCCGCCAGGCGGGTGCCGCGGGTCAGCGCGATGACGGTCTGCCGCAGCGGGCCGTCGTGCACCATGATCTGCGCGGAGCGACCGTGCGGGTCCTCGTGGGCGGCGGCGAGCTGGTCCTGGGCGAGCTGCTGGGTGTCCATGCGGCGTCCTTCCGTCGTCGTCGGCGGGGCTGGGTCCACTCTGGCACGTGCGGACCGGCCGCGCGGGGCGATCCGGCGGGTCAGCGGCCCGCGACGGTCTCGGGGCGTTTCTGCCGGGCCGGTCGTGCGGGTTCGTGCTCGCCGTTCCACACCTGGACGGCGCCCCAGATCGAGGCCGCCACCGGGACCGCGAGCACGGCGCCCGTGATGCCGGCGACCACGGTGCCGATCGTCAGCGCGACGAGGATCACCAGGGGGTGCAGCCGCAGCGAGCGGCCCATCACCACCGGCTGGAGCAGGTCTCCCTCGAGCTGGTTCACGACGACCACGATCGCCACCACGATCAGCGCGTCGACCCAGCCGTTGGCCACGAGGGTGACGAGCGCCGCCAGGACGCCGGCGAGCGTGGCGCCGACCAGCGGGATGAACGCGAGCAGGAACACGAGGACCGCGAGCGGGATCGCCAGCGGCACCCCGACGACGAGCAGGCCGATCCCGATGCCGACCGCGTCGACCGCCGCCACGATGGCCGTTCCCCGCACGTAGCCGCCGAGCGTGCTCACCGTGCGCGTCCCGACCCGCCGCGCGCGGGCGTAGTGCTCGCCCTCGAACGGCCGGAGCAGGAACTCCCAGATGCGCGGGCCGTCCTTGAGGAAGAAGAACAGCACGACGAGCATCAGCACGAACCCGGTGAGGAAGTTCGCCGTCGCGGAGACCCCGGCCGCGGCGCTCGCGCCGAACGACGAGGACGTGAGGAAGTCCGTGACCGCGGTGCGGGCGTCCTCGATCTGCTCCTGCGAGATCTGGACCGGCAGGGCGGTGAGCGAGTCCTGCAGCTCGGCGAACCCGTCGACGGCCTGGTCGGCGAGCTCGTCCCACTGGTCGACGACGGCCCGCACGACCGCCCACAGCACTCCCGCGAGCACGGCCACGACCAGCAGGAGCGCCACCCAGGTGGCCGCCATCGACGGGAACCGGTGGCGCCGGAGCCACGACACGAGCGGGTGGATGGCCGAGGCCAGGACGAGGGCGATCAGCACCGGGATGACGACGAGCGTGAGACGGGTCAGCACGTAGCCCACGACGACCGCGACGGCCGTCACGGCCAGCACCTGGAGCGAGCGGGTGGCCACGCGACCGAGGCCGTCGGACCACAGCGACGCCACCCCCCGGGCGTGGCCGGTCGCTGGGGGCACGGCGGTCGACGCGGGCGGGGCGCCCTGCGGGTCCCGCCCCTGACGTCCCCGTCCCCACCAGCCCACGCGTCCTCCTCGGCTCGTCCCGGGCACCGCGCGGCCCGGACCTCGGACGCTACGGGCAGGGGCGCGCG
>JACXUT010000156.1 GCA_014763765.1 Micrococcales bacterium
GGCGGGCGGAGGCGGTGGCGGTCGCCCACCGGCGCGGCCTGCTCGGCGCGGGACCCGGCGGACGGCCCGTGGAGACGGCGCCGTCCGACGGCCGGGGCTCACCCGGGTGAAGGCGGGGCCGTCCCAGGCGGCGCCCAGGTTCGGCGGTTACCGTGGGTACGCCCCGCGGCGCCGTGCCGCGGCTCTCCCCCGCCGGCCACGCCGCGCGCTCCCGCTCGGAAAGGGCGCATGTCCAGCTCACCGCACCCGATCGTCCTCGTGCACGGCACCCGGACGTCCTCCGCGATCTGGGAGGACCAGGTCCGGGCGCTGACGCACGGCGGCCACGCGACCGTCGCCATCGACCTGCCGGGCCACGGCAGCCGGTCCGCCGAGCGGTTCACGTTCGAGGGCGGGCTCGCGGCGATCGACGACGCCGTGCGCTCCTGCGACTCCCCGCCGCTGCTGGTCGGGCTGTCGCTCGGCGGCTACATGGCGCTGGCGTACGCCGGCGAGCACGAGGACCGCCTCGCCGGCGTCCTGCTCGCGGGCTGCTCCACCGACCTCAAGGGCAAGCCGCTGCGGGCCTACCGCCGCGCCTCCCGCCGGCTGGTCCCCGCGCTGGGTCTCGGCGGCGGCACCTGGCACGTCGTCACGGACATGCTCGCCGCGCTGCACGGCTACTCCCCGCTGCGGGACCTGCGCCGCCTGGCGCTGCCGGTCTGGCTCGTCAACGGCTCGCGGGACCCGCTGCGGTTCGGCGCCCGCCGCTACCTCGGGGCGAACCCGGGCGCGCGGCTGTGGGTGGTGCCGGGCGCCGGCCACGACGTCAACAGCCACGCCCCGGTCGCGTTCAACCGGATCCTGCTGCACGTGCTGCGGGACCTCGCGCGCCGCGTGCCCCTGCCCACGCCCCGCCTGGGCTGACCGGCGCGCGCCGCGGCGCCGCGCGTTCCGCCCCCGGGCGGCCCGCCGGGCGGCCACAATGGCGCCCATGACCTCGACCGACGACCGCCCCTGGGTCGCGCACTACCAGCCCGGCGTGCCCGCCGACATCGAGCTGCCGACGGAGTCCCTCGTCGCCATGCTCGAGCGCTCCGTCGCCGAGGGCGGCGACCACCCCGCGCTGGAGTTCTTCGGGCGCCGCACCAGCTACGCCGAGCTCGGTGAGCAGGTCGAGCGCGCCGCGGAGGGCCTGCGCCGGCTCGGGGTCCGTGCCCGGGACCGCGTCGCGCTGCTGCTGCCGAACTGCCCGCAGCACGTCGTCGCGTTCTACGCCGTGCTGCGGCTCGGCGCGGTCGTCGTCGAGCACAACCCGCTGTACACCTCGCGGGAGCTGCGCCACCAGTTCGAGGACCACCAGGCCCGGGTCGTCATCGCGTGGGACAAGGCCGTCGAGCAGCTCCGCGCGTTCCCGCCGGACGTCGAGCTCGACCACATCGTCTCCGTGAACCTGCTGCGCGCCTTCCCCGCGGTGAAGCGGGCGGCGCTCGCGCTGCCCGTCCCGAGCCTGCGTGCCACGCGGCGGTCCCTGACCGCGCCGGCCCCCGGGACGATCCCGTGGGAGGACCTGCTGGGTCACGGCCGGCTCGCCGCGGACCACCCGCGTCCCGGTGTGGCCGACCTCGCCGCCATCCAGTACACCTCCGGCACCACGGGCCGCCCCAAGGGGGCGATGCTGACCCACCTCAACCTGTACGCCAACGCGCTGCAGGGCGAGGCGTGGATGCACGGCGCCGAGTACCGCAAGGAGGTGTTCTACGCGATCCTGCCGATGTTCCACGCGTTCGGCATGACGCTGTACCTCACCTACGGCATCCGCAAGCAGGCGCTGATCGTCCTGTTCCCGAAGTTCGACACCGGCCTGGTGCTGGACGCGATGAAGAAGTCGCCCGCGACCGTCTACTGCGCGGTCCCGCCGATCTACGAGCGCACCGCGATGGCCGCCAAGGAGCGCGGCGTCTCGCTCGCGTCGTGCCGGTTCTGCATCTCCGGCGCGATGAACCTGCCCGACGCGACCGTCGAGCTCTGGGAGTCGATGTCCGGCGGCCTGCTCGTGGAGGGCTACGGCATGACGGAGTCCTCCCCCGTCGCGCTCGGCAACCCGTTCCACCCGTCCCGGCGTGCGGGCACCATCGGCATCCCGTTCCCGTCGACGCGGATGCGGGTCGTCGACCCCGAGCACCCCGACGTCGACGTGCCGCAGGGCGAGCCCGGGGAGCTGCTGCTGCACGGGCCGCAGGTGTTCGCGGGCTACTGGAACAACCCCGACGAGACCGCGGCGACGCTGCTGCCGGGCGGGTGGCTGCGGACCGGCGACATCGTCACGGTCGACGCGGACGGCTTCACCACCATCGTCGACCGGGCGAAGGAGCTCATCATCACCGGCGGCTTCAACGTCTCGCCGTCCGAGGTCGAGGCGGTGCTGCGCGGGCACCCGACCGTCGCGGACGCCGCGGTGATCGGCAAGCCGCTGGAGCGGGGCGGGGAGATGGTCGTGGCGGCCGTCGAGCTCGAGCCGGGCGCCACCCTGGACGAGGCCGCGCTGCGGGCGTACTGCCGGGAGCACCTCGCGGCCTACAAGGTGCCGGCGCGGGTGGTCGCGATCGAGGACACCCCGCGGTCGATGCTCGGCAAGGTCCTGCGCAAGCAGGTGCGCGAGCTGGTGCTGCCCCGGCTGTGACCGGGGGGTGGACCGGCCCCGGGGCGGCGCGCGGCGCTGTGCCACGATGACGACGACCCACCTGCCCAGCCGGGAGACCCGATGATCCGCAGCACCGACCACGTCCTGACCAGCCACGCCGGCAGCCTGCCCCGCACCCCGGAGCTCATCGCCGCCAACGCCGCGCGCGAGGCCGGCGAGGACCCGGCCGGCTACGAGGAGCTGCTCTCCGCGGCGGTCACCGACCTGGTCCGGCGCCAGGTCGAGATCGGGATCGACGTCCCCGGCGACGGCGAGTTCGGCAAGTCGATGAGCAGCCCGATCGACTACGGCGCCTGGTGGTCGTACTCGTTCCAGCGCCTGGGTGGCCTGGAGCTGCGCAGCGGCGCCGAGTGGCTGTTCGCCGACGTGCAGTCCGGCCCGGGCGACGTCCGGGTGACCGGCTTCGCCCGCCGCCGCGACCGCGCCCGGTTCGAGGAGGCCTACGCCGACCCGACCAGCGGCGTGTTCCACGGCGGCTCGCCGAAGCCGTTCCCGACCGCCGTCGCCCCGCTGTCGTACACGGGTCAGGCCGCGGTGGCGCAGGACGTCGCGAACCTGCGCTCGGCGCTCGACGCCACCGGCGCCCGCGAGGGCTTCGTGACCTCGATCGCGCCCGGGTCGGCGGCCCGCATGGCCAACGGCTACTACGCCACCGACGAGGAGTACGTCTGGGCGCTCGCCGACGCGCTGCGCGAGGAGTACGTCGCGATCATCGACGCCGGCCTGGTGCTGCAGATCGACGACCCGTCGATGGCGGAGAACTGGGACCAGATCACCCCCGAGCCGACGGTCGAGGACTACGTGCGCTTCACCGAGCGCAACGTCGAGGCCCTCAACCACGCCCTGCGCGGCCTCCCGCAGGACCGCATCCGCTACCACCTGTGCTGGGGCTCCTGGCACGGGCCGCACACCACGGACCTGCCGATGGCCGACATCGTGTCCACGATGCTCAAGGTCGACGCCGGCGCGTACTCGTTCGAGGCGGGCAACGTCCGGCACGAGCACGAGTGGCGCGTCTGGGAGGACGTGGCGCTGCCCGAGGGCAAGCTCATCCTCCCGGGCGTCGTCTCCCACGCCACCAACGTCGTGGAGCACCCCGAGGTCGTCGCCGACCGCATCGAGCGGTTCGCGCGGCTCGTCGGGCGGGAGAACGTCGTCGCGGCCACCGACTGCGGCCTGGGCGGGCGCATCCACCACCAGATCGCGTGGGCGAAGCTCGAGGCCCTGGTCGAGGGCGCCCGCCTGGCGACCTCCCGCCTCTGGTCCTGACCCCGGCCACCGCCCCTCTGGCACCCGTTCGGATCCGAACGTACCGACACGCCCGACGTGTCCGCGCGGACGGATCCGAACGCCCGGGAAGGGAACCCGCACGCCCACGCGCGAACGGCCCCGTCCGGGCTTACGCGAACGGCCCGGCACCCCGCGGAGGGGGTGCCGGGCCGTTCGCGTGCCGCCGGGGCCGGCGGCGGTCAGCCGGTGTTCTGGAGGCCGGCGGCGACACCGTTCACGGTGAGCAGCAGCAGCCGCTTGTTGTCCTCGACGTGGTCCTCCGACTCGCCGGTCCGCAGCGCCCGCAGGGCCCGCAGCTGCAGCAGGGACAGCGCGTCGACGTACGGGCTGCGCAGCTGCACGGCACGGCCGAGGATCCGCCGGCGGGCGAGGATGCTGTCCGACCCGGTGATGGCGAGCACCCAGTGCCGGGTCAGCGCCATCTCCTCGAGCACGAGGCCCGCCAGGTCGTCGCGGTCGCCGAGGGCCAGGTAGCGCTCGGCGAGCCGCTCGTCCGTCTTGGCCAGGGACATCTCGACGTTGTCGATCATCGTGCTGAACAGCGGCCACTCGTCGTACGCCGCCTGCAGCTCCGCGAGGTCACCGACGGACTGCAGCGCCGTCCCGAGGCCGAACCAGCCGGCGAGGTTCGTCCGCGCCTGCGACCAGGAGAACACCCACGGGATGGCCCGGAGGTCGTCCAGCGACTCGACGGACAGGCCGCGGCGGGCCGGGCGCGAGCCGATGGGCAGCAGCCCGATCTCCTCCAGCGGGGTCACCTGCGCGAACCACTGCGGGAACCCGGGGGCGCGCACCAGCTCGTAGAACCGCGTGCGGGACGACGCGTCCAGCGCGGCGGCCAGGTCGGCGAACCGCCCCGTCGCGGCGGCGTTGCGCTTCTCCGTGGACGGCGCACCGGCCAGCAGGGTGGCCGCGGCGACCTGCTCGATGTGCCGCTCGCCGATCACCGGGTTGCCGTAGCGCGCGAAGATGACCTCGCCCTGCTCGGTGAGCTTGAAGCGGCCGTCGACGGAGCCCGGCGGCTGCGCGAGCACCGCGCGGTTCGCGGGGCCGCCACCACGCCCGAGCGCGCCGCCGCGGCCGTGGAACAGCGTGAGCCGCAGCCCGTGGCGCTGGCCCCACTGGGCGATCCGGCTCTGCGCGACGTCGAGGGCGAGGGTCGCCGCCACGGGCCCGACGTCCTTCGAGGAGTCGGAGTAGCCGAGCATGACCTCGACGTGCCGGCCGTTCTGCGCGAGCCGTGCCTGCACGGCCGGCAGCGTCAGCATCTCCTCGAGGATGTCGACGCTGGCCTCGAGGTCCGCGAACGTCTCGAACAGGGGGACGGCGTCGATGACCGGCCGGGTCGCCGGGTCCGGGAACACGAGCTCCGCGAGCTCGTACACGGCGGACAGGTGCTCGGGCGCCTGCGTGAACGACACGATGTACCGCCGCGCGGCCGCGACGCCGTAGCGGCGCTGCACCGCCCCGATCGCGCGGTACGTGTCGAGCACCTCGACCGTGCGGGGCTGCAGCTCGCCGTCCAGGCCGTGCTCGGCGATGTCCGCGAGCGCCGCCGCGTGCACCTGCGAGTGCTGCCGCACCTCGAGCTCCGCCAGGTGGAACCCGAAGGTCTGCACCTGCCACACGAGGCGCTGCAGGTCACCGAACGCGGCGCGCTCGGCACCCGCGGCCACGAGCGACTGCTGCACGACGTCGAGGTCGGCGAGCAGCTCCTCCGGGCCGGCGTACGACAGGTCGGCGTCGCGCCGCCGGGTCGCCGCGATGCGCTCGGCGATCATCCGCAGCGCTCGGCGGTGCGGCTGGTCGCGGACCTCGTTCGCGGCCTTCGCGGCGGCCGCCTCGGACAGGTCGCGCTGCCGGTGCCAGAGAGCGGTGAGCTCCGCGGAGGCCGGCGTGCCGGTCGCGTCGAGCGTCAGCTTCCCGGAGATCCGCCGCGCGGACTCCTCCAGCGCGCCGAGCACGTGCTCGTTCGCGAGCGCCGCCGCGGCCCGCGTCACCTCGGCGGTGACGTTCGGGTTGCCGTCGCGGTCGCCGCCGATCCACGACCCGAGCCGCACGAACGGCCGCACGGCGGGCTGCCGGCGCCCGGCGCCGTCCCCGCTCAGCCAGTCGTCGAGCCGGCGGTACACGGTGGGGAACGTCTCGAACAGCGTGGTGTCGAAGATGTTCATGACGGTGCGGACCTCGTCCAGCACCGTCGGCTTCTGCGTCCGCAGCGGCGACGTGCGCCACAGCGTGTCGATCTCCTCGAGCACGCGGCGGTCGTTCTCCGCGCGGGAGGTGCCGCCGGCGGCGAGCGCGTCCCGCTCGGCCAGCAGGTCCGAGATGCGGCGGATCGCCCGCGACACGGAGCGGCGCCGGGCCTCCGTCGGGTGCGCGGTGAGCACCGGGCGGAACTCGAGCTCCTGGAGCCGGCGCAGCGCCTCGTCGCGCCCGACCTCCTGGGCCAGGGCGTCGATGGCGGCGGGCAGGGAGTCGTCCTGCATGAGCTCACCGGCGGGCAGCTCGGCCTCGCGGTCGCGCAGCACGCGGACGCGGTGGTGCTCCTCGGCCAGGTTCGCCAGGTGGAAGTAGCAGGTGAACGCGCGGGCCACCTGCTGGGCGCGCTCGATGCTGAACGACGCGACGAGCTCCTCGGCCTCGGCGAGCGCGGACAGGTCCTGCTCGTCGTGGGCGCGGATGGTCAGGGAGCGCACGCGCTCCACGTCGTCGAACAGGTCGTCGCCGCCGGACTCCCGGATGACGCGGCCGAGGAACTCGCCGAGCATCCGGACGTCGTTGCGCAGCGGGTCGGGGACCTCGTGGCGCGCGAGGCCACGGCGGGCCTCGAGCGAGGGCTGGGGGTCGGTCACCGGTCAAGAGTAGGTCAACCGTCCGACGCACGAGACGGCTGTCCGCCAGGCGACCACCCGTCCCGGTGGCCGGACGCCCGGCCGCCCGTGTCCTGCGCGATGCGCCCGGGAGTCTAGGCTCGGACCCGGTGCCCGTGACCGGCCGCTGCCGGCGGCCGGCGGGCCTGAACCCCCGATGCCCCGGGCCGCCGGTCCGGGCGGAAAAGAGGTGCGGTGAACGCGAAGGCT
Source organism: Micrococcales bacterium (assembly GCA_014763765.1). Classification (GTDB taxonomy): domain Bacteria; phylum Actinomycetota; class Actinomycetes; order Actinomycetales; family Cellulomonadaceae; genus Cellulomonas. The sequence continues at coordinate 7,057 of JACXUT010000156.1, forward strand.
CCCCTCGCCCAGTCGGTCGGCTGGACCGAGCTCGACCACAAGGCTGTGGACACGGTGCGCGTGCTCGCGGCGGACGCGGTCGAGAAGGTCGGCAACGGCCACCCCGGCACGGCGATCAGCCTGGCCCCGGCGGCCTACCTGCTCTACCAGAACGTCATGCGGCACGACCCCGCGGACCCGCAGTGGCTGGGCCGGGACCGGTTCATCCTGTCGGCCGGGCACTCGTCGCTGACGCAGTACATCCAGCTCTACCTGGCCGGCTTCGGCCTGGAGCTCGAGGACATCGAGGCGCTGCGCACGTGGGGCTCCAAGACCCCCGGCCACCCCGAGTACAAGCACACGAAGGGCGTCGAGATCACCACCGGGCCGCTCGGACAGGGCATCTCGTCCGCCGTCGGCTTCGCGATGGCCGCCCGCCGCGAGCGCGGCCTGCTCGACCCCGAGGCCGCCCCGGGCACCAGCCCGTTCGACCACTTCGTCTACACGATCTGCTCCGACGGCGACCTGCAGGAGGGCGTGTCCTCCGAGGCGTCGTCCATCGCCGGCACGCAGAAGCTCGGCAACCTCATCGCGATCTGGGACGACAACCACATCTCGATCGAGGGCGACACCGAGATCGCGTTCACCGAGGACGTCCTCAAGCGGTACGAGGCGTACGGCTGGCACGTGCAGCTCGTCGACTGGACCGAGGGCGGCGAGTACACGGAGAACGTGGACGCGCTGCACGCCGCGATCGAGGCCGCCAAGGCCGTCACCGACCGCCCGTCGTTCATCGGCCTGCGGACGATCATCGCCTGGCCGTCGCCGACCAAGCAGAACACCCACGGCTCGCACGGCTCCAAGCTGGGCACCGACGAGGTCCGCGGCCTCAAGGAGGTCCTCGGCTTCGACCCCGAGAAGACCTTCGACGTCGCCCCCGAGGTCATCGCGCACACCCGCAAGGCCCTCGAGCGCGGCGCGGCCGCCAAGGCCGAGTGGAGCAAGGGCTTCGACGCCTGGCGCGAGGCCAACCCGGAGCGCGCCGAGCTGCTCGAGCGCCTGCGCGCCGGCAAGCTGCCCGCCGGCTGGGCCGACGCGCTGCCGACGTTCCCCGCCGGCAAGGCCGTCGCCACCCGCGCCGCCTCCGGCGAGGTGCTGTCCGCCCTCGCGCCGGTGCTGCCCGAGCTCTGGGGCGGCTCCGCCGACCTCGCCGGCTCGAACAACACCACCATGAAGGGCGAACCGTCCTTCATCCCCGCCGAGCGGTCCACGCACGAGTTCGCCGGCAACGAGTACGGCCGCACGCTGCACTTCGGCATCCGCGAGCACGGCATGGGCGCGATCCTGTCGGGCATCGCCCTGCACGGCCTGACGCGCGCGTACGGCGGGACGTTCTTCACGTTCTCCGACTACATGCGCGGCGCGGTGCGCCTCGCGTCGCTCATGGGCGTCCCGGCGATCTACGTGTGGACGCACGACTCGATCGGCCTCGGCGAGGACGGCCCGACCCACCAGCCGGTCGAGCACCTCACCGCCGTCCGGGCCATCCCGGGCCTCGCGGTCGTCCGCCCCGCCGACGCCAACGAGACGGCGCAGGCGTGGAAGGCGATCCTCGAGCGCACCGACGGCCCCGCCGCCCTCATCCTCACCCGGCAGAACGTCCCGACGTTCCCCCGCGGCGAGGAGGGCTTCGCGTCCGCCGAGGGCGTCGCCCGCGGCGCGTACACGCTGCTCGAGGCCTCCACCGGCACGCCGGAGGTCATCCTCATCGGCACCGGCTCCGAGGTGCAGCTGGCCGTCGCGGCCCGCGAGACCCTCGAGGCCGCCGGCGTCCCGACCCGCGTGGTCTCCGCGCCGTCGCTGGAGTGGTTCGCCGAGCAGGACGAGGCCTACCGCGAGTCGGTCCTGCCGTCGTCCGTCCGCGCGCGGGTGTCCGTCGAGGCCGGCATCGCGCTGTCCTGGTGGAAGATCCTCGGCGACGCCGGCCGCGCCGTCTCGCTCGAGCACTACGGCGCCTCCGCGGCCTACGAGACGCTGTACCAGGAGTTCGGCATCACGGCGGACGCCGTGGTCGCGGCGGCGCACGAGTCGATCGCGGCGGCCCGCGGCGACTCCGGACCCGCGTCCGACGCGAGCGCCCCGTCGACCAGCGGCACGGGCGACCAGCTCTGACCCGCACGCGCTGACGCCACGACGGCCGGGTACCC
>JACXUT010000157.1 GCA_014763765.1 Micrococcales bacterium
GTGGGTCAGGGGAGGGTGGTCAGGGCCGCCGTCGCGACGCGGAAGCCGGTGCCCGTCTCGTCGACGACGCACGACATGCCGTTGGACGCGCTGGTGCACGTGTACGGGCCGACGGTCTGGGCGCGGCCGTAGTCGAGGACGGGGGTGTCCGCCGAGGCGACCGCGGGGCCGGGGCCGTCGACGCACGGGGTCGTGACGCCGTCCGCGGTGTTGAGGACGATCACGTGGCCGGTGGTGCCGGTGCAGCCCTCGGACGCCGGGACGGTGTAGCGGATGTTCGCGATGGTGCAGGTCACCCCGTCGGGCGACATCGTGCACGCGATGTTGCCGGTCGGGGACGCGAAGGACAGCGCCGTGTCGCTCGTGGCCCGGTCGGTCGCGCCGGTCGTCGCGCCCACGGTGGCGGGCGCCGAGCCGGTCGTCGGCGACGCCGCGGGGCTGTCGTCCCCGCGTCCGCCGAGCACGAGCACCGCCGTGACGACCAGCGCGAGCACGAGGACCACGTCGACCGCGACGAACGCCTTCATCCCGCGGCTCATCCCCGCGAACGCTCCCATGGTTCCCCTCCCGGGTCAGTCGAAGACCGGACCCTTGGTCCGGGTGCGCTTGAGCTCGTAGAAGCCGGGCACGCCGGTGACCAGCACGAACCCGTCCCAGAGCCGGCCGGCGTCCTCGCCGCGCGGCGCGGGCGTCATGACCGGCCCGAAGAACGCGGTGCCGTTGACGGCGACCACGGGCGTCCCGACCTCGTCGCCGACCAGGGCGATCGCCTCCGCGTGCGAGGCGCGCAGCTGCTCGTCGAACTCGTCGGTGTCGCCGTACGCGACGAGGGACTGCGGGAGGCCGACCTCGTCGAGCGACTCCCGGATGACCGCCCAGGTGTCCGTCCGGCCACCGGGGTGGCGCCGCGTCCCCAGCGCGTCGTACAGCGGCTTGAGGTGCTCGGCGCCGTACAGCTCCTGGGCCGCGATCAGCACGCGGACCGCGGCCCAGGCGTCGTCCATGGCCGCCCGGTACTCCTCGGGGAGGTCGCGCCCCTCGTTCAGCACCGCGAGGCTCATGACGTGCCAGCGCACGTCCACGTCGCGCACCCGCTGCACCTCGTCCATCCACCGCGAGGTCATCCAGGCCCAGGGGCAGGCCGGGTCGAACCAGAAGTCGGCGGTGTCGCGGGTGGCGGGCGGCTGCGTGTCGGTCACGGAGGGGCTCCTCGTGGGCGGGGCTGCGGGCTGGTGCGCTGGTGCCGGGGCGCGCGGTGCCCCCGCGGGGACGGACCGGCGCGCCCCGCCATCATGCCCCGACACCCCGGGGCGCTGTCACGCCCGGGACCGGCCGCGGCGGGCGGGGAGCCCGGCGCACGGACCCGTCCGTTGGTGGAATGATGCGGCGACGGCCGCTCACCCAACCCCACGAGGAGACCCGCGCGTGCCCGCAGAGAACCTGACCCGTGACGAGGCCCGCACCCGGGCCGACCTGGTGGACGTCCGGTCCTACGACGTGACGCTCGACCTGACCACGGGACCGGCGACCTTCGCGTCGACGACCACGGTCCGGTTCACCAGCCGCGAGGCGGGGGCGAGCACGTTCCTCGACCTCATCGCGCCGGCGGTGCACCGCGTCGTCCTCAACGGCACCGAGCTGGACCCGGCCGACGTCGTCGCCGACTCGCGGATCCGCCTGGACGGGCTGGCGGAGGAGAACGTGGTCGTGGTCGAGGCCGACTGCGCCTACATGAACACCGGCGAGGGCCTGCACCGGTTCGTGGACCCGGTGGACGACGAGGTGTACCTGTACTCGCAGTTCGAGGTCGCCGACTCCCGCCGCGTGTTCGCGGTGTTCGAGCAGCCGGACCTCAAGGCGACGTTCGCGTTCACGGTCACCGCGCCGGCGCACTGGGTCGTCGTGTCGAACTCCCCCGAGGCCGGCGCCCCGGTCCCCGTCGAGGGCGGCAGCAACCGCAACGGCGGCCGCGACGAGGGCACCGCCACCTGGACGTTCGAGCCGACGCCGCGCCTCTCGTCCTACGTCACCGCCGTCGTCGCCGGGCCGTACCACCACGAGCACGGCGAGCTGACCAGCAGCGACGGCCGGACGATCCCGCTCGGCGTCTACTGCCGCGGCTCGCTGGCTCAGCACCTGGACACCGCCAACATCCTGGACGTCACGCGGGCGGGCTTCGCGTTCTACGAGGAGCAGTTCGCGGTCCCCTACCCGTTCGCGAAGTACGACCAGCTCTTCGTCCCGGAGTTCAACGCCGGCGCGATGGAGAACGCCGGCGCGGTGACGTTCCTCGAGTCGTACGTGTTCCGGTCCAAGGTGCCGGAGGCCACGGTCGAGCGCCGCGCGGTGACGATCCTGCACGAGCTCGCGCACATGTGGTTCGGCGACCTGGTCACCATGCGCTGGTGGGACGACCTGTGGCTGAACGAGTCGTTCGCCGAGTACGCCTCGACGCTCGCGACCGCCGAGGCCACGCCCTGGACGACCGCCTGGACGACGTTCTCGTCGCTGGAGAAGGGCTGGGCGTACCGCCAGGACCAGCTCCCGTCGACGCACCCGATCGCCGCGGACATCCGCGACCTCGAGGACGTCGAGGTGAACTTCGACGGCATCACGTACGCGAAGGGCGCGAGCGTCCTCAAGCAGCTCGTCGCGTGGGTCGGCCAGGAGCAGTTCTTCGCCGGTGTCCGGCAGTACTTCCAGAAGCACGCGTGGGGCAACACCGAGCTGCGCGACCTGCTGACCGAGCTCGAGTCGACCTCCGGCCGCGACCTGTCGGCGTGGTCGGCGCTGTGGCTGGAGCAGTCCGGCGTGACGCTGCTGCGCCCGCAGATCGCCTCGGAGACCGGTGCGGACGGCGTCGAGCGCATCACCGCGCTGGCCGTGCGCCAGGAGGTTCCCGCCACGCACCCCGTGCAGCGCCCGCACCGCCTGGTGGTCGGCGGCTACGACGTGGTGCCCGGCCCGGACGCCGGCTCGCGCCTGGAGCGCACCGTGCGCGTGGAGCTCGACGTGGACGGCGAGCTCACGCCCGTCCCGCAGCTCGTGGGCGAGCGCCGCCCCGACCTGCTGCTGCTCAACGACGAGGACCTCGCCTACGCCAAGGTCCGCCTGGACGAGCGCTCGCTCGCCACCGCGATCGCGCACCTCGGCGACTTCGGCGGGTCCCTGCCGCGGACGCTCGTGTGGGCGGCGGTGTGGGACGCGACGCGCGACGGCGAGACCCCGGCCCGCGACTACGTGGACCTGCTGCTCGGCAACATCGCGCACGAGACGGACTCGTCCGTCGTCCTGGTGCTGCTGCGCCAGCTCCACACCGCGCTCGACCTCTACGTCGCGGCCGAGCACCGGTCGGCCACCGAGGTCGCCGCCGCGGACCGCCTGTGGACCCTCGCCACCGACGCCCCCGGCGGCAGCGACACCCAGCTCCAGCTCGTGAAGGCGTTCGCGGCGCGGGCGTCCACGCCCGAGCAGCTCGACGCGGTCGAGGCGCTGCTGGACGGCGGCACCCGGCTGGACGGCCTGTCGATCGACACCGACCTGCGCTGGGAGCTGCTGACGTCCCTGGTCGCGGGCGGTCGTGCCGGGGCCGAGCAGATCGACGCCCAGCTCGAGGCCGACCCCACCGCGACCGGGCAGCGCGCCGCGGCCGCCGCCCGCGCCGCCGTGCCGACCGCCGAGGCGAAGGCCGCCGCCTGGCAGGCCGTCGTCGAGTCGGACGCGCTGCCCAACGCGCTGCAGGCGGCGACGATCGGCGGCTTCGGCCGGGTGCACGACCGCACGCTGCTGCGGCCGTACGTGGCGCCGTACTTCGAGGTGCTCGAGAAGGTCTGGGCCGAGAAGACCAACGAGATGGCGCAGAACATCGTCACGGGCCTGTACCCGACGGAGCTCGCGGACGACGCCGAGGCCGACGTGGCGGGCGCGACCGACGCGTGGCTGGCGGCACACCCGGATGCCGCGCCCGCGCTGCGCCGGCTGGTGGTCGAGGCGCGCGACGGCGTCCGCCGCACGCTCGCCGCGCAGGCCGCGGACCGTCACTACCACGAGGCCTGACGGGCTCCGGGGCGGCGGGGGTCACCGGGTGCCGGTGACCCCCGCCAGCCACCGCGTCGCCGCGCGCGGGCTGCGCAGCCGGACCACCGGCACCGTCCCGGACGCCGCGAGCGCGAGGTACTGCCGCCGGTAGGCCCCGTGCTGCGTCCACGCCCACAGCACGATGTTCTGCTCCGGGTCGCGCCGCAGGAACGAGCGCAGCGACTCGGTGTTGCCGTGGTACACCGGCCGGCGCAGCACCGCCCGCGCCAGGGTCCGCCGCACGACCCGCGGCATGACGACGCGGCGCGGGTAGTCCAGCCAGACGATCGCGTCCACGTCGTCGGCGAGGCCCTGCCGGGCGGTCGTCCAGTTGCCGTCGACGACCCAGCCGTCCGGCGAGGCGTCGAGGAACTCCCGGAGCAGCGCGCGGCCGACCTCGGGCTCCTTCTTGACCCAGCCCGGGCCCCAGAACACCTCGTCGAGCTCGCGGTGCGGCACCCCCAGCCGGCGCGCCAGCTCCCGGGCGAACGTCGTCTTGCCCGCGCCGGAGTTGCCCACCACCCGGACGCGCCGCAGCCGCGGCCGTGCCGAGGTCACGGGTCAGGCCTCGCCGAGGACCGCCGCGAGCGAGCGGAACCGGGCCGTGCGGAACAGGTCGTCGAGCAGCACCAGGCGCCCCGCGCCGTCGGCGAGCGGCACCCGCCAGTTCGGGTACTCCTGGTCGGTGCCGGGCTGGTTCTGGGCGCGCCGCTCCCCCACCGCGTCGGCCAGCGACACCCCGACCAGGACGCTGGGCGTCTGCAGCACGTACCGGTGCAGGGCCTCGACCACCTCGCGCTCCGAGGGGTCGTCGCCCAGCAGCCCGCAAGCCGCGAGCGCCGCGAGCATCGCCTCGCGCTCGGCCCGGGCGGCGCGCCGCACCTGCTCCACGGGCTCGGTCAGCAGGCCCAGCCGCTCGCGCAGCGCGACGTGCTCGTCGGCCAGGTAGCCCGCGGTCGGCGGCAGGTCGTGCGTCGTGACGCTGGACAGCGCGAGGCGCCGGTAGTCCTCGGGCGGCAGCGGGCGGCCCTCGCCGTCCTTCTCGAACCAGAGGATCGAGGTGCCGAGCACCCCGCGCTCCGACAGGTAGTCCCGCACCCACGGCTCGACGTTGCCGAGGTCCTCGCCGATGACGACGGCGCCGGCCCGGTGCGCCTCCAGGGCGAGGATGCCGATCATCGCGTCATGGTCGTACCGGACGTACGCGGCGTCCGCGGGGCTGTTGCCCTGCGGGATCCACCACAGCCGGAACAGCCCGATGATGTGGTCGATCCGCACCGCGCCGGCGTGCCGCAGCACGGTGCGCAGCAGGTCCCGGTAGGGCCGGTAGGCGACGCGCTCGAGCTCGGCGGGGTGCCACGGCGGCTGCGACCAGTCCTGGCCCTGCTGGTTGTACATGTCGGGCGGGGCGCCGACCGACGCGCCGCGCGCGAGCACCGGCCCGAGCGCCCACACGTCCGCGCCGCCCGGGTGCACCCCCACGGCGAGGTCGTGCATCACGCCCAGGCCCATGCCGGCCTCGTGCGCGGTGCGCTGCACCGTGGCGAGCTGCTGGTCCGCGAGCCACTGCAGCCAGCAGAAGAACTCGACCCGGTCGGCCAGCTCGGTGCGGGCCCGCAGCGCGCCGGGCGCCGCGGGGTCGCGCAGGTCCGCCGGCCACGGCCCCGGGCCGTGCCGCTCGACCAGCGCGCACCAGAGCGCGAAGTCCTCGAGCCCGCGGCCCTCGCGGCGGCGGAAGTCGTCGAACGCCGACTGCCGGGCCGCGGAGCGCGGGACCGCGAACACGACGTCCAGCGCCGCCTTCTTCGCCGCCCACACGACGTCCCGGTCGATCGGGCCGTCGTCCGCGTCGAGGGCGAGCGCCTGCTCCGCCGACCACTCGACGAGCGCCCGGTCCGCCGAGGACAGGTACGCGGCCTCGTCGACGTCCTCGACCCGCAGGTACAGGGGGTTCACGAACCGGCGGGTGGTCGGCAGGTACGGCGACGGGGTCAGCGGCGGCACGGGCTCGGCGGCGTGCAGCGGGTTCACCAGCAGGAACTGCGCCCCGGCCTCGCGCCCCGCCAGCCACGCCAGGTCGGCCAGGTCGCGCAGGTCGCCCGCGCCCCAGGACCGGCTGGACCGCACCGAGTACAGCTGCAGCATCAGGCCCCAGGCCCGCCGCCCGTCCAGCGCCGCGGGCAGCTCCAGCCGGTCGGGGGTCACGGCCAGGGGGCTCGCGGCCTCGCCGGAGGGGCCGGCGGTCCGCAGCAGGTGCCAGCCGAGCGGCAGGTCCGCCGGGACCACGAACGTCGCCCGGCCGACCTCGCGGCCGTCGACGGTCCGCGGGTCCACGTACACGTCGGCCTGCTCCAGGTCGACCCGGCGCGGCTCCGCGCCCGCCGCGCGGCGGCCGTGGCCCTCCGCGGCGTCCAGCTCGAGCCACGCCCGCACGGGGTCGCCGTGGGTGACGTGCACCGGCACCGTCGTGCCCTGCGACTGCCGGACGACGACGACCGGCGGCAGCACCCGGCGCCACGGGGCGTCCTCGGCGTGCCGCAGCGCGACCTCGACCCGCTCCGGCGTCGAGGCGTCGACGCCCAGGGCGGCGAGCACGGCGACCAGCGTGGCCGCGGGGACCTCACGCAGCCCGCCGCCGAACTCCTGGAACTCCGGGGCGACGCCGTGCGCCCGCGCGAGGCGCACCAGGGACTCGGACGGCGGTGTGTGCGGTGCCACATCACGATCCTGCCAGAGCGGTGCTGCTCGCGCCGGTCGCCGCGCAGGGGGCCGGGCGGACGGACGCGCAGGTCGCACCGGCGCCGTCGGGCGCGCGCCCCGCCGTAGGGTGGCGCGCATGACCGCCGACCCCGTCCCCACCGGCCTGCCCGCCTACCCCGACGCCCGCCGGAGCGACCTCGTCGAGGACCTCCACGGCCGCGCCGTCGCCGACCCGTACCGCTGGCTGGAGGACGCGGGCTCCGACGAGACCGGCGCGTGGTCCGCGGCACAGGACGCGCTGTACGCGGCGTACCGCGCCGGGGTGACGGCCCGCGTCCCGGCGGACCACCCGCTCGCGTCGGAGCGCCTCACGGCCCGGCTCGGCGAGCTGCTCGGTGCGGGCTTCGTCGGGGCACCGGCGTGGCGCGGGCAGCGGCGGTTCACCGCGCGGCGCGCCGGCGACCAGGAGCACGCCGTGGTGGTCGTCACCGAGCCCGACCCCGCCGTCCCGGGCGGGGAGCGGGAGCGGGTGCTCGTCGACCCGGTGGCGATCGACCCCGCGGGCACGACGACGCTCGACGCGTGGCAGCCCAGCAAGGAGGGCGACCTGCTCGCGTACCAGGTGTCGCACGGCGGCACCGAGGAGAGCGTGCTGCACGTCCTCGACGTCGCGACCGGCGAGCCGGTGGACGGCCCGATCGACCGGGCGCGCTACTCCCCCGTGGCGTGGGAGCCGGGCGGGCGGGCGTTCTACCACGTGCGCCGGCTGGCGCCGGAGCTGCTGCCCGAGGACGAGCGGCAGTACCACCGGCGGGTCTGGCGCCACGTGGTCGGCACCGACCCGGCCGCGGACCTCGAGGTCTTCGGCGCCGGGCTCGACATGACGAACTACTACGGCGTCTCGGTCTCCCGCGACGGCCGCTGGCTGATCGTGTCCGCGGCCGCCGGGACCGCCCCGCGCACGGACGTGTGGATCGCGGACCTCGCGGCGTCGGAGCCGGGGACGGTCCCGGAGCTGCGGGAGGTCGCGGTCGGCCACGACGCCGAGGTGGCGGCGTGGGTCGGGCGCGACGGGCGCCTCTACCTGCACACCACCCTCGACGCCGACCGCGGGCGCCTCGCGGTGGCCGACCCGCAGGAGCCGGGCGTCCCGCACTGGCGGACCCTGCTGGCCGAGCACCCCGAGGCCGTGCTGGAGGACGTCGCGCTCACGGACGGCGGGGGCGAGGACGCCGGCCCGGTGCGGCTGGTGGCGGCCTGGCGCCGGCACGCGGTGAGCGAGCTCACCGTGCACGACCCCGCCACGGGCGAGCAGCTCCCGGGGCCCGCGGGCGAGGTGGCCCTGCCCGGGCTGAGCTCGGTCGGCGGGCTCGTCACCCGCCCCGACGGCGGGCCGGACGTGTGGTTCACGTACACGGACCACACCACGGTCACCGAGGTGCACCGGTACGACGCGACCACCGGGACGACGTCGCTGTGGGCCGCACCGCCCGGGGCGCTCGCCGACCTGCCGGACGTCCGGGTGCAGCGCGTCGTGGCGACGAGCGCCGACGGCACGCAGGTCCGGGCGTTCGTCGTGGCCCGCGCCGACGCCCTCGACGCGGCCGGCCGGCCGCTCGCCCCCGCGCCGACCGTGCTCTACGGGTACGGCGGCTTCCAGATCTCGCTCGACCCGGCGTTCTCGGCCACCACCCTCGCGTGGGTGGAGGCAGGCGGCGTCTACGTGGTCGCGAACCTGCGCGGCGGCGGCGAGGAGGGCGAGGCGTGGCACCGCGCGGGGCGGCGCGGCAGCAAGCAGCACGTCTTCGACGACTTCCACGCCGTCGCGCGCCTGCTGGTCGACGAGGGGTGGACGACGACCGACCGGCTCGCGTGCTGGGGCGGGTCGAACGGCGGCCTGCTGGTCGGGGCCGCGCTCACCCAGCACCCGGAGACGTTCGCGGCGGTCGTCTGCTCGGCGCCGCTGCTCGACATGGTGCGCTACCAGCGGTTCGGGCTCGGCGTGACGTGGACCGACGAGTACGGCGACGCGGACACGCCCGCCGAGCTGGACTGGCTGCTGTCCTACTCGCCGTACCACCGGGTGGTGGACGGCACCGCGTACCCCGCGACCCTGTTCACGGTGTTCGACGGCGACACGCGCGTCGACCCGCTGCACGCGCGCAAGCTGGCGGCGGCGCTGCAGGCCGCGACGTCGGCGCCCGCGGACGAGGCCCCGGTGCTCGTCCGCCGGGAACGCGGCGTCGGGCACGGCGGGCGGGCGCTGTCGCGCACGATCGCGCTGACCGTGGAGCAGCTCCAGTTCGTCGGCGACCGGACGGGGCTGGTGACGCCGCGTTGACCGGGCGCGGCGCGGGACCCGGGGCGGGACGGGCG
>JACXUT010000367.1 GCA_014763765.1 Micrococcales bacterium
GGATGCTCGGCAGGAACGTCAACGCCCCCCGCACCCGCACACGCCGCACCACCGGCCGCGCAGCAGCCACCTCGTTCAGCACCGCGGCAGGCTAGCAGCGGGTTCCCGCCGCCCCGGCACCCGTCAGAACGCGCCGAGGTCGAGCAGCCCCTGCTCGATCCGCGGCGCGAGCGACGCCGCGAAGGTCGACGTGAGGTGGTTGCTGTCCCGGTGCGTGATGACGCCACCGACGACCGCGTGACAGGTGTCGTCGTCGCAGAAGGCCGGGTACAGGTCCACCACCCCGAGGCCCGGGGCGTCGACCGACGCCGCCGCCGTCATCGCGAGGTCCTCCACCACGACCTCGCCGCGCGGCCGCGTGCACGGGTCGGACCCGGAGCCGAGCTCCACGCACAGCGGCACGGCGACGTCCCACCGCGGCACGTCGCTGATCACGAGCAGGGGCGCGCCGGTCTCGAGCCACGGCTGCCACGTCTGCTGGTAGGCGCTCACGATCTCGGCGTCGAGCTCCGGGGGCAGGTCGCCGTAGCCCTGCGCGGCGCCCGACGTCACGACGACCCGGGCGTCCAGCGACGCCACGTAGTCGACCATCTGCGACTTCCACGCGACGCACGTCCCGTCCGCCTCCGCCTCGAGCGGCGAGGCGAACAGCGGCAGCACGGGGCGGCACGACCACCGGCGCACCTCCACGACAGCCATGTCGTGACGCGCCGCGATCGCCGCGAGCGGTGTCATGAGGTGGTCGGCGTGCGAGTCCCCGACGACGACCATCACCCCGCCGCCGGTGTCCTGACCGACGTCGCAGCGCTCGATGACGGAGTCCGGGACCCGGGCGCACTCGCGACGGAACGTGGGGTCCTCCTCACCGCGGGCGAGCAGGAAGTTGTTCTGGGTGTCCTCGGCCGCGGCCGTCGGGCTGTAGTCGTCACGCACGACGTGGCTGTCGGCGCACGACCCTGCCTCGTCCCCGAAGACCGCCGCGGCACCGAAGCACGGGGCCTCACCGGCCAGCGCCGCGTCCACCGCGCCGGCGAGGCTGGTCGCCTGGCGTTCGACCTGGGCGTTGGTGACGGCCACCGGTGCCAGGACCGCGCCGGCCAGCACCGCACTGGCCCCCACACCGGCCAGCACCACCCGACCCGACCGCCACCCCCGCGGCGACCAC
>JACXUT010000368.1 GCA_014763765.1 Micrococcales bacterium
CCCGGACGCGCGTCCGGGGGCGGAGGCGTGTCGGGGGGCGTCGCCGCGCTGCCCGCCGTCGAGCACCTGCTGCGCGGCGTCCGGCCGGACGTCGACCACCTGACGGCGTACCAGCACCACGTGGGCGAGCCCGCGACGGACGAGCTGCCCGCCGGGTACGCGCACGTGCTCGCGTTCCCCGTGGCCATCGCCCTCGTCGTGCGGCCGGAGTTCCCGCTGCCCGCGCTCGGCATGGTCCACCTGGCGAACCGCGTCGTGCAGCGCGCGCCGCTGCACGTCGGGGACGCGCTCCACATCCGGGCGTGGGCGCAGGACCTGCGGCCGCACCGCCGCGGCGCGCAGGTCGACCTGGTGACCGAGGTCCGGCCGGCGGGCGGGCCGGACGTCGACCCGCCCGCGTGGCGCGGCGTGTCCACCTACCTCGCCGTCGGGTCCCGGGCCGCCGGCGAGGCCCCGGAGGAGGAGCCGCGACCGCCGTTCGAGCCCCCCGTCCCCACGGGCCGGTGGGCGCTCGCCGCGGACACCGGCCGCCGCTACGCCGCCGTGTCCGGCGACGCGAACCCCATCCACCTGTCCCCGCTCACCGCGCGGGCGCTCGGGTTCCCCCGGGCGATCGCGCACGGCATGGACACCGCCGCCCGGGCGCTCGCCGCGGTCGGGGCGCGGCGGGGGCCGGCGTACGCGTGGGACGTCGAGTTCGCCGCGCCGGTGCTGCTGCCGTCGTCCCCGTCGGTGCGGACCGCCCCGACCGATGAGGGCTGGACGGTCACCGCCTGGGACGCGAAGCGAGGCAAGCTGCACCTCGTCTCGGACGTCCGCCCCCTGCGCTGACGGGACCGCACGGTGGGGGCCAGGCCGCGCGCGTGCGCGCTGCCTCCCGTGCGCGTGCCCCGCGCCGACCCCCGCGTGCGCGAGCACCGCGCCGAGAGTCCAGGACACGCGGACGCCGCGTCTGGAACCCCGGGCGTGTCCTGGCGTCTCGGCATGAGGGCCAGAGCGTGCGCGGCTGATCGCAGGCCTGAGCGTGAGCGCACGGGCCTGGGCGCGCGGGCGCTCCCTCCCCGTGCGCGGGCGCCGCGCCGAGAGTCCAGGACACGCGGGCGCTGCGGCCCGGATCCCGGGCGTGTCCTGGCTTCTCGGCGCGAGGGGGTGCGC
>JACXUT010000158.1 GCA_014763765.1 Micrococcales bacterium
CCCAGCAGCACCCGGATCGTGGTGGACTTGCCGGCCCCGGCGCGGCCCCGCGACGAAAGCCCGTGATCCCCGTGCCCGCTGTGATCGACGTCGTCCGGCTCTCCAAGTCCTTCGGCCCCGTGCGCGCCCTCGACGAGCTCGACCTGCGGGTCGAGGCGGGCGAGGTGCACGGGTTCCTCGGCCCGAACGGGGCCGGCAAGTCCACCACGATCCGGGTGCTGCTGGGCCTGCTGCGCCCGGACGCCGGGACGGTGCGCGTGCTCGGCGGCGACGCGTGGGCGGACGCGGTCGCGCTGCACCGCCGGCTCGCGTACGTCCCGGGGGACGTCACGCTGTGGCCGAAGCTCACGGGCGGCGAGGCGATCGACCTGCTCACCCGGCTGCGGGGCGGCGCGGACCCGGCACGCCGGGCCGAGCTGCTGGACGCGTTCGACCTCGACCCCACGAAGAAGGCCCGCACCTACTCCAAAGGCAACCGCCAGAAGGTCGCGCTGGTCGCCGCGCTCGCCTCCGACGTGGAGCTGCTGGTGCTGGACGAGCCGACCGCCGGCCTCGACCCGCTCATGGAGCTGGTCTTCCAGCAGTGCATCACGCGGGCCCGGGACGAGGGCCGCACCGTGCTGCTGTCGTCGCACATCCTGGCCGAGGTCGAGCGGCTCTGCGACCGCGTGACGATCATCCGCGACGGGCGCGCGGTGCAGACCGGCACGCTCTCCGGGCTGCGCCACCTGCACCGCACGACGGTCACCGCGACCGTCACCGGCGACCCCGGCGCCGTCGCGTCGCTGCCCGGGACGCACGACGTGCGGGTGGACGGCCGGACGGTGCACCTGTCCGTCGACGCCGAGGCGCTCTCCCCCGTGACCGCCGCGCTGGCCTCGCTCGGGCTGACCGCGCTGACCACCGCACCGCCCTCGCTGGAGCAGCTGTTCGTCGAGCAGTACGGCCGCAGCAGCGCCGGCGCCGGGGCGTCGTCGTGACCGCCGCGACCGCCACGACCTCGACGACCCGGCCTCGCCGCACGGGACCCGCCCCCGGCGGCCCGCTCACCGGGACCGGTCACCTCACCCGGTTCGCCCTCCGGCGGGACCGCGTCCGGATCGGGGTGTGGACGCTGTCCCTCGGCGGGCTCGTGGCGTACTTCGGCGCCGTCGTGCCGACCGTCTACCCGGACGCCGCCGCCCGCCAGACCCGCGCCGCGATCATGCGCGAGCCGTCCGGTGCCCTCCTGACCGGCCCCGGGTACGGGCTCGACGACTACACGTTCGGCGTGATGATCGCCAACGAGATGCTCGGCATGCTCGCCGTGGCCGCCGCCCTCATGTCGATCCTCCTGGTGGTGCGTCACACCCGCGCGGAGGAGGAGGACGGGCGCACGGACCTGGTGCGCGCCGGGGTGGTCGGCCGGGCCGCGCCGCTCGCCGCCGCGCTCGCCGTCATGCTCGTCGCGGACGCCGCGGTGGCGGCGGGGCTGCTGGGCGCGCTGACGGCGAACGGCCTCGACGCGCGCGACAGCGCCGCCGTCGCCCTCGGCGTCGCGGCGGTCGGCGTCACGTTCGGCACGGTCGCCGCCGTGACCGCGCAGCTCACCACCGGCGCCCGCGCCGCCAGCGGGTCGGCGGGCGCCGTCCTCGCCCTCGCGTTCCTGCTCCGCGGCATCGGCGACGCGCGGCGGACCGGCGGCAGCGCGCTCTCGTGGGCGTCCCCGGTCGGCTGGGCCCAGCAGACGCGGGCCTTCGTCGACCTGCGGTGGTGGCCGCTGCTGCTGCACGTCGTCACCTCGGCGGTGCTCCTGGCCGTCGCGGCCGCGCTCGCCGCCCGCCGGGACGTCGGCGCCGGGCTCGTCCCCGAGCGCCGCGGGGCCGCCCGCGCCTCCCGGTGGCTGGCCGGTCCGGTGGGCCTCGCCGCACGCCTCGAGCGCGCGGGACTGGCCTGGTGGGCGGTCTCCCTGCTCGCCTTCGCCGCGCTGACCGGGTCGATGACGCAGGGCGTGGTCGACAGCTTCGCGGACCAGCCGCAGCTCGCGCAGGCGTTCGGGTCCGCCCCGGGTGACGACCTCGTGCTGCGCACCGTCTCGACGTTCCTGGGGATCCTGGCGATGGCGGTCGCGGTGTACGCGGTCACGGTCGTCGGGCGGCTGCGCCGCGAGGAGACCGACGGCCGGGCGTCCGCCGTGCTCGCGGCGTCCGTCGACCGGCGTGCGTGGCTGGGCGCCCAGCTCGGCGTCGCGGTCACGGGGGCGACCGTGCTGCTGCTGGCGAGCGGCCTGGGTCTCGGCCTCGGGGCGGCGGGAGCGGTCGACGGCGCGGTGACCGCGTGCACCCTCGCCTCGCTCGCCCACCTGCCGGTCGTCGCGGCGTTCGCCGCGCTCGCCGCCCTGCTGCACGGCACCGGGGCGCCGGCGTGGCCGGGGTGGGCGCTGCTGGTCGCCTCGGTGGTCGTCGGGGTGTACGGGCCGGTGCTCGGGCTGCCGGACGCGGTGCTGGACGTCGCGCCGTTCGGGCTGGTCCCGGCCGTGCCCGCCGCCGCGCTGGACCTCGCGCCGCTGGTCGCCCTGACGGCGGTCGCGGTCGCGCTGACGGCCGGTGCCCTGGCCGCCGTGCGGAGGCGGGACCTGCGGGGCTGACCGCCCGCTCAGCCGGCGGGCGGGTCTCCGGCGGGCGGGTCGTCGGGGAACCACACGGCGTGGCGCAGCGCGACGCGCGTGCCGTCCGCGGTCAGCGGCGTGCCCTCCTCCCGCAGCCGCTCGAGGGCCGCCACGGCGTGGTGCGCCGGCGGCGACCCGGCCGCGTTCACCACCCGCCACCACGGCACGCCGCTGCCGCCGCGCGCCATGACCTGGCCCACCTGCCGCGGGCCGCCGCGCGCCGGGAGCCCGGACGCCACGAGGCGGTCCTGCACCACCTCGGCCACCAGCCCGTACGTCATCGCGCGCCCCGGCGGGATCGCCCCCACGACGTCCAGCACGGCCTCCAGGTAGTCCTCGTCCACGGCCGTCAGTCCCGGCGCACCAGGACGAGCGCCCGGTCGTCGCCCTCGCTCGCGCCGATCCGCGCGATCACGTCGTCCGCGCCGCCGCGCCGCGTCGCCAGCACGTCCTCCGCGGCACCCCGGAGCCGGTCGATGCCGAGGTCCAGGTCGCCGCCCGGCGTCTCCACCAGCCCGTCGGTGTACAGCAGCAGGGCGTCCCCGGGGTCGATGCGCCCGCCGACCCGCGGGAACCGTGCGCCCTCGACGACACCCAGCACCGGGCCGCCCGGCACGGTGAGCAGCTCCACCACCCCGGACCCGGAGTGCAGGTGCACCGGCGGGAGGTGCCCCGCGGACGCCACCTCGTAGTCACCCGTCGCCAGGTCGACCGACAGGTGCACGGCGCTCGCGAACCCCTCCTCCCACGCCTGGCCCAGCAGGTACGCGTTCGCGGCCGGCAGGAAGTCCGCGCTCTCGAGCTGCCCCACCAGCCCGGCGAGCGCTCCCGAGAGCTGCAGCGACCGCACGCCCGCGCCCTGGCCCTTGCCCGAGACGTCCACCAGCACGAGCTCGAGCACGCGGCCGTGCTCCCGGGTGGCCGTCACGACGAAGTCGCCGGAGAACGCCTCCCGGTGGGCGGACCGCAGCGCCGTCTGCACGGACCAGCCGTCCGGGAGCGCCGGCACGACGCCGTGCGCCGCGAGGCGGTCGCGCAGGTCGACGATCATGAGGCCCCCCGGCGCGCCCTGCAGCCCCAGCCGCTCCCGCTGCGTCGCGAACGCCAGCACGGCCGCGACCGCGACGCCCTGCAGCACGAACGTCCCCGGCGTGAACACCCCCAGGCCGGCCAGCGGGATGGCCAGCACCTGCGCGACGATCGCGGCGCACAGCACCACCATGCCCCGCAGCCGCAGCAGGAACGCCCCGAGCAGCTCGATGAGGACGAACGTCGACGGCGGGAACCACGGCCGGGCCAGCACGATGCCGGCCGAGGCCAGCAGGGTCAGCCCGACGAGCAGGAGCGTCAGCGCCCCCTGCGACCCGAGCCCCCAGCGCAGCAGCACCCGGCGGACGCGGTCCGGCACGCCCGGGACCCGGCGCGGCGGCGGCAGCCGCGGGGCCGGGGCGTCGCTCGGGCTCATCCCGCGAGGGTATCCAGCCGGCCGCGACCGCCGGCAGAGCCGCGCCGGGCCGGAAAACGGCGTGCCCGCGCCGCACGCCCCGGCCAGGATGGGCCCATGACCAGCGCACCCGAGGGCTACCGCCTGACCGAGATCACCGCCGACCGCCTCCCCGAGTTCCGGGCGCTCGACGCCCTGGCGTTCGCCGAGCCGGCGCAGGACGCCGAGACCCTCGCGGCGGTGCCGTTCACCGTGCCGCTGGAGCGCGCCGTCGCCGTCGAGGACGCCGCCGACGAGATCGTCGCGGTGCACGGCTCGTACGCGTTCAGCCTGCCCGTCCCGGGCGGCGAGCTGCCGTGCGCCGGCCTCACCTGGGTCGGTGTGCGCCCCGACCACCGTCGCCGCGGGCTGCTCACCGCGATGATCGCCGCGCACCACGAGCGCTCCGCCGGCCGCGGCGAGGTGGTGTCCGCGCTGTTCGCCGCCGAGCCCGGGATCTACGGCCGGTTCGGCTACGGGTCGGCGTGCGACGACGTGCGGCTGACGCTCCCGCGTGGCGCGGCGCTGCGCGACGTCCCGGGGTCCGACGCCCTGACCGTGCGCTTCACCACCCTGGACGCCGACCGGCACGAGGGCCTCGTCGCCGAGGTGCACGCCGCCGCCGGGCGGGGGCGCCCCGGGTGGCTGCAGCGCGGCTCGGACGCCCTGCGGCGCACCGCCGTCGTCGACCCGCCGGCGTGGCGCCGCGGCGGCGAGCAGGCGCGCCTCGCCACCGTGCACGACGCGACGGGGGCGCCGCGCGCGTACGCGATCCTCCGCCGCACGGCGACGTGGGGCGACGGCGGCGCGGAGTACACCGTGCAGGTGCGCGCCGCCGCGGCCGTCGACGCCCCGGCAGCGCACCGCCTGTGGTCGTTCCTGCTGGACCTCGACCTCACGACGACCGTCAGCACGGGGATGCTCGCCGTGGACGACCCGCTGCTCGCGCTGCTCGTCGACTCCCGGCGGGCGGTGCCGAAGCTGAGCGACAACCTGTGGCTGCGGCTGCTCGACGTGCCCGCGGCCCTCACGGGACGCCGGTACGCGGCCCCCGTCGACCTGGTGCTGGGCGTGCGCGACGCGCGGCTGCCCGGGAACGACGGGTCCTGGCGGCTCGTCACGGGCGACCCGGTCGCGGACGGCACGCACCCGGCCCGCGTGGAGCGCACCGACGCCGCCCCGGACCTCACGCTCGACGTGCGGGAGCTCGGCGCGGCCTACCTCGGCGGCCGGAGCCTGACCACCCTGGCGACGGCCGGCCTGGTCGACGCCGCGAGCGCCGGGGCGCTGCACCGCGCGACGACCGCCTTCGGGTGGCCCGTCGCCCCGGTCTGCCCCTGGGTGTTCTGAGCGACCCGGGTGTGCTGAGCGACCCGGGTGTGCTGAGCGACCCGGGTGTGCTGAGCGCGGGTGCCCCGGCCGGCCGGGCCGGGGCACCCGCGGGGCGTCAGGCGCGCGCGGCCTCGTAGGCGGCGAGCTGGTCGATGCGGCGCTGGTGCCGCGGGTCCTGGCTGAAGGGCTCCGCGACGAACGCGTCCACGAGCTCCAGCGCCTCGTCGACGGAGTGCTGGCGGGCGCCGATCGCGACGACGTTCGCGTCGTTGTGCTGGCGGCCCAGGCGCGCGGTGTCCAGGTTCCAGGCGAGCGCGGCGCGGACGCCGGTGACCTTGTTCGCGGCGATCTGCTCGCCGTTGCCCGACCCCCCGATGACGACCCCGAGGCTGCCGGGGTCGGCCACGACGGCCTCGCCGGCGGCGAAGCACACGGCCGGGTAGTCGTCCTGCGGGTCGTACTCGGCGGCACCGTGGTCGACGACGTCGTGACCCCCGGCGCGCAGGTGCTCGACGAGCGCGACCTTGAGCTCGAATCCGGCGTGGTCGGCGGCGACATGGATACGCATGGGGCCATCCTGCCGCACCCGGGGGGCCGAGCGGGCTCCCGCCCGGCGCCGCCACCCTGTGGTCGGCCGGGCGGCGGCCCGGTGCCGGGACCTAGGCTGGGCCCGGCGCGCGCCCGCGCCACCGCCGACCGAAGGGACGCCCCCCGACCATGACCCGCAGCGGCATCGACACCTCGGCCTTCGACCCCGCGGTGCGCCCGCAGGACGACCTGTACGCGTACGTCAACGGCCGCTGGGTGGCGGAGCACGTGATCCCCGCCGACCGCGCCATGGACGGGTCGTTCCGCGCGCTGCACGACCAGGCGGAGGAGCAGGTCCGGGACATCATCGTGGAGGCCGGCGGGGTGCCGGACGCCACGGGCGTGCAGGCGCAGATCGGCGCGCTCTACGCGAGCTTCATGGACACCGACGCCGTCGAGGCCGCCGGGACCGCGCCGCTGCGCCCCGACCTGGACGCGATCGCCGCGGCCACCACCCGGGAGGAGCTCACCGGCGTGCTGGGGTCGCTGCAGCGCACCGGCGCCGCCGGGGCCACCGTCTTCTGGGTGGACAACGACGCGAAGGACCCGGAGCGGTACGTCGTCTACCTGCACCAGTCCGGGCTGGGGCTCCCCGACGAGTCGTACTACCGCGACGAGCAGTACGCCGCGGTGCTGGCCGCGTACCGCCCGCACGTCGCGCGGATGCTGCGGCTCGGCGGCTGGGCCGCGGACGAGGCGGCCGCGGACGAGGCCGCGGGGCGCGTGGTCGCGCTCGAGACGCAGCTCGCCGCCGGCCACTGGGACGTCGTCAAGGACCGCGACGCCGACCTGACGTACAACCCGACGACGCTCGCGGAGCTCGCGACCGCCGCGCCCGGCTTCGACTGGGACGCGTGGGTGCGGGCGCTCGGCGCACCGCAGGGCGCCCTGGACGCGCTGGTCGTCCGCGAGCCGTCGTTCGCGGCCGCCTTCGCGGCGCTGTGGGCGTCCGAGCCGGTCGAGTCGTGGCAGGCGTGGCTCGCGTACCACGCGACCACCGCGCGGGCGCCGTACCTGTCGTCGGAGCTGGTCGAGGCGAACTTCGACTTCCACGGCCGCACCCTCACCGGCGCGCAGGAGCTGCGGGACCGCTGGAAGCGCGGCGTCTCCCTGGTGCAGGGCGTGCTCGGCGAGGCCGTCGGCGAGGTGTACGTCGCCCGGCACTTCCCGCCCTCCCACAAGGAGCGGATGGAGCAGCTGGTCGCGAACCTCGTCGAGGCGTACCGCGAGTCGATCACGGGGCTCGACTGGATGGGCGAGGAGACGAGGGCCAAGGCGCTCGCGAAGCTCGACGCCTTCACGCCGAAGATCGGCTACCCCGTGAAGTGGCGCGACTACTCGGGCCTCGAGCTGCGCGCGGACGACCTCGTCGGCAACGTGCGCCGGGCGTCCGCGTTCGAGCAGGACTTCGAGCTGCGCAAGATCGGCCGGCCGATCGACCGCGACGAGTGGTTCATGACGCCGCAGACCGTGAACGCGTACTACAACCCCGGCATGAACGAGATCGTGTTCCCCGCCGCGATCCTGCAGCCGCCGTTCTTCGACGCCGACGCGGACGACGCGGTCAACTACGGCGGCATCGGCGCGGTGATCGGCCACGAGATCGGCCACGGGTTCGACGACCAGGGCTCGAAGTACGACGGCCAGGGCCGCCTCGAGGACTGGTGGACCGAGACGGACCGGGCGGAGTTCGAGAAGCGCACGGCCGCGCTGGTCGCGCAGTACGACGGCTTCTCGCCCTCCCAGCTCCACGGGTCGCACCACGTCAACGGCGCCCTGACGATCGGCGAGAACATCGGCGACCTCGGCGGGCTGTCCATCGCGCTGCGGGCGTACCGGATCGCGCTCGGCCGGCCGCTGGACGAGGCGCCGGTGGTCGACGGGCTGACCGGGGTGCAGCGGGTGTTCCTCGGCTGGGCGCAGGTGTGGCGCGCCAAGGGCCGCGACGAGGAGATCATCCGCCGCCTCGCGACCGACCCGCACTCCCCTGACGAGGTCCGCTGCAACGCCGTGGTGCGCAACGTCGACGAGTTCGCCGAGGCGTTCGACCTGCAGCCCGGCGACGGCCTCTACCTCGCGCCGGAGCAGCGCGTCCGGATCTGGTGACGGGCGTCGTCCCCGGGGCCGGCACGCCGCCGGCCCCGGTCCCCGGCGCGCCCGCGCACGGCCCGGCCGTGACCACCGGCACCGCCGACGCGCCCGACGCCGGCCCGCTGCTCCGGTCGCCCGGGCGTCGCCGCGTGCTCCAGGCGATGGGTCTCATCGCGCTGGGCTCGCTGGGCATCCAGACGTCGTCCGCGCTGTCGGCGGGCCTGTTCGGGGCGCTCGGCCCGGCGTCGGTCAGCTCGCTGCGCCTGGCGCTGGCCGCGGCCGTGCTGCTGGTCGTGCTCCGGCCGCGGCTGCGCGGGCGGTCGCGCACCCAGTGGACGGGCATCGTCGTGTACGGCGTCGCGATGGCGGCGATGAACCTCAGCCTGTACGCGGCGATCGACCGGATCCCGCTCGGGGTCGCGGTCACGCTCGAGTTCCTCGGTCCGTGCGCGGTGGCGCTGCTCGCGTCCCGGCACCTCCGGGAGGGGCTGTGCGCCGTCGCGGCGCTGGTCGGTGTCGGTCTCATCTCCGGGCCCGGCGGGGCGTTCGACCTGGCGGGCTACGCGTTCGCCCTGGCCGCCGCCGTGTTCTTCGCGCTGTACACCGTGTTCGCGGACCGGGTGGGCAAGGCCGACGACGGGCTGTCCGGCCTGGCGCTGTCCGTCACGGTCGCCGCGCTGGTCGCCCTGCCGTGGGGCGCCGGCCGGGTCGCCGAGGTCACGGCCGGCCAGTGGGGCGTCCTCGCCGCGTCCGCGCTGATCGGCGTCGTCGTGCCCTACAGCGTCGACACGGTCGCAGCGCGCC
>JACXUT010000159.1 GCA_014763765.1 Micrococcales bacterium
GCGGTTCGTGGCGAACGGCGACAAGGTCGCCACCCTGGTCCGCAGCGGCGGGGCGCCCGACGGCGTGCTCGCCGTCACCGGTGACGTCACCGACACGGCGTCCGTCGACGCCGCGTTCGCCGAGGTCGAGGCGCAGCACGGGCCCGTCGAGGTGCTGGTCGCCAACGCCGGCGTCACGCGCGACGGCCTGCTGATGCGGATGACCGACGAGGACTTCGAGCAGGTGCTCGACGTCAACCTCACCGGCGTCTTCCGCTGCGTGCGCCGAGCGTCGAAGGGGATGATCCGCCTGCGCCGCGGCCGCATCGTCATGATCGGCTCGGTGGTCGGGCTGTACGGCAACGCCGGTCAGGTCAACTACACCGCCACGAAGGCCGGCCTCGTCGGCATGGCCCGCTCGGTGACGCGCGAGCTCGGCGGGCGCGGCATCACCGCCAACGTCGTCGCGCCCGGCTTCATCGAGACGCAGATGACCGCCGAGCTGCCCCAGGACCGCCAGGACGCGTACCTGTCGACGATCCCCGCCGGCCGGTTCGGCGCGGTCGACGAGATCGCCGCTGCCGTCGAGTTCCTCGCCTCGCCCGCCGCCGGGTACATCTCCGGCGCCGTGCTGCCGGTCGACGGCGGCCTCGGCATGGGCCACTGACCTCCCGCCCCCACGAACGGAACGGAACACCCCATGGGCCTCCTCGACGGCAAGAAGCTCCTCGTCACCGGCGTCCTCACCGACGGCTCGATCGCCTTCCACGTCGCGCGCCTCGCGCAGGAGGAGGGCGCCGAGGTCGTGCTGAGCTCGTTCGGCCGGCAGTTCCGCCTCACCCAGGCGATCGCCCGCCGCCTCCCGAAGGAGGCCCCCGTCGTGCAGCTCGACGTCACCGACGCCGAGGACCTGGCGGCGCTCGCGGACCGCGTGCGCGAGCACGTCGACCACCTGGACGGCGTCGTGCACTCCATCGGCTTCGCGCCGCAGTCGGTGATGGGCGGCAACTTCCTGTCCGGCGAGTGGGCCGACGTCGCCACCGCCCTGGAGGTCTCGGCGTTCTCCCTGAAGTCGCTGGCGGTGGCGGCGCAGCCGCTGCTGACGGAGGGCGGCTCGATCGTCGGCCTGACGTTCGACGCGCGCTTCGCGTGGCCGGTGTACGACTGGATGGGTGTGGCGAAGGCCGCCTTCGAGGCGACCTCGCGCTACCTGGCGCGCGACCTCGGGCCGTCCGGCGTGCGCGTCAACGTCGTGTCCGCGGGCCCGATCCGCACCACCGCCGCGAAGTCGATCCCCGGCTTCGAGGCGATGGAGGGTGGCTGGGACGGTCGCGCGCCGCTGGGGTGGGACGTCACCGACCCGGAGCCGACCGCCCGCGCGGTGGCCGCGCTGCTGTCCGACTGGTTCCCCAAGACCACCGGCGAGATGATCCACGTGGACGGCGGCGTGCACGCGATGGGCCAGTAGTCGTGCGACTCTGGTGCGCGTGACCCACCCGCACCGCCTCGTCCTGCTCCGCCACGCCAAGGCGGAGCACTCCGCCTCCCTGGAGGACCACCTGCGCCCGCTGGCGCTCACCGGACGTCGCCAGGCGTCGGAGGTCGGCACCGGGATGGGGGCCGCCGGCCTGGTGCCCGACCTGGTGCTCGTCTCGTCCGCGCTGCGGACCCGGCAGACGTGGGACCTGGTGCGCGCGGGCCTGGGCGTGCCCGCCGACGTCGCGCGCCTGAGCGACGAGCTGTACGCGGCGGGGGTCCGGTCGCTCATCGGGCTGCTGCGCGAGGTCGAGGAGCAGGCGGCGACGGTGCTGGTCGTCGGCCACGAGCCGACGGTGTCGCAGACCGCCGCGGCGCTCGCGGGCCCCGGGTCGGACGACGCGGCGACGGCCCGCGTGCGGGTCGGCGTGCCGACCGCCACCTACAGCGTGCTGGAGGTCGATGGCGCCTGGGCCGACCTGGTCCCCGACGCGGCGCGGCTCGTGCGGGTGGTCAGCCCGGCCTGACGACCCGTGCCCCGGTCAGCGGAGCTGGGGCAGCTCCAGCACGGCGTCCAGCCGGCCGCGCACCACGGCGTCGGCCTGCTCGCAGACCACGGGCTTGGCGTTGAACGCCACGCCGAGCCCCGCGGCGGCCAGCATGTCGAGGTCGTTCGCGCCGTCGCCGATCGCGACCGTGCGCTCCAGCGGGACCCCGGTCTCGGCGGCGTACTCGCGGAGCGTGCGCGCCTTCACGGCCCGGTCCACGACCTCGCCGGCGACCCGGCCGGTGAGCGCGCCGCCGGAGACCTCCAGCGCGTTCGCCCGGTACCGCGGGATCCCGAGGCGCGCGGCGAGCGGGCCGACGACCTCCACGAACCCGCCGGAGACCAGCCCGACGGGCCAGCCGCGGCGGTCGAGCTCGGCCAGGAGCTCGACGGCGCCCGGCGTGACGACGACCTCCTCGAGCACCTCGGCGAACACGGAGACGGGCAGCCCTGCGAGGGTCGCGACGCGCGCCCGCAGGGACGCGGTGAAGTCCAGGTCGCCGCGCATCGCCCGCTCGGTGATCGCGGCGACCTCGTCCCGCGACCCGGCGTGGGCCGCGAGCAGCTCGACGACCTCCTGGGTGATGAGCGTCGAGTCGACGTCCATGACGACGAGGCGGGTGGGAGTCACGCGGGCAGGCTAGCCGGACGCGCGCGCCCGGCGCCGGACGCGTCCACGCCCGGCACCGCCGGGAGCCGCGGGGCCCGGGTCAGAGGCTGACGACCGCGCCCTTCGGCACGACGGTGATCCCCGACTCCGTGACCGTGAAGCCGCGCGCCAGGTCCTGCTCGCGGTCGATGCCGACCCGTGCCCGCTCGTGCACGACGACGTTCTTGTCGAGGATCGCCCGGTGCACCTGCGCGTACCGGTTGACGACGACGCCGTCCATGAGCACCGAGTCCGTGACCTGGGCCCACGAGTGCAGGTACACGCCCGGCGACAGGACCGATCCCGACACCGTCGCGCCGGAGACGATCACGCCGGGCGACACGATCGAGTCCGCGGCGTGCCCGAGGCGTCCCGCGCCGGCGTGCACGAACTTCGCCGGCGGCAGGCCGGTGTAGCCGGTGTACACGGGCCACGCGTCGTTGTAGAGGTTGAACACCGGCTCGATCGAGATGAGGTCCTGGTTGGCCTCGTAGTACGAGTCGAGCGTCCCGACGTCCCGCCAGTACTGGCGGTCGCGGTCCGTGGAGCCCGGCACGTCGTTGTGGATGAAGTCGTACACCGACGCGGTGCCGCGCTCGACGAACGCCGGCACCAGGTCCCCGCCCATGTCGTGCCGGCTGGTGGGGTTCTCGGCGTCCTCGGTGACCGCGCGGCGCAGGGCGTCGGTGTTGATGACGTAGTTGCCCATCGACGCGAGGATCTCGCCGGGGGAGTCCGGCAGCGCGACCGGGTCGGTCGGCTTCTCGCGGAACGCGGCGATCTTCGTGGGGTCGGACGGGTCGGTCTCGATGACGCCGAACTGGTCGGCCATCCCGATCGGCTGCCGGATGCCGGCCACCGTGATCTCCGCGCCGGTCGCGATGTGCTGGTCGACCATCTGCGAGAAGTCCATGCGGTACACGTGGTCCGCGCCGACGACCACGACGATGTCCGGCCGCTCGTCGTCGAGGATGTTGAGGCACTGGTAGATCGCGTCGGCGCTGCCGAGGTACCAGTGCTTGCCGACCCGCTGCTGCGCGGGCACCGGGGAGACGTAGTTGCCCAGGAGGGTCGACATCCGCCACGTCTTCGACACGTGCCGGTCGAGGCTGTGGGACTTGTACTGCGTCAGCACGATGATGTGCAGGTACCGCGAGTTCACGAGGTTCGACAGCGCGAAGTCGACGAGCCGGTAGATGCCGCCGAACGGGACGGCGGGCTTGGCGCGGGCCTCGGTGAGCGGCATCAGCCGCTTGCCCTCTCCACCTGCGAGGACGATTGCCAGGATGCGCGGCGCTGCCATGACCCGAACCCTAGAGGCAGGACGGCCCCGACGGCGAGGCGAACCCCCGGAGTGGCGCTAGCGTGTCCGAGGTGAGAGTCGACCTGCTGACCCGCGAGTACCCGCCCCACGTCTACGGCGGGGCCGGCGTGCACGTCGCCGAGCTCGCCGCGGTGCTGCGGCGCAGCGTCGACGTGCGGGTCCACTGCTTCGACGGCCGCCGCGACGAGCCGGGCGTGACGGGCTACGACGTGCCCGCCGACCTCGCCGGCGCCAACCCCGCCCTGGCGACGCTCGGGGTGGACCTGTCGATCGTCGACGGGGTGGGGCGCGGCGACGGGCCGGCGACCGACCTGGTGCACTCGCACACCTGGTACGCGAACCTCGCGGGGCACCTCGCCTCGCTGCTGCACGGCGTCCCGCACGTGGTGTCGGCGCACAGCCTGGAGCCGCTGCGGCCGTGGAAGGCCGAGCAGCTCGGCGGCGGCTACGCGCTGTCGTCGTGGGCGGAGCGCACGGCCTTCGAGTCGGCGGCGGCGGTGATCGCCGTGAGCGCCGGCATGCGGGCGGACATCCTGCGCAGCTACCCGGCGATCGACCCCGAGCGGGTGCGCGTCGTGCACAACGGCATCGACCTGTCCGGGTGGCGCCGGCCCGAGGGCGACGAGCAGTGGGCGGCCGCCCGGCGGGTCGCCGAGGCCAACGGCATCGACCCGGACCGGCCGGCCGTGGTGTTCGTCGGGCGGATCACCCGGCAGAAGGGCCTGCCGTACCTGCTGCGCGCGGCCGAGTCGCTGCCGCCGGAGGTGCAGCTCGTGCTGTGCGCGGGGGCGCCCGACACGCCCGAGATCCTCGTGGAGGTCACCGAGCTGGTCGGCGACCTGCGCGCGCAGCGGGACGGCGTGGTCTGGATCGAGCGCATGCTGCCGCGCGAGGAGCTCGTGGCCGTGCTCGCGACGGGCACCGTGTTCGCCTGCCCGTCGGTGTACGAGCCGCTCGGGATCGTGAACCTGGAGGCCATGGCCGTCGGGCTCCCCGTGGTGGGCACGGCGACCGGCGGCATCCCCGAGGTCGTCGACGAGGGGGCCACCGGCTGGCTGGTGCCGATCGAGCAGGTGCAGGACGGCACGGGCACCCCCGTCGACCCCGACCGGTTCGTCGCCGACCTGGGCGCGGCGCTCGCGGGGGCCGTGTCGGACCCGGTGCGCGCGCGGGAGTGGGGCGTCGCGGCACGCCGGCGCGTCGAGGACCACTTCTCGTGGGACGCCGTGGCGGAGCGCACGCTCGACGTCTACCGGTCCGTCCTGGCCTGAGGCCGTCCGCGGCGCGGGCGGGGCGGGGCCGCCTCAGCCCGGGCCGGGGTGCGTCGCGGCGGCCAGCGCCCGGCGGGCCGCCCGGTCGACGTCCCGCAGCGCCGTGGAGCGCTGGTCGGCCTGCCAGAGGTTGACCGCCGCGCCGTCGTCGGCGGTCGCGAGGTCGATGATCGCGCGCAGCCGCAGCGCCGTCCCGAGCACGCGGACGCGGCGCGGCTCGAGCCCCGGGGGCACCAGCGGGCGCAGGTCGGGCGGAGTCCGCAGCGCGGCGATCCGCTCGGCGGCGTCCTCCCGCCAGCGGGCCACGTCCAGGGCGACCAGGGCCTCCGTCGCCCGCGTCAGCGCCGAGGCGAGGTCGCGCTCGGCGTCCGCGAGCGTGCCGACGTGCCCCACCAGCGCGGTGCGCCAGACGGGCACGGCGTGCACCCGCCACGTCACCAGGTGCCCGGCCTCGTACACGCTGCCGAACCGCTCGACCTCCGGCACCGCGGCGAAGTCGCCGCCCGGGGTGCTGACCAGCACGGCCTCACCGGCCGCCTGGGCGGGACCGGCCACAGCTGCGGGCGCCCCGGCCGGGTCGCCCGGGGCCGGCAGCACCGCGGCGACCGTCCGCGGCCCGCTGCCCCACGCCGCGACGAGGTCCGCCAGCGTGGGCCCGCCCGGCCCGGCGACGGCGTCGGTCAGACCGGGGACGGCGGCGTCGCCCACGAGGACGCGGTGCGGCTCGTCGTCCCCCTGCACCGCGTCGAGCGTGCGCTGCACGGGACCCGAGCCGGGCCCGGGTTCGGCGAGCCACAGGGCGAGCAGCACGGAGCGCGGCAGGGCGGGTGCGTGGTCCACCGCACCAACGTACGACCACGTCCGGGCGGTCCCGGGCGACTAGGGTCTGGTGTCCATGACCGACGTGCTCCACCTCCAGGACGTGACCATCCGGCGCGGGACGACGACGATCCTCGACCGGCTCTCGTGGACGGTCCGGGAGGGCGAGCGCTGGGTGGTGCTCGGGCGCAACGGCGCGGGCAAGACCACCGTGCTCCAGGTCGCGTCCGGGCGGATGCACCCGACGTCCGGCACCGCGGACCTGCTCGGCTCGCGGCTCGGGCGGGTCGACGTGTTCGAGCTCCGGCCGCGCATCGGCCTGGCCAGCGCGGCGCTCGCGGAGCGGATCCCCGGCGGGGAGGTCGTGCGCGACGTCGTGCTGACCGCCGCCTACGGCATGACCGGCCGGTGGCGCGAGTCGTACGAGGACGTGGACGAGGCCCGGGCGGCCGACCTGATGGCGGCGTTCGGCGTGGCCCGGTTCGCGGACCGCCGGTACGGGACGCTCAGCGAGGGGGAGCGCAAGCGCGTCCAGATCGCCCGGGCGCTGATGAGCGACCCGGAGCTGCTGCTGCTCGACGAGCCGGCCGCGGGGCTGGACCTGGGCGGGCGCGAGGAGCTGGTGGCCGCCCTGGCCGAGCTGGCCGCCGACCGCCGCTCGCCGGTGCTGGTGCTGGTCACGCACCACGTCGAGGAGATCCCGCCGGGGTTCACGCACCTGCTGCTGCTCGCGGACGGCCGGGTGCACGCCGCCGGCCCGGTGGACGAGGTGCTGACCGCCGAGAACCTGTCGGACGCGTTCGGCACACCGCTGACGGTGGAGCGCTCCGGGGAGCGCTGGACGGCCCGCGGGCGGGCGTGAGACGGGGCTGAGCCCGCGGCGCCGCCCGGCCGTTCGGCCGGGCGATCCGGACCGTATCCCTCACAGAGAAGTCAAGGGATCGTCTAGGATCGGTGGGAGAGCGGCCGTGGTCGCCGCCGACGACGACGGTGCCCGGACCGCGGGCACCCGCAGGGAAGGGGGCCGACGATGGGCTGGCTGTGGTGGCTCGGCGGCGCGCTGCTGCTGGGCGTGGCCGAGATGTTCACGCTCGACCTGATCTTCCTCATGCTCGCGGGCGGTGCCCTGGCCGGCACGATCGCGGCGGCGTTCGGCGCCCCGCTCGCCGTGCAGATCGTGACGGCCGCGGTCGCGTCGCTGCTGCTGCTGTTCGCGCTGCGGCCGTTCCTGCTGCGCCGGCTGCGCGAGCGGACCGAGCTGGTCGAGACCAACTCGGCCGCCCTCGTCGGGCGACCGGCCGTGGTGGTCGCCCCGACCGACGGCGTCGGGGGCCGCGTGAAGCTGGCGGGCGAGGTCTGGTCGGCGCGCGCGGAGGACGTCGGCGTGTCGTTCCCGACCGGGACGGAGGTCCGCGTGACGCGGATCGACGGGGCGACGGCGGTGATCGCAGCCGTGCCCCGGGTGGCGGGCCCGGCGGGAGGCACGACGCCCGGGACCGCCGACGGCCCGGCCGGTGGCCCGCTGCCCGGGACGCCCGCCGGGGCCTGACGGCTCCGCACGCACTGCACGGACCCTCGACGGCCGCCGGGCACGCCCGGTGGCCGGGGGAGGCGGTGGCCGACCGGCCGCCGCGGAGCACGACGACGGCCCGAGCGGGCCGAGGTGGGAGGACGGCTGTGGACGACCCGAACATCGGCACGATCGTGGGGTGGGCGTTCATCGCCGTCCTGGCGATCTTCGTGGTGGTGACCCTGGTCCGCGCCGTGCGGATCGTGCCGCAGACCGTCGCGCTGCTCGTCGAGCGCCTCGGCCGGTACCACCGCACGATGGACGCCGGCCTGCACCTGATCGTCCCGTTCATCGACCGGGTCCGCGCCGGCGTCGACCTGCGCGAGCAGGTGGTGTCGTTCCCGCCCCAGCCGGTGATCACCTCGGACAACCTCGTGGTCAGCATCGACACGGTCATCTACTTCCAGGTGACCGAGCCGAAGTCGGCGGTCTACGAGATCGCCAACTACATCACCGGCATCGAGCAGCTCACCGTCACGACGCTCCGCAACGTCATCGGCTCGATGGACCTCGAGCAGACGCTGACCAGCCGCGACCAGATCAACGGCCAGCTCCGCGGCGTCCTCGACGAGGCGACCGGCAAGTGGGGTATCCGCGTGAACCGCGTCGAGCTGAAGAGCATCGACCCGCCGGCGTCGGTGCAGGGCGCGATGGAGCAGCAGATGCGCGCCGAGCGCGACCGCCGCGCCGCGATCCTCACCGCGGAGGGCGTCAAGCAGTCGCAGATCCTCACCGCCGAGGGTGAGAAGCAGGCGGCGATCCTGCGGGCCGAGGGTGCCGCGCAGTCGGCGATCCTCACCGCCGAGGGCGAGTCGCGGGCGATCCTCCAGGTGTTCGACGCCGTGCACCGCGGCGACGCCGACCCGAAGCTGCTGGCCTACCAGTACCTGCAGGCGCTGCCGAAGCTCGCGTCGACCCCGGCGAACAAGGTGTGGATCGTCCCGTCCGAGCTCACGGGCGCGCTCAGCCAGTTCGCGCAGGGGTTCGCGGGGGCGTTCGGCGGCGTGGTGCCCGGTGCCGAGGGCGGGGCGCCGTCGTCCGGGCGTCGCGCGGGGGAGTCGCCGCTGTCCGCGGAGGACCTGCCGCCCGTCGCGCTGACCGACCCGAAGGAGGCGCTGGCCGAGGCCCGGCGCGAGTCCGAGGCGGCCACCGCGGACGCCACCAGCGCGGGCACGTTCAGCGGCCGGCCGTTCGACCCGGTCGCGGAGGCCGGTCAGCGCCCGCGGCACGGTTCGGTGCCGCCGACGCCCCCGCCGCCGGTCGAGCCGGACGC
>JACXUT010000160.1 GCA_014763765.1 Micrococcales bacterium
GTCCCGACCCGCCCGTCCACGCCGTCCACCCGTCCACCCGTCCGCCCGTCCGCCCCGCCGCCCCTGGAGGTCCCGCTGAGCCCGAGCACGAGCCCGGCCCCGGATGCCGCCCCGCAGGCCTTCACCGAGCTCGACGCGCGGCGGCTCGGCCGCGTCCGGCGCTTCTTCGCCCGGCACCCGGTCGCGTCGGACGTGCTGGTCTGCCTCGTGTACGCGGTGGCGGGCGTGTCGGAGGCCGGCCCGCAGGGCTCGGCCGGCGTCCTGCTGGACGGCGGCCCCGCGGCGACCGCGCTGTCGCTGGCGCTCACGGTGCTCGGCCTGGGCGTGCTGGCCGTCCGGCGGCGCTGGCCGGTCCGCGTCGCGCTGGCCATGGCGACGCTCGGCCTGCTGCAGGTGCTCGTCGACGGGCACGTCGGGGCGTTCGACCTGGGGTTCGCGCTCGCGCTGTACGTCGTCGCGGCCAGCCGGCCGCAGCGCGTCGCCTGGTCGGTGCTCGGCATCGCCACGGTGGTGGTCGTCGGCGCGCTGGCGCTGTGGGGCGGGCGGACGGAGCCGGAGCCCGGCTCGGTGACGGTGACGACCTCCGAGGGCACCGACGTCCGGCCGCTGCCGCAGCCGGTCCTCACCTCGGACGCGCCCAGCTTCCTCCTGGTCGGCCTCGGGGCGTTCGCGATCGGCGCGAACGTGCGGGCCCGCCGGCTGCACACCCGCGCGCTGGTCGACCGGCACCAGCAGCTCGTCGACGCCGGCGAGCAGCACGCGAAGCTCGCCGCGGCCGCCGAGCAGACCCGGATCGCGCGCGAGATGCACGACGTGGTCGCGCACGGCCTCACGGTGATGATCGCCCTGTCGGACGGCGCGCGGGTGGCCGTGCGGCGGTCCCCGGACGACGCGGTGGCCGCGCTGGACCTGCTGTCCGAGACCGGCCGGTCCGCCCTCAACGACATGCGGCGGATGCTCGGCGTGCTGCGCGGCGCGGACGTGCCGCTGGAGCCGCAGCCCGGCACGCACGACCTGGAGTCGCTGGTGCAGCAGTTCCGCGCCGCGGGTCTCACGGTCCACCTGACCACGGCGGGGCCCGCGCTCCCCGCGGACGCCGGCCTGGCGCTGACGGTCTACCGCGTGGTCCAGGAGTCGCTGACGAACGTGCTGCGCCACGCCGGCAGCGGCGCGCGCGTGGACGTGCTCGTGCGGCACGGCGCGGGCCGCATCGGGATCGAGGTCGTGGACGACGGCGGCGGCGCGGACCCGGTCGCGGAGCCCGACCCGGAGCCGGGCCGGCGCGCGCGCCTCAGCGGGCGCCTCGCGGAGCGGCTCGAGGACCCGCTGGCCACGCGCACCGACGCCGGCGGCACCGAGACCCTCGTGCCGGGTCAGCCGGTCCGGACGGGGCGCGGGCTGGTGGGCATGCGGGAGCGCGCCGCGGTCTACCGTGGCTCCGTGGCGGCGGGGCCGCACCGGGGCGGCTGGCGGGTGCACGTGGAGCTCCGCACCGAGGACTCCGGGACCGCGACCACCACCGACGAGCACGACGAGGAGCGCACGTGAGCAGCACCGGGGACGCGACGGGGTCCGGCACCGGGCCGGGGGCGACGGGCCCGGGCGGCGCGTCCGGCCCGGTGCGCGTCCTGCTGGTCGACGACCAGCCGCTGCTGCGCATGGGCTTCCGGCTGGTGCTCGACGACGAGGACGACCTCACGGTGGTGGGCGAGGCCGGCGACGGCGCGGAGGCGCTGCGCCAGGTCGCCGCCCTGCAGCCCGACGTCGTGCTCATGGACGTCCGGATGCCCGGGACGAACGGCATCGAGGCGACGCAGCGGATCGTCGCGTCCGGGTCGCCGTCGCGCGTGCTCATCCTCACGACGTTCGACCTGGACGAGTACGCGTTCGCCGCGCTGCGGGCCGGCGCCAGCGGGTTCCTGCTCAAGGACGCGCGGCCGGCGGAGCTCACCGACGCGATCCGGGCGGTGGCGACCGGGGACGCCGTGGTCTCCCCGCGGGTCACGCGCCGGATGCTCGAGCTGTTCGCCGAGGAGCTGCCGGGCGCCGCGGCGGACGCCGCCCCGCCGCGCGACGACGCCCGGCTGGCCGAGCTGACCCAGCGCGAGCGCGAGGTGCTGCTGGCCGTGGCCGAGGGGCTGTCGAACGCGGAGGTCGCGCAGCGGCTGTTCCTGTCGGAGGCCACCGTCAAGACGCACGTCGGCCGCATCCTGGCGAAGCTGGGCGTGCGGGACCGGGTGCAGGCCGTGGTGTTCGCGTACGAGTCGGGCCTGGTCGGGCGCTGACGCCTCAGGCCTCGCCGACGGCCTCCTCCGGCGTGCCCTCCACGGCGCGCGCCGCACGGTCCCAGGCGCGCCACGTCAGCCGCTCCCCCACCGCGGTCGCCATCGACTGCCCCTTCCAGGCGAACACCACGGCACCGAGCAGCAGCACGCCGGCGCCCACCCAGTAGGGGGCGGTCGGGCTGACGGGGTGCAGCAGGCCGGCGATGACCGGCGCGGGCGCCGCGAAGCCCCAGCGCACGAGGTTGAACGCCGCGGTCGTGGTGCGCCGCTCGGCACCGCCGATGCCGAGCGCGAGGTCCGTCAGGTTGGCGTTGGCGATGCCCATGCACACGCCCGCGAGCACGAGGACGACGACGGACTCCGCGGTCCCGGCGCTCGTGGCCAGCAGGACGAGCGCGACGAGCAGCCCGCCGACCGCGACGCCCACGGTGGCGACGGCGCCGACGCGGTGCGCGAGCCGGTGCCCGACCACGAGGATGCCGACGGCCAGGCCCACGCCCCAGGCGGTGAACACCAGGCCGAGCGGGATGACGCCGAGGCCGAGGAACACCGGCGTGTAGCCGAGCACCACGAAGAACACGAAGTTGTAGGCCGCGGTCACGACGCACAGCGCGCGGAACGCGGGCCGGCGGTAGGGCTGCAGGACGTCGCGCAGCCGCAGCGGGGTCGGCGGGTCCTGCGGGTCGCGCAGCCGGGTGACGGACATCGCGAGCGCCAGCAGCATGAGCACGCCGCAGGCCGCGAAGGGCACGCGCCAGGAGATCTGGCCGAGCAGCCCGCCGAGCAGCGGGCCGACGGCGAAGCCCAGGCCCACGCAGGTCTCGAACAGCTCGACGACCCACTCCCGGTCCGTCGCGAGCGCGACCAGCAGCACCATCGCCGTCGCGAAGAACATGGCGTTGCCGAGGCCCCACAGCCCGCGCAGGACGGCGAGCTGCGTGATCGAGCCGGACAGCGAGGCGAGCACCGAGGCGACCGCGACGACGCTGACGCCGGTGGCGAGCACGGCCCGGTACCCGAACCGGCCGGTGGCGATCACCGCGGGGATCATCCCCACCGCCATGACGACCAGGTACGCCGTGAACAGCAGCTCGATCTGCCAGGTGGAGGCGCCGATCTCCGTGCCGATGACGGGCAGGATCGGGTCCACCACGGCGATGCCCGCGATGGCGAAGAACGCCGTGAGGGCCGTGGCGTAGATCGCCGTGCGGTGCGGTTCGTGGTGGCGGCTGGGCATGCGTCTCCTGAGGAAGCTCGTCGTCGGGGGTTTATCTGTACTATACAGCCATCGGCCACAGCACCGCGTGGCAGACTGCCGACGCCGACGACGAGGACCCGAGGTGACCATGGAGCAGCCCGCCGACGCGGTGCGCACGATCGAGGCCCAGGTGGCGATGCTGCTGCGCCTCGCGGACCGGACCCGCCGGGCCGGGGCGCGCGCCCGCGGGGAGATCGAGCGGTCCGCGTACCTCGTGCTCTCCGTCCTGGCCGTCGAGGGCACCGCCAGCGTCAACGCGATCGCCGACGCCCTGCGCCTCGACCCCTCGACCGTCACGCGCCAGGTGCTCGCGATGGAGCAGGCCGGGCAGGTCCGACGCACCGCCGACCCGGGCGACGGCCGCGTGACGCTGGTCGCCCCCACCGACGCCGGGCTCGAGGCCCTCGCGACGACGCGGGACGTCCGGGCGCGCGTGTACGCCGAGGTGCTCGACGGCTGGCCCGAGGACGACCGCGCGGAGCTCGCGCGGCTGCTGACCCGCCTCAACGCGGACATCGACACCTGGGGCCGGGCGCACCCGGCGCGCTGAGGGCGCACCGGCGGGCAGAGCCCGGACGCGGGCCCGGACGCGGGCCCGGGCACGTGACCGGACACGGGCTGGGCACGTGACGGGGCCCCGCACCAGCACCTACGCTCGTCACCGGCGGTCGACACCCCGGGGCCGCCTCCCCCGGCGCCGCCCGGCGTCCGGCACCCCGACCGGAAGTGCCCCGTGACCTCTCCCGACCTCGCAGCCGCGCCCGCGGGCCCTCCCCGCAAGGGCCGCACCGCGCTGCGCGCCGTCGTGCTGCGCACCCAGCACCTCACGCCCGCGATGGTCCGCGTGACCCTGGGCGGACCGGGCCTCGCGGGCTTCCGGCCGTCCGCGGCCGCGGACTCCTACGTGAAGCTCGTGTTCCTGCCCGGCGTCGGCCGCACGGTCACCGGCGCGGACGCCC
Organism: Micrococcales bacterium; assembly: GCA_014763765.1. Classification (GTDB taxonomy): domain Bacteria; phylum Actinomycetota; class Actinomycetes; order Actinomycetales; family Cellulomonadaceae; genus Cellulomonas. The sequence continues at coordinate 4,503 of JACXUT010000160.1, forward strand.
TCGCGCTGTGGACCACGCCCGAGGGCGTCGTCGACCTGGCGGCCGCCCGGGAGGCCCTGCCGCCCGAGCACCAGCCCCGCCTGCGCACGTACACGGTGCGGGCGTGGGACGACATGGAGCTCACGCTGACGCTCGACGTCGTCGTCCACGGCACCGCCGGCCTCGCGGGTCCGTGGGCCGCGACCGCTGCGCCCGGGGACGAGGTCGCGGTCGTCGGGCCGGGCGGCGGGTACAGCCCGGACCTGGGCGCCGACCACCACCTGCTCGTCGGCGACGCGTCCGCGCTGCCCGCCGTCGCGGTCGCGCTCGAGCGGCTCGGCGACGCCGCGTCCGGGCTCGCCGTGCTCGAGGTGGCCGACCGCGGCGAGGAGGTCGCGCTGCACGTGCCCGACGGCGTCGCCCTGCGCTGGGTGCACACCGGCGACGCCGCACCCGGCGCGCGCCTGGTGGAGGCCGTGCGCGAGCTGCCGTGGCCGGACGGCCGGGTGCACGCGTTCGTGCACGGGGAGGCCGGGGCGGTGCGCGACCTGCGGCGGTACCTGCGGGTCGAGCGCCGCCTGCCCGCCGCCGACCTGTCGATCTCCGGCTACTGGCGCCTGGGGACCGACGACGAGGGCTGGCGCGCCGCGAAGCGCGACTGGCTGCGGGGCATCGAGGAGTCGGAGTCGGCCGAGGGCCTCGACTGACCCCCCGCCGGCGCCGCGAGGCTCCCGCGGGGCCCCGGAGCCCGCGGGACCGCGGTCAGGCGCCCGGCGCCAGGTGCCACGGACGCGCCGGGTCCGTCGCCCGCGGGTCCGCGGCCAGCCGCACCGCGTAGGTCCCCGGCGGCGGGCCGTCCGGCACCGGCCCCAGGTACTCGTGCCCCGTGAGCCGGCACCACGCCGGCAGGTCGACCGGCGCGACCGGGTCGGACGTCGTCAGGTGCACGACCGTGCCGGCCGGCAGCTCGCGCGCGCGGTCGCGCAGCAGGACCAGCAGGCGGGCGCAGCCCAGGTCGCCACCGTCGATGTGCACCGTCACGAGGCGTGACCGTACCAACACCCGCGGGCCGGCCGTGCCGTCAGCGCTGACCCTCCTGGCGCTCCGCATCCTGCTCCTCGCGGTACTCGAACTCCGCCGGGTCGATGCCGCGCTCCACCAGCAGGCGGTCGATCTTCGCCTCCAGCCGCTCGTCGCCCTCCTTCGACTGGGAGGAGCCCCAGTAGTAGAAGACGGCGAGCCCGGCGGCCTGCCACACGAGCTGGAGGAACTCGGACTGCCAGTTCTCGAACGTCGACGACAGGAACGCCGGGAAGAACTCCGGCCACGCGAACGCCTGCTGGTGCTCGGCCGCGTCGTTGCGGAACTCGACGAGCTGGAACGCGAACTGCCCCACCCACGAGAGCAGGAACAGCGTGCCGGTGACGATCGCGAACGAGTACGCGGTGAAGAACCGCGGGCGGTGAGCCCCGGGTCCGGCCACGTCGCACCTCCTTCTGCACCCGGGTCCCCGACGGACCCGGCGACTCCGCGAGTGTCATCCCGCGGGCCGGGCGGCGCACGGCGGCGGCGGTCAGCGGTCGGGCAGGCGGCGGCTCACGCCACGTCGCGCGGGGCGGGGACCACGCCCGGCGCCGGCACGGCCCCGGCGACCAGCCCGGCGGCCACCTCGCGGGCGTCCCGGTGGGTGGCCGCGTCCCGCAGGTACGCCAGCGCCTCGGCCGCGTCGCACCGGCGCTGCGCCATCACCACCCCGACCGCCCGGTCGATGAGCGGCTGGGACCGGCTGCACGCCAGCAGGTCGTCCATCGTGTGCGCGAGCGCGATCACCTCGTCGCGGGCCCGCACCACCGACGCGATGCCCTCCGCGATGCCCGCGGCCCGCTCCGCGACCTCGTCCCAGCGGGCCGGGCGGCGCCCGTACAGCGACAGGTGCACGGTCACGTCACGGTGGACCCCCGCGACCACCGCGGCCGACCGGAAGCCCTGCACCCGGCAGGCGTGCGCCCACACCGGCCACCGCCTCTGCACGTCGGGGTCCGCCAGGTCCGGCAGCAGCACCGGGTCCCCGGTCAGCCGCACCTGGTACCGCGGGCCCCGGCGCGGCCGGTCCTGCGCGCCGTCGCAGCGGGCCGCGCCGACCGAGGACGCCGCCAGCCAGCGGTCCACTCCCCGCACCGTCGCGGCGGCGCAGGCGTGCGCGTCCACCGCCCCGGCGGTGCGACCCGCCTGGTCGGTGAGCGTCTGGATGAGTGCGTCCAGCGAGGCGTCGGCGTGCAGCCGGACAGCCTCGTCGTGACCGGGCATCGGGTCCCCCCGCGAGCTCGCGCCGGCCTGCGCGCCGCTGCACAGGGGGTCAGGATGGCGCTCTCCGGCGCGGTGCGCCACCGGAGGGCGCCGCCGGATCCCGGCTGCACGCCCCGGCGGCCGTCCGGGCTTGCGTCGGCACGAGGACACCGGGGGCTCCGGATCGAGGTCGAGGTGCCCCCGGCGGGGGTCGAACCCGCACTGTGCCGGGTTTAAGCCGGCTGCCTCTGCCGGTTGGGCTACGGGGGCCGGGGCCATCCTGCCACCCACGCCGGACGTCCGGACCCGCGGGGAGGGACGGGCGCGGGTGCACGAGGACGGAACGGGCCCGGGGCGTCGTCGGACGCGCCCGGGCCCTCCTCCGCGGCTCAGTGCACCGCAGGCCGTTCCCCGGCCGGCGGCCGGCGCACCAGCAGCGACGCCCCGACCGCGACGACCGACACGACGCCGCCCCACAGGAACGCGTCCTGCACGCCGGCCGTCGTCGCGTCGAGCACGTCCGCGCCCGCCGCGAGCCGCCCGGCCGTGGTGGTGGACAGCACCGTGATGAACAGCGCGGTGCCCGCGGCGCCCGCGAGCTGCTGGACGGTGTTGACGATCGCGCTGCCGTGCCCGTACAGCTCGCGCGGCAGGGTGCCGAGCGCGGACGTGAACAGCGGCGTGATCATGAACGCGAGCCCGGCGGACAGCAGCGTGTGCACCGCGACGACGGCCGCCGCCGAGGTCCCCGGGTGCAGCGTCGACATCAGCCACAGCGCGGCGCTGAGCGCGACGGCGCCCGGCGTGACGAGCGGACGCGGCCCGAACCGGTCGAACAGCCGCCCCACGAGCGGGGACAGCGCACCCATGACGACGCCGCCGGGCAGCAGCAGGAGCCCGGTCTGGAGGGTGCCGCGGCCCAGCACGCCCTGCAGGAAGATCGGCAGCACGATGAGCGCGCCGAACATCGCCATGAACGAGATGACCAGCACGAGGGTCGACACCGTGTAGGAGCGGTGCGTGAAGACGCGCAGGTCGAGCAGCGCGCCCGTCGTCCGCTGCAGGGCGAGCTGCCGCCGGACGAACACGGCGAGCGCCACCACCCCGACGGTCAGCGGGATCCAGGGTGCGACCGGCGCGTGGCCGCCCGCCGACTCCCCGATGCTCGACAGCCCGAAGATCAGCGCGCCGAAGCCCACGGCGGACAGCGCCAGCGAGACGACGTCGAGGCGGGCGTCCCGCGGGGTCGTCACGTCGCGGACCCGCCACACCCCGAGGCCCAGCGCGACGAGCGCGATCGGCAGCATCACGAGGAACACCCACCGCCAGGACAGCTGCGACAGCACCAGGCCGGACATCGTCGGGCCGACCGCGGGCGCCACGGAGATGACGATGGAGATCGTGCCCATGACCCGGCCGCGGATCGCCGGCGGCACCAGCGTCAGCACCGTCGTCATCAGCAGCGGGATCATCACGGCGGTCCCGCTCGCCTGCACCACGCGGCCGGCCAGCAGCACGCCGAACCCGGGCGCCACCGCGGCGATCGTCGTCCCGGCGGTGAACAGCGACATGGCCGCGACGAACACCTGCCGGGTGCGGAACCGGTCCATGACCCAGCCGGTCGCGGGGATGACCACGGCCATCGTCAGCATGAACCCGGTGGTCAACCACTGGCCCGTCGCCGCGGAGACGCCGAGCTCCTCCATGAGCACCGGCAGGGCGACGCCCATCGCGGTCTCGTTGAGGATGACGACGAAGCCGGCGACCAGCAGCAGCGCGATGACGGTGCGGTCGGCCGGGTCGAGCCGCACCGGCGCGGGCGCGGCCTGCGGCTCGGCGGGCGCGGGCGGCTGGTCCGCGGCCCCGCGCGGCGCGGGCGGAGGAGACGGCGGCAGGGTGCCGGTGCGAGCAGTCATGGGTCTCCCTCGGTCGGGTGGTCGTCCACCTGGGGGTGCGGGGGCCGCTCGCGGGCGCGGGGGCGCCGGGCGCAGGGCAGCGGTACGTCGTCGACCTGGAACCCCCGCCGGGGGACGGGCATTCCGGGTGTCCGCCGGTCGGACGCCGGCGACTGCGCCATGGTGCCACCCGGCACCGACACGGACGCCAGCGATTTCCGCCCCGGCCCCCGTCGAC
>JACXUT010000161.1 GCA_014763765.1 Micrococcales bacterium
ATCCGTGACCACGGCGCGGGCGGGGACGCGCCCGGGCCGTTCGTGCAGAACGGCGAGGGCCCGAGCGGCCTGGAGCTGTGCGTCGTCGTCGATCTCGATCGCGGTCTCCTCAGGCACGGGGGCGATCCCGATACGACCGAAGAAGCGGTGTCGATGGGCGCGGAACCCGTCGGCCCGGAAGACGTAGAAGGCTCCGGTCTCCAGGTAGTGCGGCTCTCGGTCCTGGCGGCGAGGGCGGTGGCCGGCCTCGTGGTTGATCGCGTCGGCGGTGCCGTCGGTCCCCCGGTGCCAGAGGAAGCCGTAGGTCTCGACGGCGGAGAAGGCGCTGTCCGACTCTCCCCGCCGCACGTCGCCAACGGCACCGGCCAGCGCCGCGCTCGGGAGGAAGGGCGAGGTGGCCTGCAGGAAGGCGACGATCTCGAAGCGCTCGCCGGCGCGCTCCAGCTCATCGAGCGCATGCAGGATCGCCGCCTCCGAGGCCGCGGTGTCTCCGGAGAGCTCGGCCGGACGCCGGACCACCCGTGCACCCGCCTCCTCGGCCACCGCGGCGATCTCGTCGTCGTCGGTCGAGACGACCACGAGATCGAAGCACGCCGCCGCCCGCGCGGCGTGCACGGCTCTGGCCACCAGCGGAACCCCTCCCACACGCTCGAGGTTCTTCCTCGGGATCTGCTTCGACCCGCCCCGCGCGGGGATGATCGCCACCGCCGGCCGCACGCGTTCGTCCATGTCGTGTCTCCTCATCGTCCCCGGATCTCCCGCCAGGCTCGGCCCGCACGGCGGCGGGCGCCGACAGCCGTGAGCCGCCATTCCTCGACCCGACCCACGCCTCCGCGTGGACGCAGCAGGCCGCGCGCGCCGCGCGGCGCCGAGCCCCCGGGAAGGGCGAGCGCAGCCAACCGGTCGGGGGCGAAGTAGCGGCGGCGTTCCTCCTCGTCGAGGCCGTCGAGCAACTGCTCGGCCCGGACGCGGAGGTGTCCTGCGATCTCCGGCTGCATCATGTAGCCCACCGCGTCGACGAGGAGCTGCAGCCGATCCGACTCGGCGTAGGGCGAGGGCGTCCGGGTGAGCGCATCGACGATCGTCAGCGGGATGCGGTTGCTGTTCTCCACCGGGGCGAGGGTGCGGAGCAGTTCCGTCGTCCCTGCGGCACCGATCGTCCGCCCGAACAGGGTACGGACCGTGGGCAGAGCCGTCGAGAAGGTCGCCACGACGGCGCGTGCGTCGAGGCGCTCCGCCAGGAGTTCGGCAGGCAGGCGACCGCGATCCTCCACGAACGTGAGACCGCGACTCTCCGCATGCGCGCGCACGGCGTGGGCGAGCTGCGGCGGTGCCGCGGGATGGGGCTTGAAGACGATCCGCTCCGGGCGCTCTTCCGCCGCCCGGTCGACCAGGCGCCGTTGGAGTGCGACCTCCTCGGCCGCAGTCATCAGGCCGAGGGCCGCGACGTACTGTCCCAGTACGAGCACGGTCGCCGGCCCTGCAGCAGGGGGCCCCTCTGAGGATTCGCCCGTCTCGCGCAGAGCAGCGGCGAAGGACTCGGGAGGCACCGGGACAGGCACCGCGTGCGGAGACCCCACCAGCGGACGGACGCCGGGCACCACGTCGGCGTACACGACGCGCTCGATGCGTGCCGCAACCGCATGCGGCAGCCGGACCCGCATCGGCGCGTAGGTCATGAGGCCGTCGCCGACGATGGTCACCCGGGCCTCCGGGAACAGGGAGAGGAGCGTGCGAGCGGGTGCGACCTGGGGGCTCTGCACGAAGAGCTCGATCTCCCGCGGGTCGAGCCGCCACGCTCGCGCGAGAAGCCGGCCCAAGACGGGGAGGTCGGCATCCGTCGGCTCCCACGCACTCGGGTGCAGGGGACCGAGCACGTCGGCCAGCACCTCCACCCGATGGAAACGGCGGCGGAGGGAGCGCAGCGCAGGATCCTCGGTGATGCCCACGACCGTCTCCGGGACGCGCGACGAGGTGAACGGCACGAGCACCCGCTCCGCCATCCGACCGCCGCCGTCGGTGCCCTCGTCGAGCAGCCCGGCGTCGATCGCGGCGGCCGCGGTGGCGAGTCCGTAGGCGCTGTGCAGGGCGAAGAGGCGACTCATCAGGCGTGACCTCCGCGGCGCAGGCTGCGCGCCAGCACCCGCCGACGTGGTCCGTCGAGCCGGGCGAGCACCCCGGCGACCTCCGCGGCGGGGAGGTCCTGCAACAGCAGCCGGATCCGCCGGCGCATCTCCCTCCGCACGGGCAGCGTCATGCGCCGTGAGCGCACCAGGTGATGCGCGCTGAGGGCGAGCGCGGTCCAGACGGCCTTCGGAAGGAAGCGGTCGGCCTCGCGGTCCGCCCGGACGAGGTCGAGCACCTGGGTCAGCGCCGGGGCGAAGTCGAGCTGGCGGCGGTCGTGCACCTGAGTGAGCGAGCTCTCGACGCCGCGTCGGTAGAGCAGCGCCGGGGCGTCCACCACGGCGAACGAGGCGGCCTCCAGATGCAGGCGCCAGACCCACGGACGATCCTCGGCCGTGAAGAGGCCGGAGGGGAACGCGGCCAGCCCGCGGTCGAGCAGGCCGCGGTGCAGCAGTCCCGCCCAGGCGAACGGGTAGTCCACCATGCTCGGCTCATCGACCGGGAGTATCGCCTCCCGGGGCGGCACGACCCGATCCCGCCACGGATACGGAGCACGGACGAGCGCGCGCCGCATCCCGGAGACGGTCACATGATCCGTCCGGAGGAAGTCGCAGCGGAGCTCCCGCAGACGCGCGGCGAGGACCGCGAGGCGCTGCGGTTGCATCCAGTCGTCGCCATCGACGAAGCAGAACGCCTCACCCTCCACATGCGCGAGCCCCTGATTGCGTGCCGAAGCGAGCCCGCGCGGTTCCGGATTACGAAGCACCTCAGCGCGCGGGAACCGGCCCGCGTAGTGCTCCAGGAGCGCGCCGGTGTCGTCTCGCGAGCCGTCGTCTATCGCCACGAGCTTGAGGGCGGCCGGATCATCGAACTGCCGGGTGAGCGTCTCCAGCGTGGTGCCGATGTACGGCCCGGCGTCCTTGGCAGGCAGGATGACGGTGACGAGGGGCGTGCGCACGGAGCTCCCGGGATGGACGATGGGCTCGTCATCCTGACAGGCGACGGTGTCCGGAGGGCGACCGCGTGGTGAACGCCCGGTGTCGGCGCGAGATGCGCGCTGAGGTGTGGCCCGCACCCGAACGAGCCACACCCCCAGTGCGTTGCACTGCCGGATGCGAACACCCGGTGAACCGCCACCGTGAGGCGACGGCCACCCCGCGGCGGTACTGGCCCCCACCAGCGAACCGCGAGGCGTCGTCGAGAGCGACTCCATGAAGATCAGCACTCAACACGTAACACGATACAACCGTCTGTTCGATCGCGCGAATCGACCTAGGTCAATCCGTGAAAATTCGCACACCACCGTCGGATCGAGGACGATGGAGGCATGCGGTGGCCCTGGAACACGATCTCGCGACCGGTGCTGCGGCGGCGTCGGAGCGGCGGCGTCGAGGTGCGCTGGCTGAGCGCGCGTTCCTGGACCCAGCGGTGGTACCCCCAGGGCATCGACGTCGGAGAGCGCCGGGGACGCCGAGCGCTCGCGGTGAGCTGGTTCCGCCAGGATGCCTCGGGGCGCCACCTCGCCTCCCGGGTGACCCTCGTGGATCGCGAACGCGCCCGCCGCATCGACATCGTGCTGGCCATCACCGACGAGAACGACGTCCTTCAGCCTGCCCCGATCCACGCCGGCGGTCTCGCCTGGGTCGGCGACCGGCTGTTCGCCGCCGCGACAGGGCAGGGCATCTGGGAGTTCGACCTGGGCGCGCTTCGACGGGTGCACGGCGCCGACGCCCAGCGGGTGCGCGGAGGAGCACGCCGTCGGGACCGACGCACGGCCGTGGTGGCGGTGCGGACCCGCCGTCATCCCGTCGCCCTCCGGTGCTCCTTCGTCGGTCGGGTGTTCGACGCGGACGGGACACCGCTCCCCCGCGTGCTCATCGGCGAGTACCGGGGTCAGGAGACCGGGGCGATCGGCGAGTTCACGATCCCCGACGGCACCGACGACGCCTTCGTCGAACACGAGCGGTTCACCCCCGGCATCCGGCACATGCAGGGAGCCGTGCGGTGGGGCGACCGCTACTTCGTGTCACAGTCCGACCACCTGCGCCCCGGGGTGCTGTGGTCGGGGCGCGAGCTCGTCGACCGCCTCGCCCGGCAGTCGCCGGCCCGGCTCGCGCTCGGCGTCTTCGCGTCGGTCGTCGCCCTGTTCACGGTGCTGCTGTCGATGCCGTGGGCCACGGCGAGCGGGGAGCGCGCGCCGTTCGTCGACGCCCTGTTCACCGCCACCTCGGCGGTCTGCGTGACGGGCCTGGTCACCGTCGACACCGGCACGTACTGGTCGGGCGCGGGCCAGGCGACGATCCTCGTCGGCATCAAGATCGGCGGGCTGGGCGTCATGACCCTCGCGTCGATCCTCGGGCTGGCGGTGTCGCGGCGGATCGGGCTGACCCAGAAGCTGCTGGTCAGCTCGGAGACGAAGACCACGCGGCTCGGCGAGGTCGGCTCCCTGGTGAAGACCGTCATCATGACCTCGACGCTGCTCGAGGTCGTGATCGCGCTCGTGCTGCTGCCGCGGCTGCGGATGCTCGGCGACTCCTGGGCCGAGGCCGTCTGGCACGCGGGCTTCTACGCCGTGTCCGCGTTCAACAACGCCGGCTTCATCCCCACCGAGCAGGGCCTGGCCCCGTACGCCTCGGACTGGTGGGTGCTGCTGCCCATCATCGTCGGCGTGTTCATCGGGTCGCTCGGGTTCCCCGTGATCCTCAACGTCGCCCGCACGTGGCGCCGCCCCCGCCGGTGGAGCCTGCACTCGAAGCTGACGATCACGACCAGCGCCGCGCTCGTGGTGTTCGGCTCCGTCGTGGTGGCGGCGTTCGAGTGGACGAACCCGCGCACGCTCGCGCCGCTGAGCTGGAGCGAGACGCTGCTCGCGGCCCTGTTCGCGGGGGTCATGCCGCGGTCCGGCGGGTTCTCCACGGTGGACGTCGGATCGATGCACGAGGGCACGTGGCTGCTCAACGACGCGCTGATGTTCGTCGGCGGCGGCTCGGCGTCCACGGCCGGCGGCATCAAGGTCACGACGCTGGCCGTCATGCTGCTCGCGATCGTCGCGGAGGCCCGGGGCGACCGCGACGTCGAGGCGTTCGGGCGCCGCATCCCGCGCGAGGCGCTGCAGGTCGCCATCGCGGTGTCGCTCGTCAGTGCGACGATCGTCCTGGTGGCCTGCCTGCTGCTGCTCGCGATCACCGGGCTGACGCTCGACGTGGTGCTGTTCGAGGTGATCTCGGCGTTCGCGACGGTCGGTCTGTCCACCGGGATCACCGGCGACCTGCCCGACGCCGGGAAGTACGTGCTCACCGTCCTGATGTTCATCGGCCGGACCGGCACGATGACGCTGGCCGCGGCGCTCGCGCTGCGCAGCCGTCGTCGGGTCATCCGGCTGCCCGAGGAGAGGCCGATCATTGGATGACCTGAAGCGGACCGGGGCGACCGGGCTGCGTCCGCTCGGCGGCGCGCAGCCCCGCGCCCGCGACGAGGCACGCCCCGGCAAGGAGCCGAAGCGGGACGCGGGCATCCTCGTCATCGGGCTGGGCCGGTTCGGCTCGGCGATCGCCGGCACCCTGGACCGGCTGGGGCAGGACGTGCTGGCCGTCGAGCGCGACCCGGAGCTCGTGGCGCAGTGGACCGGGCGGATCCCGCTGGTCGAGGCGGACGCGACGAACCCGGAGGCCCTCGAGCAGCTCGGCGCGCGCGAGTTCGCGGTCGCCGTGGTCGGGGTCGGGTCCTACCTCGAGGCGTCGGTGCTCATCACGGGCAACCTCGTGGACCTCGGCACCCCGCAGATCTGGGCCAAGGCGATCAGCACCGAGCACGCGCGCATCCTGCAGCGCATCGGCGCGCACCACGTCGTGCTGCCGGAGGCGGACGCCGGGTCCCGCGTCGCGCACCTGGTCTCGGGGAAGATGCTCGACTACATCGAGGTCGAGGACGGCTTCACGATCGTCAAGATGAAGCCGCCGCGCGAGACGCAGGGGTTCACGATCGGCCAGTCGCGGATCCGGGAGCGGTACGGCGTGACGGTGATCGGCGTGAAGAGCCCGGGGGTCGACTTCGTGTACGCGACGCCCGACACCCGGATCTCCGCGAACGACCTGCTGATCGTGTCGGGGCACGCGGACCTGCTCGAGCGGTTCGCGGCCCGGCCGTGAACCGGCGGGGTGGCGGCCCGGCCGGCCCCGGACCGCGGGACAGCCGCGCGCTGCTGGTGGACGCGCTGCGCCGGGCGGACGCGCTCAGCCAGGTGGAGCTGGTCGCCGCGACGGGCCTGTCGCCGGGCACCGTGTCGACCGCGGTCGCCGCGCTGTACGCGGAGGGCCTGGTGCGGGTCGCGCCGACCACGCGGTCCGGACGGCGCGCGCGGGCGGTGTCGCTGGCGACGCCCGGGGGCGTGCTGGCGGGCGTCCACTGCTACCTCGACGAGGCGCGGGTGCTGCTGGACCTCGGCGACGGCGTCCCCGTCGAGCGGGCGGTGCCGCTGCCCGGCGGCCACCGGGCGGAGCGCGCCGTCCGGGAGGCCCGCGCGGCGCTCGACGGGCTGCTCGCGGAGACCGGCACCGACCCCGCTGCCGTCGCGGCGGTGGGCGTCGGGGTGCCCGCTCCCGTGGAGGTGCGCACGGGCCGGGTGGCCGGCTCCGGCGTACGCACCGGGTGGGGCGGCATGGTCGCGGCCCCGGGCCTGCTCGCTCCCGCCCCCGGCGTGCCCGTGGTGTTCGACAACGACGGCAACCTCGGGGCGCTGGCGGAGGCCCGGCTGGGCGCCGGGCGCGGCTGCGGCACCGTCGTGCACGTCGCGCTCAGCGAGGGGGTCTCCGGTGGCATCGTGGTCGGCGGGGAGGTCGTGCACGGCCGCACCGGCACCGCCGGCGAGCTGGGCCACCTGACCATCGACCCCGACGGGCCCGTCTGCTCGTGCGGGAACCGCGGCTGCCTCCAGGTCTACGCCGGGTCGGCCGGGGTGCTGGACCTGCTGCTCGCCAGCCACGGCCCGATGACGCTGGGCGACGTCCTGGCACGCGCGGCCGAGGGCGACCCCGGCTGCCGGCGGGTGCTGTCCGACGTCGGCCGGCACCTGGGCACCGCGCTCGCGTCCGTCTGCACCGTGCTCGACCCGGACGTGCTGGTGGTCGGCGGGGTGCTCGCCGAGGCGGGTGACCTGCTGCTCGACCCGCTGCGCGAGGTCCTGGCCGAGCGCACCGCCGTCACGTCCGGCGCCGTCGTGGACGTCGTCGCGGGGCACCTCGGCGCCGCCGCCCCCGCGCGCGGCGCGCTGCTGCTCGCGCGCGACGCGGTGCTGGCGGGTCACGCCGCAGCGGGGTGAGCCGCGGCCGCCGGGGCGGGGCGACCGGCGGCCGCCGGGGCGCGGCGTGCCTGGTAGGACGGGCGGGAAGGGCTCAGGTCGGCCCCGGATCTGCCGATACCGTCGCATGTAGGACCATCTCCGCCGGAGGTGGCGCGGCAGGGACCGGAGGTGCCAGGTGTCCGCACCGGTGACCGCCGGATCGCCGGCGCCCGGACCCCGCGGCGGCGACCAGGCGACCCCGGACTCCCCCGGGCCGGCCGGGGTGCCGCGGCAGCCGGGCGCGGCCGGGTCGCCGGCCGAGGCCATCGCGCAGGACGCCGACGGCGTCGGGCCGGGACCGTCGGCGATCGCCCGCCGGCTGGAGGCCCTCGAGCGCCTGGGGGCGGTGACCGCCGGGCCTGAGCCCCGGTTCGACCGCGTGGTGCGCCTGGCGCGGCTGGTCTTCGACGTCCCGACCGCGACCGTGTCGCTGATCGGGGCGGACGCACCCCGGGACGCCGCGGCACCGGCCGTCCTCGAGGACCGCGGCCCCGACGTCCGCCTGCGGTTCTACGCCGAGCACCCGCTGCTCGGCGCCGACGGCCGCACGATGGGCACGCTCTGCATCGCCGACACCCGGCCGCGCACGTTCACGGCTGACCAGACGGCGCTCCTGCGGGACCTCGCGGGCTGGGTCGCGCACGAGCTCGGGGTGGACGCCGAGCTCGGCCGGGCGCAGCAGGTGCAGATGGGGCTGCTCCCCCGCGAGACCCCCCGGGTCCCGGGGTACGAGCTGGCCGGCGCGTGCCTGCCGAGCCGCACGGTCGGCGGCGACTTCTACGACTGGTACGCGGCCGGCGACGGCCTCGTGGTGACCCTGGCGGACGTCATGGGCCGCGGGCCCGCCGCCGCCGTGCTGGCCGCCGCGGTGCGCGAGCTGCTGCGCGAGTCCGCTCACGGCGAGCCCGTCGACCGGGCGATGCTGCACGCGGGGGCGGTGCTCCAGACCGACCTGTCGGACTCCGGGCTGTTCGCGACCGCGTTCCACGCGCGCCTCGACCCGGCCACGGGCGACCTCGCGTACGCCGACGCCGGCCACGGCCTGACCCTCGTGGTCCGGGCGGACGGGACGTGGGAGCGGCTCGACGCGCTCGGCCTCCCGCTCGGAGCCTCCGACGAGGCCGCACGCGCGCTCGGGCGGACGACCCTCGAGCGCGGTGACCTCCTGGTGACGTTCAGCGACGGGGTGCTCGACCTGTTCGACGGGTCCCTGCGGTGCCTGCCGCTCATCGCCGGCGAGCTGCTGGACTGCCCGTCCGCCGACGAGGCCGTGCAGCGCCTGCTGCGCCTCGCCGCCGTGGCGGACCCGCGGCCGGACGACATCACGGTCGTCGCGCTGCGCCGCACGCCGGCCTGACCCCGTCCCGGGCGCACCTCCACGGGAGCGGGCAC
>JACXUT010000162.1 GCA_014763765.1 Micrococcales bacterium
CCCGGGCTCGCGCCCCTCCGGTCCGCCTGTCGAGCGGCCCGCCGGCGCCCCGGCCACCCCCGACGCCCCACGCGCGGTGGTGCTCGTGCCGGCCCTGCTGACCTGGGTGGCGGCCGCCGCCACGACCGCGGCCTACCTCGCGCTCGGCGCCGTGCTGGACGCGGCGCGCACGGGCGGCGGCGTGCCCGGCTCCGCCTTGGCGGTGCTCGTGGCCGCGGTCGTCGTCCTCGGGGTGGCCGCGTTCGCCGGCCCGCGGACCAGCCTCGCCGCGGTGGGCCCGCGGGAGTCGGTGCGGCGGGACGTGCTGCTCGACCAGGCGCTGCGGCTCGGGGTCGCGTTCCGCACGCAGGAGCGCTCCGGCCGGTTCGTGTCCACCGCCACCGACGGCGTCGAGCGGGCCGCCTCCTACGAGGTGACGTTCCGCTACCCGATCATCGCGTCGATGACGGTCCCGGTGGTCGCGCTGCTGCTGCTCGGGGCGGCCGTCGACTGGGTGGTCGCGGGGTGGCTCGCGCTCGCGCTGCCGGCGATCCCGCTGGTGGTGGGCGGCTTCCAGCGCGCGTTCCGCGGGGTCTCCGTGCAGTACCGGATGACCGCGCGCCGGTTCGCGGGGCAGTTCCTCGACGCGATCCAGGGGCTGCCGACGTCGACCGCCTTCAACCGCGCCGCGGCGAAGGGCGCGGAGCTCGCGCGCTCCGCCGAGCAGCTCCGCCGGATGGTGATGCGCCTGCTGACGCGCAACCAGCTGGTGCTGCTGGTCATCGACTCGTCGTTCTCGCTGGTGATGGTGACGGCCGCCGCGGCGCTGGCGGTGCTGCGGCTGCGGGACGGCGCGATCACGCCCGGGCAGGCCGTCGCCGTGGTGCTCGTGTCCACGGTGCTGCTGGAGCCGCTCGACCGCGTCGGCCAGTTCTTCTACGTCGGGCTCGGCGGGCGCGCCGCGGTGCGCGAGATCGAGTCCGTGCTGGACCAGGTGCCGTCGGCGCTCGACGTGCCGGGGGTGCAGGAGCCGACCGGGTGGGCGACGCCCGCCGCCGCGGGGTCCGCGGCGGCCCCGCCCGTCGCGGAGGCCCTCGCGCTCGAGCACGTCTCGTTCGCGTACCCGGGCGGGGCGCCGGTCCTGGACGACGTGTCGTTCACCGTCCCGCGGGGCGCGCGCGTCGCGCTCATCGGCCCGTCCGGGTCGGGCAAGAGCACGGTGGCGGCCCTGCTGCAGGGGCACCTGCGCCCCGGCGGCGGGGTGGTCCGGGTGGGCGGGCACGACGCGACCGCCGTGCCGCTCGCCTGGGTGCGCGCCCAGACCGCCGTGGTCGCGCAGTCGACGTACCTGTTCACCGGGACGCTCGCCGACAACCTGCGGCTCGCCGACGCGGACGCGGACGACGCCGCGCTCTGGGACGCGCTCGAGCAGGCGAACCTCGCCGACGAGGTGCGGCGGTTCCCGGACGGGCTCGCGACCCGGGTCGGTGAGCGGGGGCTGTCGCTGTCCGGCGGCCAGGCGCAGCGGCTCGCGGTGGCGCGCGCCCTGCTCAAGGACGCCCCCGTGCTGCTGCTCGACGAGCCGACCAGCCAGGTGGACGCCGCCTCGGAGTCCGCCCTGGTGGAGGCGCTCGACCGCGCCGGCGAGGGGCGCACCGTGCTGGTCGTCGCGCACCGGCTGAGCACGGTCCGCGGCGCGGACGAGGTGCTGGTGCTCGCCGAGGGGCGGGTGGTCGAGCAGGGACCGCCGGACCGGCTCGGCGGCATCGACTCGTACTACGCCCGCGCGATGGACCTGTCCGGCCTCGCCGGCACGCCCGGCACCCCCGGTGCCGCCGCCACGGAGGTGACCCGGTGAGCGCCGTGCTCGACCCCGCCCCGGCCCCCGCGTCCGCCCCGCTGTCCCGGGCGGCGATCTCCCGCCGGCTGGTCCGGTTCGGCCGCCCGGTGCTGCCGCCGCTCGCGGCGTCGCTGGTCTGCCGGGTGGTCGGCCAGCTGCTCGGCATCGCCCTGCTCGCCGTCGCGGCGGCCGGGGCCGCCCGCGTGGCGGACGACCCCGCAGCGCCGCTCGCCCCGACGGTGTGGACGCTCGTCGCGCTGTCGCTGCTCAAGGGCGTGCTCCGCTACCTGGAGCAGCTGACCGGCCACGCCGTGGCGTTCCGCGCGCTCGCGATGCTGCGCGTCGACTTCTACGACCGGCTCGCGCCGCAGGCTCCCGCAGGCGTCCTGTCGCGCCGCACCGGCGACCTGGTCAACCGCGCGACCAAGGACGTCGACCGCGTCGAGGTGTTCTTCGCGCACACGCTCGTGCCCGCGGTGAGCGCGGTCGTCGTGCCGGTGGTCGTCCTGGTGGTGCTGGCCGTCCGGTACGACCCGGTGCTCGCGCTCGTGCTGCTGCCGTTCCTCGTGCTCGTCGGCGCGGTCGTCCCGGCGTGGGGGCGCGAGCCCAGCGCGGTCGCGGCGACCCGGGTGCGGGCCGCGCGGGGGCGGATCGCCCAGCTCGTCACCGAGTCGCTCCAGGGCGTCCGCGAGGTGCTGGCGTTCGGGGCGGAGACGCGGCGCCGGGCCCAGGCGCGCGCGCTCGCGGACGACGTCGCGCTGGGCCTCGACGGGCTGGCGGCCTGGACGGCCCGGCGGCGCGCGGCGAACGCGGTGCTGCTGGTCGCGGCCGTCGCGACCGTGGCGCTCGTCGGCGCGGCGCGCGTGTCCTCCGGCGCGCTGGGCTGGGCGGACTACGCCGTCGCGGTCGTGCTGGCGCTCGCGGTCTTCACCCCGGTGCTCGCCGTCGAGGACGTCGCGCCGGACCTCGAGCAGGCGTTCGCCGCCGCGCGCCGCATCTGGCGGGTCACCGACGCGCCGCCGGCCACCACCTCGCCCGAGCACCCCGTGCCGCTGCCGGACGGACCGCTCGACGTGCGGTTCGAGGGCGTGACGTTCACCTACCCCGCGCCCGAGGACGACGACGCCGGCGGTGCCCCCCAGGGGCCGCGGCGCCGGGTGCTGGACGGCCTGGACCTGCACGTGGCCGCCGGCGCCACGACGGCAGTCGTCGGGTCGTCGGGCTCCGGCAAGTCGACGCTGGTGAACCTGCTGACCCGGGCGTGGGACCCGGACGAGGGCCGGGTGCTGCTGGGCGGGGTCGACGTGCGGGACGTCGCGCTCGAGGACCTGCGCCGGCACGTCGCCGTCGTCGGGCAGAGCACCTACCTGTTCAACGACACGCTGGCGGCCAACCTCCGGCTCGCGGCACCCGACGCCACGGACGCGCAGCTCGAGGACGCGTGCCGCCGCGCGGCGCTGCACGACGCGGTCGTCGCGATGCCCGACGGCTACGCCACCCGGGTCGGCGAGATGGGCGAGCGGCTGTCCGGCGGGCAGCGCCAGCGCGTGGCGATCGCCCGCGCGCTGCTGCTCGACGCTCCCGTGCTGGTGCTGGACGAGGCGACCAGCCAGCTCGACGTGGCCACGGAGGCGGAGATCCAGGACGCGCTCGCCGAGGCGGCCCGGGGCCGCACCGTGCTCGTGATCGCGCACCGCCCGGGGGCCGTCCGCACCGCGGACCGCGTCGTCCACCTGGGGAGGCCCGGCACCTGAGTCCGGCCGGGGCGGCGCTCAGGACGTGCGCGTCGCGACCACGTCCCGCGGGGTCCGCCCGGCCGCGAGGGCCCGTCGCTCGAACCGCGTGACCGGGCGGTGCTCCGGCCGCGGGGCGTACCCGCCGTGCTCGTTGGTCAGGCCCGGGTCGGCCGCGACGACGTCCAGCATCTGCTCCGCGTACGGCTCCCAGTCGGTGGCGCAGTGCAGCACGCCCCCGATCGCCAGCCGGCTCCGCAGCAGCGCGACGTGCTCGGGCGCGACGATCCGGCGCTTGTGGTGCCGGGCCTTCGGCCACGGGTCGGGGAAGAACACGTGCACCGCGGCGAGCGACCCGGGCGCGACGACCCGGCGCACCAGGTCGAGAGCGTCGCCGTGCGCCACCCGGACGTTGGTGAGGCCCTGCTCCTCCAGCAGCACGAGCAGGTTCGCGACCCCGGGCAGGTGCACCTCGACAGCGAGGTAGTCGCGGTCGGGGTCGGCGGCCGCCATCGCGGCGGTCGCGTCGCCCATGCCGGAGCCGATCTCCAGGACCAGCGGCGCGGTGCGGCCGAACAGCGCGGGGGCGTCGAGGGTGCCGGCGGCCGTCGTGGGCGGCAACCCGAGCGCCGGGTCGTGCACGGAGACGCCGTACCGGGGCCAGAGCCGCTCGAGCGCGTCCGCGCGCCGCTCCCCGAGCGTCGCCCGGCGGGGGTGGAACGTGCGCACGGGCTGCCCGGCGACCTTCTTCGCCTGCCGGAACGCGTCGCCCGCCCGGCCGGTGTCGGGCGGCCCTGCGGAGGACGGGGTCGGATCGGTCGGCACGGCGTCGAGGGTAGCCGCGCCCGCCGGACGTGGCGTCCCGCGCGTCGGCGGCCCTCACGCGGCGGGCGCGCTGGGCTCCTCGTCGGTCGACATGAGCCAGAACCGCTCCCCGAACGGTCCCGTGACCCCGGCGAGCCGCCCGTACGGCGTGTCCGAGGCCGGGGACACGACGGCGCCGCCGAGCCGCACGGCCCGCTCGGTCGCGGCGTCCGTGTCCGTCACGGCGAAGTACACCTCCCAGGACGCGGCGTCGGCGCCGCCCCCGATGCCGCCGACCGGCCGGCCGTCGACCTCGACGGTCGCGTACTCGAACCCGGGCGCGCTCATGTCGGTGACCCCGTAGCCGAACACCGCCCGGTAGAACGCGCGGGCCTCGGCGGGGTGCGCCGACAGGTGCTCGTTCCAGATCATCGCGCCGGGCTCGTTCACGACGGTCGCCCCGAGGGTCCGGCCGGCCTGCCAGAGCGCGACGGTCGCCCCCGCGGGGTCCGTCAGCACCGCCATCGAGCCGAAGTCCATGACCGGCGCCACCGGCACCTGCACCCGGGCGCCCGCCGCCACGGCCCGCTCCTGGGTGGCGGCGGCGTCCGCCGTCGCGAGGAAGGTCAGCCACGCGACGGGTTCGTCCTCGCCGCCGGGCATGACGCCGCCCAGCGCCGCCGCGGGCCGTCCGCCCACGAGGCCCTGGCTGTAGAAGCCCGTCTCGGCCGGGCCGACGTCGAACGTCCACCCGAGCAGGTCGCCGTAGAACCGGCGCCCCGCCTCGAGGTCGGGGACCGTCAGCTGCGCCCAGCAGGGGGTGCCGTCCGCCCAGGGCCGCTCGTGCACGCTCATGTCGTCCTCCGCGAGGCTCGGGGGCGGCGCCGCGTCGCCCCGACGGGCCCATCGAAGCAGCCGGCACCCACACGCGCGAAGGGCGCCCCGGCAGCCCGGCGCGCCCTCCCGCGCCGCGGCCGCCGGGGCGCCCCCGCCGGACCCCCGTCAGGCGGCGGTCCGCCCGAGGCCGGCGAACTCCCAGCCGGCGCCGCGCCACCGCGCGGGGTCGAGCTTGCCGCGGGCGTCGATGACGCGCGGCGTCGCGGTGAGCCCGGCGAGGTGCTCGGCGTCGGCCTGCACGAACTGGTCCCACTCGGTGAGCACCAGGACGACGTCCGTGCCCTCGACGGCCTCGTCCACCGACGTGGCGTAGGACAGCGTCGGGAACGACCGTCGCGCGGTGTCCCCGGCCTCCGGGTCGTACACCGTGACCTGGGCGCCGCGCAGGTGCAGCGCCGCGGCGACGTTGAGGGCGGGGGAGTCCCGCACGTCGTCGGTGTGCGGCTTGAACGCCGCGCCCAGCACGCCGATCCGGCGGTTGAGGACGGAGCCGCCGCAGGCCTGCACGGTCATGTCGAGCACCCGCTCGCGCTGGCCCATGTTGATCTCGTCGACCTGCTGCAGCAGGGCGGACGCCCGGTACGCCCCGAGCTCGTTCGCCCGGTGCATGAGGGCGCGGATGTCCTTCGGCAGGCAGCCGCCGCCGAACCCGAGCCCGGCGTCGAGGAACTGGCGGCCGATGCGCACGTCGTGGCCGAGCGCGTCCGCCAGCACGGTGACGTCGGCCCCGGCCGCCTCGCACACCGAGGAGATCGCGTTGATGAACGAGATCTTGGTGGCGAGGAACGCGTTCGCGCTGACCTTCACGAGCTCCGCGGTCGGCAGGTCCGTGACGACGACGGGCGTGCCCTCGGCGATCGGACCGGCGTAGACCTGCCGCAGCGTGGCCTCGGCCCGGGCGGACGGCCCGCCGAGCACGATGCGGTCCGGGTGCAGCGTGTCCTCGACGGCCTTGCCCTCGCGCAGGAACTCCGGGTTCCACACCAGCTCGGCCGGCATGCCGGCGGGGGCCTCCTCGGCCACGAGCGTGCGCAGCCGGGCGGCGGTGCCGACCGGGACGGTCGACTTGCCGACGATCAGGGCCGGGCGCGTGAGGTTGCGGGCGATCGTCGTGGCGGCGGACTCCACGTAGGACAGGTTCGCCGCGTGGCTGGTGCGCATCTGCGGGGTGCCCACGCAGATGAAGTGCACGTCGCCCCACGCCGCGGCGGCCGCCAGGTCGGTGGTGAACCGCAGGCGCCCGGTCGCGAGGTGCTTCTCCAGGAGCGGGTCGAGCCCGGGCTCGTAGAACGGCACCTTGCCGGCGGCCAGCGCCTCGACCTTGCCGGCGTCGGTGTCGGCGCCCAGCACCTCGAACCCGAGCTCGGCCATGGCGACCGCGTGGGTGGCGCCGAGGTACCCGGTGCCGAAGACGCTGATGCGCAGCGGGGCGTCACCGGCGGAGGGCTCGGGGAGCGCCTCGGTGTCGGCGGTGGCGGAGAGGGCGGCGGCGGAGAGGTGATGGTGCGCGAGGGCGTCATGGACCGTTTCAAGATCGCCCGCGTCTTCGCCATCCATAACGCGCCGGGCCTGCCGTTCGGCCATTTCTACACCACGCCGGGCCCCTATATGGCCTCGGTCGATACCGCCTGGGTCACGGTGCGCGGCAAGGGCGGGCATGGCGCCACGCCGCAAGATTGCATCGACCCGATCGTCGCGATCACCGGAATGGTCAACGCCCTGCAGACGGTGGTGGCGCGCAATGTCGGTGCGGGCGACGAGCTGGTGATTTCCGTCACCCAGATCCATGTCGGTTCGGCCTCGAACATCATTCCCGAAGAAGGATGGTTCTGCGCCACGATCCGCGCCTTCGATCCCGCGATCCGCGATCTGGCGGAAAGCCGTTTTCGCGACATCGTGTCGGGGATTGCCGCGGCGCATGGCGTCGAGATCGAGATCACCTATGAGCGCGGCTACCCGCCCACGGTCAATGACGCGGATGAGGCCGAGTTCGCCGCGACGGTCGCCGAGGAAATCGCCGGCACCGGCCGGGTCGAGCGTCGCGCCGCGCGCGAAATGGGGGCGGAGGATTTCTCCTACATGCTGGAGACCCGCCCGGGCGCCTATCTCTTCATGGGAACGGGCGAGGGCCACGGCCTCCATCACCCGCGTTACGATTTCAACGACGAGGCCGCCCCGATGGGCGCGTCCTTCCTCGCGCGGTTGGCCGAGCGCGCCTTGCCGATCGGCTGAAACGGGGGCGCTGCCCCCATCCGCTGACGCGGATTCCCCCGAGATATTTCCATCAAGAAGAAACAGGCACGATTTTTCCTTCTTCTTGATCCAAATATCTCGGGGGAGCCTGCCGAAGGGCAGGCGGGGGCAGCGCCCCTTTCCGAGCGCCCCTCCGCCGCCTCTTGCGACGCCGGTGCTTGCGGGCGGGCTGTCGATTTCGTATCACCCGCACCAAGATATCACGAAGGACGACATATGCGCGCCGAGACGCAGAATATCGTGGAGCAGATCCGCAAATCGCTTGCCCTGCTGGGCCAGCGCATGGATCTCGAGACCGCGCCGCACCGGATCGAGGAATTCAACGCCATGATCGAGGATCCCACCTTGTGGGACGATCAGGCGCGCGCGCAGAAGCTGATGCGCGATCGTCAGCAACTGATGGACAAATTCGAGACCTATCAGCGCATCGAGCAGGAGCTCACCGACAATGTCGAGCTGATCGAACTGGGCGAGATGGAAGACGATGCCGAGATCGTCTCCGAGGCCGAGAAATCGCTCAAGGCGCTGAAAGAGGAGGCCGCGGGCAAGGAGCTCGAGGCGCTTCTCGATGGCGAGGCGGATGGCAACGATACCTATCTCGAAGTGCATTCCGGCGCGGGTGGCACGGAAAGCTGCGACTGGGCCTCGATGCTGGCGCGGATGTATGTCCGCTGGGCCGAGAAGAAGGGGTACACGGTCGAGCTCGAATCCGAGAGCCCGGGCGAAGAGGCCGGGATCAAATCGGCGACCTACAAGATCTCGGGCCCCAATGCCTATGGCTGGCTGAAATCGGAATCGGGCGTGCACCGTCTCGTTCGGATCTCGCCCTATGACTCGGCGGCGCGCCGTCACACCTCGTTCAGTTCGGTCTGGGTCTATCCGGTGGTCGACGACAATATCGACATCGTGGTGAACCCTTCCGATATCCGTGTCGACACCTACCGGTCCTCGGGCGCCGGCGGTCAGCACGTGAACACGACCGACTCGGCGGTGCGGATCACCCACATCCCGACCGGGATCGTGGTGACCTCCTCGATGAAATCGCAGCACCAGAACCGCGAGATCGCGATGAACGCGCTGAAGTCGCGCCTCTACCAGATGGAGCTCGACAAGCGCACCGCTGCGATCAATGAGGCTCACGAGAACAAGGGCGAGGCGGGCTGGGGCAACCAGATCCGGTCCTATGTGCTTCAGCCCTATCAGATGGTGAAGGACCTGCGCACCGGGTTCGAGACCTCGGATACGCAGGGCGTGCTCGATGGAGATCTCGACGGGCTCATGGCGGCGACGCTGGCCATG
>JACXUT010000163.1 GCA_014763765.1 Micrococcales bacterium
GGCCTCCGCTGTGACTGGGGACGGCGGTCGGGCGTGACGGGTGTCACCCGTTCGGACGGGTGGCGACGTGGCGTCGGGGTCGTTCCTGTGAGTCGGTGGTGCCCCTCGTGGGAGTGCACTCAGCCTGTTGCGCGGCAGCGCCCGAGCGCAACTCGCCCGGGCCGATTGGGACCCGTGATGTGACGTGGATCACGCGCTGCCCGACCGGTATGTCCGGATATGCGCAGATCAGAGGTCCGGCAGTTCCGACATCGAGGATGTTCCGGACGGCTCGCGGAGGCGCTGGTCACGCACGAGGGGCGGGCGCCGCCCGGCCGCGACCCGCGGGCCGCCGGGACGTGAACATCGTCACAACAGGTCATGACGGCTGTCAGTGTCATGACCCGGCGTGACGGCAGTCACGGGCGGGCGGTGCCCGGGCGCGCGGTGCCGCACCGTCCCGCACCGGCGCCCCGACCGCTCGACGCGCAGAGTTGAGCGGAATAGGCTCAACTTCGACCGGGTTGCACCGGAGGCACGCGGCGGCCCGACCGGGACGTCCGGACGCCACGCACGGAGGGGAACGATGGACGCGAAGCTCACCACCAAGTCGCAGGAGGCCATCGGCGACGCCATCCAGCAGGCGGCCGCCGCGGGGAACCCGCAGCTCGAGCCGGCCCACCTGCTGAACGCGCTGCTCGCCCAGGAGGGCGGCGTCGCGAACGGCCTGCTCGACGCGGTCGGTGCCGACCGCCAGGCGCTCGGCCGCGCCGTGCGCGCCATCCTCGTCGGCCTGCCCGCCGCGAGCGGCTCGTCCGTCGCGCAGCCGACGGCCTCCCGTGCCACGGCCACCGCGATCGAGGCCGCCTCGGCGGAGGCGCGCACGCTCGGGGACGACTACGTCTCCACCGAGCACCTGCTGCTCGGCCTGGCCGCCGGGCAGTCCGGCGTGGCCGACGCCCTGCGCGCGCAGGGCGCCTCCCGTGACGCGCTGGCCGCCGCGCTGCCGTCCGTCCGCGGGTCCGCGCGCGTCACGAGCCCGAACCCCGAGGGCACGTACAAGGCGCTCGAGCAGTACGGCGTCGACCTCACGCAGCGCGCCCGCGACGGGAGGCTCGACCCGGTCATCGGCCGCGACGCCGAGATCCGCCGCGTCATCCAGGTGCTGTCCCGCCGCACCAAGAACAACCCCGTCCTCATCGGCGAGCCGGGCGTCGGCAAGACCGCCGTGGTGGAGGGCCTCGCCCAGCGCATCGTCGCGGGCGACGTGCCGGAGTCCCTGCGCGGCAAGCGCCTCGTGTCGCTGGACCTCGCCGCGATGGTCGCCGGTGCCAAGTACCGCGGCGAGTTCGAGGAGCGCCTCAAGGCCGTCCTGGAGGAGATCACCTCGTCCGAGGGCGAGGTCGTCACGTTCATCGACGAGCTGCACACCGTCGTCGGCGCGGGCGCCGGCGGCGAGGGCGCGATGGACGCGGGCAACATGCTCAAGCCGATGCTGGCCCGCGGGGAGCTCCGCCTCGTCGGCGCCACGACGCTGGACGAGTACCGCGAGCGCATCGAGAAGGACCCCGCCCTGGAGCGCCGGTTCCAGCAGGTCTTCGTCGGCGAGCCGTCCGTGGAGGACACCGTCGCGATCCTGCGCGGCCTCAAGGAGCGCTACGAGGCGCACCACAAGGTGACGATCTCGGACGCCGCCCTGGTGGCCGCCGCCGCGCTGTCCGACCGCTACATCACCGGCCGGCAGCTCCCCGACAAGGCGATCGACCTGGTGGACGAGGCCGCGTCCCGCCTGCGGATGGAGCTCGACTCCTCCCCGGTCGAGATCGACGAGCTCCAGCGCGCCGTGACCCGGCTGGAGATGGAGGAGGTCGTGCTGTCCGAGGCGGACGACCCGGCCTCGCGCGAGCGGCTCGAGAAGCTGCGCGCCGACCTGGCGGACCGCCGCGAGGAGCTCGCGGGGCTGACCGCTCGCTGGGAGAAGGAGAAGGCCGGGCACAACCTGGTCGGCGACCTCAAGGCCCGCCTCGACGAGCTGCGCTCCACCGCGGACCGCCTGCTGCGCGAGGGCGACCTCGCGGGCGCGGCCCGGCTCCAGTACGGCGAGATCCCGGCCGTGGAGCAGGAGATCGCCGCCGCCGAGGAGCGGGAGCGCGCCGAGGAGACCGGCAGCGTCGAAGCGCCGATGATCGCGGACAAGGTCGGCCCGGACGAGATCGCCGAGGTCGTCGCCGCGTGGACCGGCATCCCCGCCGGCCGCCTGCTGGAGGGCGAGACCGCCAAGCTCCTGCGCATGGAGGAGGTCATCGGCGAGCGCCTCATCGGGCAGCGCGCCGCGGTCGCGGCCGTGTCCGACGCCGTCCGCCGGTCGCGCGCGGGCATCGCCGACCCCGACCGGCCCACCGGGTCGTTCCTGTTCCTCGGCCCGACGGGCGTCGGGAAGACCGAGCTCGCCAAGGCGCTCGCGGACTTCCTGTTCGACGACGAGCGCGCCATGGTCCGGATCGACATGTCCGAGTACGCCGAGCGGCACTCCGTCGCGCGCCTCATCGGGGCGCCCCCGGGGTACGTCGGCTACGAGGAGGGCGGTCAGCTCACGGAGGCCGTCCGCCGGCGCCCGTACTCGGTGCTGCTGCTGGACGAGGTCGAGAAGGCGCACCCCGAGGTCTTCGACATCCTGCTGCAGGTGCTCGACGACGGCCGCCTGACGGACGGCCAGGGCCGCACGGTCGACTTCCGGAACGTCATCCTGGTGCTGACGTCGAACCTCGGCTCGCAGCACCTCGTCGACCCGCTGCTCGACCCCGAGCAGCGGCGGGCGGGCGTGATGGAGGCCGTGCGCGCGGCGTTCAAGCCGGAGTTCCTCAACCGGCTCGACGACATCGTCCTGTTCGACCCGCTGTCGCTGGAGGAGATCGGGCGGATCGTCGACCTGCAGGTCGCGTCGCTCGCGGCGCGGCTGCGGGACCGGCGGCTCACGCTCGACGTCGACCCGGCGGCGCGCGAGTGGCTGGCGATCGAGGGCTTCGACCCCGCGTACGGCGCCCGGCCGCTGCGCCGGCTGGTGCAGCGCGAGATCGGCGACAAGCTCGCGCGGCTGCTGCTCGCGGGCGAGGTGCACGACGGCGACACGGTGCGCGTGACGCGCGCGCCGGACGGCGGCACCGGGCTGGTCCTCACGCGGGCCTGACGGCGGTGTGCGGGTGGTGTGCACGACCTGTGCACGCCGCCCGCGCCGCCGCGCCCCGGCGGGCCCGTGACGTCGGGCCGTGCGACCATCGGGGGCCATGGACACCGCCCTCGCCCTGGCCGCCCGCGCCGCCGCGCCCGCGTCCTCGCCCGAGCTGACCGGGCTGGCCGGCTGGGTGGTGAGCGTCGTCGAGGCGCTCGGACCCGCCGGTGTCGGCCTGCTGGTGGCGCTCGAGAACCTGTTCCCGCCGATCCCGTCCGAGGTCGTGCTGCCGGTGGCCGGCTACGTGGCCAGCCAGGGCGACATGCACGTCGGCTGGGCGGTGGTGGGCGCCACGGTCGGCGCGGTCGCCGGCGCCTGGGTGCTGTACGGCCTCGGCGTCTGGCTCGGCCGGGAGCGGCTGCGCCGGTGGCTGGAGCGGATCCCGCTCATGGAGGTCGAGGACCTCGACCGCGCCGAGTCGTGGTTCGTCCGGCACGGCGGCGCGGCGGTGCTCGTCGGGCGCTGCGTCCCGGTCGTCCGGTCGCTGGTGTCCGTCCCGGCCGGCCTGGAGCGGATGCCGCAGGTCCGGTTCCTCGTCTACACCGCGCTCGGCAGCGCCGTGTGGAACTCGGCCCTGGTGGTCTCGGGCTACGTGCTCGGCGAGCAGTGGGAGGACGTCGGCCACTACTCCGACTACATCAACTACGCCGTGTACGCGGCGATCGTGGTCGTCGTCGTGCGGTTCGTGTGGACGCGGCTGCGCCGCCGCCGGCTCGCCGCGCGGGGCTGACCCCGCGCGGCGTCCCCGCCGTCAGCCGAACAGCTCCGCCATGGCGGACGAGTACAGGTCGGCGCCCTTGATGCGGCTCGTCTCCTCCGCCCCGAGGATGCGGTGCGCGCCGGCCTCGTCGACGACCTGCGAGGCGCCCCCGGTGCGGCCCAGCGGGAGCACGATCCGCTCGGGCGCCGGGGTGTAGGCCGCCGAGGGCGTGCCGCCCTCGACGAGCGCCCGGATGTTCGCCGCGACCACCGCGGCGTGGTCGCGCGCCGCGGAGGCCCGCTTCGACTCGCGCACGTCGGTGATGTCGCCGACCGCGAACACCGTCGGGAACCCCGTCAGCGCGAGGGTGTCGTCCACCCGCACCTCGCCGAGCCCGTTGCGGACGCCGGCCAGGTCGCCCGCCAGGTAGTCGCTCGCGGGCAGGTTGCCGTAGCACCGGAACCACATCTGCGCCTCGACGCGCTCGCCGGCCTCGGTGTCGACGACGAACGGCTCGTGCACCCCGACGTCCACCGGCGGCAGGTACCCGAGGCGGGACCCGAACAGGAACTGCACCCGGCCGTCGAGCTGGTCCCGGACGGCGGCGCGCAGCTCCGGCAGGTAGTCCTCGGAGGTCAGCGCGTCGTCGGCCTGGTCCACGACCGTGACCGCCAGGTGCGGGTAGGCGTCGAGCAGCTCGCCCACCAGCTCGAGCCCGACCGCGCCGGCGCCCACCACGAGCACGCGCTCGGCCCGCGCGAGGCCGTCGCGCATCCGGGCGAGGCGCGCCCGCGCGACGCCGGTGTCCGACTCGATGAACTTCGCGGGGAACGGGTACGAGGTGCCCGTGGCGAGCACCAGGTAGTCGGCGTCGAGGCTCGTGCCGTCGCCGAGCTGCACCCCGCTGGACGTGGCGCGCTCGACGCGCTGCTGCACGACGTGCCCGCGCTCGAGCAGCCGGTCGTAGCCGAAGAACACCCGCGACTCCCAGACCGGGTCGACCGCCGCCCGCAGCGCCGCGGAGGCGTGCACGAACGCGTCCTTGGGCTCCACCAGCACGACGTCCGCCACGTCGTCCAGGAGCGAGGCGACCCGCGCCCCGCCGTACCCGCCCCCGACCACGACGACCCGTGGTGCTGCCATGTCCCTGCCTCCGTCTCGCCCGTTCGTGGCGGCGCGCGCCGCGCCGCCGGGCACCAGCGTGCCACCCGCCCCGGTGTGCCGACCGGGACCCACGGCCCTGCCTGCCACGGCCGGCGTCAGGCCGCGCGCGCCTCCGCGACCAGGGCGTCGAGCCGCGCCAGGTCGAAGCCCGCCATGCCGAACCCGACGACCACGCGCACCGGCATGTCGCCGATCATCGCGAGCATCCCCGGGTCGAGGTCGGCGGTCGCGGACGCGAGCTCCGGCCCCAGCAGGCGTGCGCCGACCGGGTGGGCGAGCCACTCGTTCACCGTGGAGTCCGCGGTGACCTCGCTCCACAGCGGCTCACCGGTCACGGTCACCTCCGCCGTGCCGCGGACGTCCCGCGAGGAGGCGCCGACCTCGACGACCGTGCGGCCGCCGCCGACCACCCAGCGCCGCAGGCCGGGGTGCCAGTACGACAGGTCGCGCGCGCCGAGCGTCACGGCGACCGTGCGGGACTCGCCGGGCTCCAGCGCGACCTTGGCGAACGCCTTGAGCTCCCGGGTCGGCCGGACGACCGCGGCGTCGGGGTCGCCCACGTACACCTGGACGGTCTCCGCGCCCGCGACCGCGCCGGTGTTCGTCACCGTCACGGTCACCTCGACGGACGAGGCCGCGCCCTCGCCGCTGACCTCGGCGCGGACGCCGGAGTACGCGAACGTCGTGTACGACAGGCCGTGGCCGAACGGGTACGCGACGTCCAGCAGGCGGGTGTCGTACCAGCGGTACCCCACCAGGACGCCCTCGCCGTAGCGGACGTGGCCGGCCTCGCCCGGGAAGCTGCCGAAGGCCGGGGTGTCCTCGAGGCGGTGCGGGACGGTCTCCGCGAGCCGCCCGGACGGGTTCCGGACGCCCAGCAGCAGGTCGGCGACGGCCGAGCCGCCGGCCTGGCCGCCGAGCCACGTCTCCAGCACGGCGGCGGCGTCGTCCTGCCACTCCACGGTCACCGCGGAGCCGTTCGCGAGCACCACGACGACGCGGGGGTTGACCGCGGCGACGGCGCGCAGCACGGCGAGCTGGTTGGCGGGGAGCCCCAGGTGCGTGCGGTCGTAGCCCTCCGACTCGTCCGGGGCGGGCAGCCCGAGGAACAGCAGCACCGTCCCGGCGCCCCGCGCCGCCTCGACGGCCTCCGCCAGCAGCGCCGCGTCGTCCGCGTCCTGCGAGCCGGGCACGCCGGCCACCGCGAACCCGGGCGCGTACGGCAGCTGGGTGCCGACGGCGGCGCGCAGCGCGGTCAGGGCGTCGTCGAGCCGCGTCGGGTTCACCTGCGACGAGCCGGCGCCCTGGTAGCGCGGCGTGCGGGCGAACTCCCCGATGACGACGGCCGCCGCGGCGTCCTCGCGGGACAGCGGCAGCACGGGGGTGCCGTCGACGGGGTCGTTCTTCAGCAGCACGGAGCCGTCGGCCGCCGCCTCGCGGGCCAGCGCGTGGTGCGCGTCGACGTCGACGGTCCCGGGGTCGGCCAGCGCGGCCTGCGCGCGGGCGACCATCGTGAGCACCCGGCGGACCGCGACGTCGAGCACCGCCTCGTCCAGCCGGCCGTCCCGCACGGCCTCCACGACCAGCGCGTCGGTCCGGCCGCCGGTCGCCGGCATCTCCAGGTCGAGCCCGGCGGCGACCGCCGCGACCCGGTCGACGACGGCGCCCCAGTCCGACACCACGAGGCCCTCGAAGCCCCACTCGCCGCGCAGCAGGTCGGTCAGCAGCCACGGGTCCTGCGAGGCGTACGTGCCGTTGACCCGGTTGTACGAGCACATGACGGTCCACGGCTGCGTGCGCGTGACCACGCGCTCGAACGCCGGCAGGTAGATCTCGCGCAGCGTGCGCTCGTCCACGTCGGCCGAGACGCGCATGCGGTCGGTCTCCTGGTTGTTCGCCGCGAAGTGCTTGAGCGACGTGCCGACGCCCTGCGACTGGATGCCCTCGACGAGCGCCGCCGCCAGGTCGCCGGCGAGCACCGGGTCCTCCGAGAAGTACTCGAAGTTCCGCCCGCACAGCGGCGACCGCTTGATGTTGACCCCGGGGCCCAGCAGCACGCCGACGGCGTTCGCGCGGGTCTCGACGCCCAGCGCCCGGCCGAGGCGCCCGATCAGGTCCACGTCCCACGTCGAGGCCAGGGCGGTGGCCGGCGGGAAGCACGTCGCGGGCACGGAGCTGCCCAGCCCGAGGTGGTCGGCGCTCTCCGCCTGCTTGCGCAGGCCGTGCGGCCCGTCGGTGACCATCACCGGCGGCACGCCCAGGCGCGGGACGCCCTCGGTGTGCCAGAAGTCGGAGCCCGATGTCAGGGCGGCCTTCTCCTCGAGGGTGAGCTCGGACAGGACACGGTCGATGTCGAACAGCGCGGGCGCGTCGGACACGCGGCACCTCCTCGTGCGGGGTCGGTCGGACCCGGCCGAGCCTAACGGCTATCCCGACCGCGCGGTAGGTATTGCTGCGGTCGAGGGGGGCCGCGCCGGGGCCGCCTGTGAGACCCTGACCCCAGGACGGGCCCAGCGGCGGGACCCAGCGGGACGCGGGGGAGCGGCAGATGGCGGTCGACGTGGAGCGCGGCTACGCCAAGGGCCGCGCCAAGCGGCGGGAGATCATCGACCGAGCGGTGACCCTGTTCGGGGAGGTCGGCTACCGCGGCGCCTCCCTGCGCGAGATCGCCGGGCGCTGCGGCATCTCCCACCCCGGGCTGCTGCACCACTTCCCGACGAAGGAGGCGCTCCTCCTCGCCGTGCTCGAGCACCGCGACGAGGTCGACAGCGTCTGGGTGGCCGGCGGGGACGACGACGACCCCGTCTCCGGCCTGCGGCGCCTGGTCGAGCTCGTGGAGCGCAACACCGGGCGCCGCCCGATCGTCGAGCTGTACGCGGTGCTCTCCGCGGAGGCGACGTCGGCGGACCACCCCGCGCACGACTACTTCCAGGACCGGTACCGCCGCGCGCTGGCCGCGGTCCGGTCGGCCTACGAGCGGGCGCGCGAGGCCGGCGCGCTCCGGGACGGCGTGGAGCCCGGCACGGCGGCGCGGCACCTCGTGGCGCTCATGGACGGGCTGCAGGTGCAGTGGCTGCTGGACGACGGCGCCACGGACATGGTGGCCGTCGTCCGCGCCCACGTGAGCGCCCAGCTCGTCCGGCCGCTCTGACCTACCGGGAGGCGTCCAGCGCCGAGCCCGCCTCCGGGGAGGGCGGGACGAGCACGCACAGCCCCGTGCGGTCGCCGCGCGCCCACGACGACGCGCTCGGGGACCAGGCGACCATCCGGTAGCCCGCCGACTCCTCCGCCGCGGTCAGCTCGCACGCCGCCGACACCCGAGCCGCGGCAGCGTCCCGGCCGGGCCACGACGCGTCCCGGCCGAAGTCGTACTCCGTGACGACCTGCGCCGCGTGCACGTCCGCGCACGGCACCACGCGGACGCGGTCCACCGGGCCGTCCGCCGGCAGCTCCGCGAGGCAGCTGCCGGTCACGAGCTGCACCGCCCGCGCGTCCACCGGCTCCGCGACGTCCGCGGGCAGCGGCCGGGTGGCCAGGGCGGTGCCGACGCCGAGCGCCAGGAGCGCCGCCCACGCGAACGTGCCGACGGCCCCGAGCGCGGTGCCCGCGACCGCGAGGCCCCGCCCGCGGCGCGCCCCGCCGCGCGTGCGCCGCAGCCCGAGCACCCCGAGCACCAGCGCCGCCGGCCCCACCCC
>JACXUT010000164.1 GCA_014763765.1 Micrococcales bacterium
CGCCCGCCCCGCGGCGTCAGCCCGCCAGGAACCGTGCGATCCGGGTGTCCCACCCCCGGATCGCCTCGGGCGTCTCCGCGACCTCCAGGGTCGCGGCGGGCAGCAGCTCCGCGAGCCGCTCGGCCGTGCTGACCGGGTGCCCGGGGTCGGACGCCCAGGGGAGCAGCAGCGTGGGGTGCGGCAGGGCGGCCAGCGCGTCCGGGTCGGGCAGGTCGGACAGCACCGCGCCCCGCATCGCGGACGGCAGCAGGTGCTCGGGGACGGCCGGCTCGCCGTCGGAGGGCCAGCCGCCCGCCGCCAGCACGGGCACGGGCGGCTCCGCGGCGACGGCCCGCAGCCAGGGCGCCAGGCCGTGCCGCTCGATCGCCTGCGCCGCGGCCTCGTACCCGGCGGTGTGCGGCGCCCGGGTCTCCCAGGCCGTCGGCGGGATTGTCAGGACGAGCCGCCGGAACCGCTCCGGGCGCCGGGTCGCGGCCCACAGGACGGCCGCGGTGCCCATCGAGGCGCCCACGGCGTCGACGGGCTCGCCGGGCGACACCGCGTCGAGCAGCGCCAGCAGGTCCTCCGCGAGCGCCGGCCAGGTGTACGACGCCGGGTCCGGCTCGCCGGTCGAGGCTCCGTGCCCGCGGGCGTCGTACCGCACGAGGCGGCGGCCGGGCAGCGCGGCGGCGAGCGCCGACCGGTCGAGCGCGCCGTGCGCCGCGTCGGCGGCACGGCTGGCGGTGAGCCCGTGCGCGACGACGACGGCGCGCCCCTCCGCGCCGGTCACGTCGTACGCCAGCCGGGCGCCGGGCAGGTCCAGGTGCAGGTCGGGGTGCTGGTCCGTCACGCCCTCACGCTAGACGGGCGCACCGACACGCGCCCGGGGCAGGATGGCGGGGTGAAGGTCTCGTCCCGCTCCCACGTGCCCCCGTTCGCCGTGATGGACATCGTCGCGGCCGCGAACGCGCGCCGCGCCGCCGGCCAGTCCGTGCTGAACCTCTGCGTGGGCGAGCCGTCGGCGGGCGCCTCGGACGTGGTGCGGGAGCGGGCCGTGCAGCTGCTCGCCGGCGGGGACCTCGGCTACACGGAGGCCCTGGGCTCGCCCGCTCTGCGCGCGGCGATCGCCGGCCACTACCGCTCCTGGTACGACGTCGAGGTCGACCCGGCGCGCGTGGCCGTCACGACCGGGTCGTCCGGCGGGTTCCTGCTGGCCTTCCTCGCCGCGTTCGACGTCGGTGACCGCGTGGCCCTCGCGCGCCCGGGCTACCCGGCGTACAGCAACATCCTCGCCTCGCTGGGCTGCGAGGTGGTCGAGCTGCCGTGCGGGCCGGAGACCCGGTACCAGCCGACGATCGAGCAGCTCGAGGCGCTGCCGCAGCCGGTCGACGGCCTCGTGGTCGCCGGGCCCGCGAACCCCACCGGCACCCTGGTCGACCGGGCGGCGCTCGATGCGCTGGCCGGCTGGTGCGCGGACCACGGCGTCCGGCTGGTGTCCGACGAGATCTACCACGGCATCACCTACCCGGACGCGGCGGCCGCCGAGCCCGGGCCCGCGGGCGCCCCGACGGCGGCCACCGCCCTGGGGTCCGGCGCGGTGGTGGTCAACTCGTTCTCGAAGTTCTGGGCCATGACGGGCTGGCGGCTCGGGTGGCTGCTGCTCCCGGACGACCTGGTGCAGCCGGTCGACGCGCTCGCGGGCAACGTCGCGCTGTGCCCGCCGGCGCTGGCGCAGCACGCGGGCGTCGCCGCGTTCACGCCCGAGGGGTACGCCGCGGCGACCGCGAACGTCGCGCAGTACGCCGCGTCCCGCCGCACCGTCCTGGACCGCCTGCCCGAGCTCGGCTGGGCCCGCGTCGCCCCGGCGGACGGCGCGTTCTACGTGTACGCCGACATCTCCCCGTCGGGGCTCGACTCCCGCGAGTGGTGCCGGCGGCTGCTGGACGAGGCGGGCGTGGCGCTCACGCCCGGCACCGACTTCGACCGCGTCGACGGCCACGACTGGGTGCGGCTGTCGTTCGCGTCCGCGCCCGAGGTCGTCGCGGAGGCGGTGGACCGGGTCGTCGCCTGGCAGGCCCGGCTGTAGGGGGGCCGCCGCCGGAACCGGCCGCGGGCGCCGCTCGTTGCCCCGGCAGGACGTGCGCCCACGGGCGCGGACGAGGAGGTCGGCATGAGGTGTCCCACCGACGGGGCCGAGCTGGTGATGGCGGAGCGGCAGGGGGTCGAGATCGACTACTGCCCGTCGTGCCGCGGCATCTGGCTGGACCGCGGCGAGCTCGACAAGATCCTCGACCGCGCCGCCGGCGTCCCCGCCGGTGCCCCGCCGGCCCCTGCCGTCCCGCTGCCGCCCGAGCCGGGCTACGGCGGGTACCCGCCCGCCCCCGCGGCGCCGGGCCACGGCGACGACCGGCGGTACGACGACCGCGGGGACCGGCGGTACGGCGACCGGTACGGCGACGACCGGCGCGGCGCGCGCGACGACGACCGGCGCGACGCCCGCTACCCGTACGGCCGCAAGAAGCGCCGCGAGTCGTGGCTGGGCGACCTGCTCGACTTCGACTGACCGGCCGCCCGGGCCGCGCAACGCGCCGGACACGTGGCTGACCTACCCTCGGCCGCGTGGACGTGGCGGTGCTGGGGGCGACGGGGGACGTGGGGCGGCAGGTCTGCGCCCAGCTCATCGAGCGGCGGGTGCTGCCGACGACCTCGCGGCTGCAGCTCGTGGGCCGTCACGGCGGAGCCTCCGGGCGCGCGACGTACGGGCTGCGCGCCGACCTCGTGGACGCGTACGACGAGCACGCCCCGCTGATCGACGTGGCGCTGGACCCGCAGGACGTGGTCGCGGACGTCGTCGTGCTCACGGCGGGCCGCACCGCGCCGGCGCGCGCGGGGGCGAGCACCGACCGGGCGGCGCTCGCGGCCGGGAACCTCGCGGTCTTCGAGTCGTACGCGCGCGCCATCGCGCGGTACGGGTCCGGTCACGAGGTCGTCGTGGTGGTGTCGAACCCGGTCGAGCTCGCGGTCGCCGTCGTCGCGCGCGAGCTCGGGCGCCACCGCGTCATCGGCATGGGTGCGTGGCTGGACACCCTGCGGTTCCGGCGGGAGACGGCCGTGTCGCTGGGCGTGCGGCGGCACCGCGTCGGCGGGTTCGTGGCCGGGCAGCACGGGGACGACCTGGTGCCGCTGTGGTCGACCGTGCGGATCAGCGGCCTCGACGTCGAGGAGCGCCGCCGGGCGGTGGCGCGGTTGCGGGGCGGGCGCACGCTCGACGGGTTCGGCGCCGAGATCGAGGCGGCGAAGCGGGAGCTCGCGGAGGTCGGCGCGCACGACGCGGGGCGCGCGTTCGCCCTGGTGGACACCTGGCCGGCCGACCTGCGCGTCGTCGCCCGGCCGTGGCTGACGCACCAGAGCGGGGCGAAGACGGCCTCGGCCACCGCGGCGGCGACCGTCGACCTGGTCGACACGATCCTCGACGGCCGCGAGACGGTGGTGGCCGGGCAGGTGGACCTGGCGGGCGAGGTGAGCGTGGCCGGCCGGCCGGTGCACGGCGTGCTGGGCGTGCCCGTGGTGCTCGGGCCGGAGGGCTGGACGCGGGTGCTGCTGGACGAGCTCCCGCCCGACGAGGAGCGGCGGCTCGCGGCCGTCGCCGGGCGGATCGGTGCGGCGGTGGCGGGCTGGCGGGCGGAGGCGGCTCGCGGCGCGACGTCGGCGGGACCGGACGGCGCGGCTGCGGACGTCGCCCCCGGCACGACGCCCGGCGGCGTGGCAGCCGACGCCTCCGACCCGGACGAGACGCCGTGGACCGCCCACGTCGTCGCCGACCACCGCACCGGGACCATCGCCGCCCTGTCGGCGGTGTTCGCGACGCGGGGGGTGAACTTCGACGCGCTCAGCACGACGTACTCGGCCGGGGACGCCGGCACCGTCGTGATCCGGTTCCGGGCGGACGCGCGCCGGTGCCGGGCCCTGGAGCGTGCGATCGCCCGCCTCGCGGTGGTGCGGTCGGTCGGCGTGGCTCCCGCCGGTGACGAGCCGCGCTGACCCCGGTCGTCGGACCAGGGGGGCGACGCCGGCGCGCCACGCGGTTAGGCTGACCCCACAACTCAACACGCTGCTCGAACCGCGGCGGGAGAGCTCTCCCGCAGGCACCGGGTCCGCCCGGGTGCCGCGCGAGGCGCCGAAGGAGCAACCCTCCCCGGGAATCTCTCAGGCCCCCGTACCGCCGTGGCGAGGCAACTCTGGAAAGCGACCGCGCCCGCGCGTCCCCGACGCGCGACCGGTCCACCGACGGTGCAAGTCGGCGCGCCCCGGCCCTCACGGGCACGGCGGACCGGCAAAACTCTCAGGTCGCCCGACCCCGCCGCGCGCGGGACGGCGGATGACAGAGCGGGGAGGCCGCGCCACCCGCACGTCCGTCCCCGCCCGCCGACCCGGAGCAGCCGCGTGACCCCTCTCGAGTCCCTCCCGACCGACGTCCGCACCGCCCCCCGGGACGCGGCGCCCGCCGTCACCGACGCCGCCCGCGGCTTCGCGGACCGGCACGTCGGCCCGCGCCCCACCGACACCGACGCCATGCTCCGGCACGTCGGCGACGGGTGGCCGAGCCTCGACGCGCTGGTCGACGCCGCGGTCCCGGCGAGCATCCGCACCGGGCGGCCGCTCGCGCTGCCGGAGGCCCGCGGCGAGTCCGAGGTGCTGGCCGCCCTGCGGACGATCGCGGACAAGAACACCGTGCTGACGCAGATGATCGGGCTCGGCTACCACGACACCGTGACGCCGCCCGTGATCCGCCGGAACGTGCTGGAGTCCCCCGCCTGGTACACCGCGTACACGCCGTACCAGCCGGAGATCTCCCAGGGCCGGCTGGAGGCGCTGCTGAACTTCCAGACGGTCGTCTCGGACCTCACCGCGCTGCCGGTCGCGAACGCGTCGCTGCTGGACGAGGCGACGGCGGTGGCGGAGGCCGTCGCGCTCATGCACCGCGCGGCGAAGGGCCGCGCGGGCGTCGTCCTCCTGGATGCCGACTGCCTGCCGCAGACGCTCGCCGTGACGCTGGGCCGGGCGCAGGCCGCCGGGCTGGCGGTGCGGGTCGCCGACCTGGCCGCGGGCCTGCCGGACCTGGGCGACGAGGCGCTGGTCGGCCTGGTGCTGCAGGCCCCGGGCGCGTCGGGCGCCGTGCGCGACCTCGCCCCGCTGGTCGCCGCCGCCAAGGACGCGGGCGCGCTCGTGACCGTCGCCGCGGACCTGCTGTCCCTGACCCTGCTGACGCCGCCCGGGGAGCTCGGCGCGGACATCGCGGTCGGGTCGGCGCAGCGGTTCGGCGTCCCGCTGTTCTACGGCGGGCCGCACGCGGCGTACATGGCGGTGCGCACCGGCCTGGAGCGGTCGCTGCCGGGCCGCCTGGTGGGGGTGTCGGTCGACGCCGACGGTGCGCCCGCCTACCGGCTCGCGCTCCAGACCCGCGAGCAGCACATCCGCCGCGAGAAGGCGACGAGCAACATCTGCACCGCGCAGGCGCTGCTGGCGATCGTCGCGTCGATGTACGCCGTCCACCACGGCCCGGACGGGCTGCGGGAGATCGCGGAGCGGGTGCACGCCCGCGCGTCGTCGCTGGCCGCGGGCCTGCGCGCGGGCGGCGTCGAGGTGGCGCACGCCGCGTTCTTCGACACGGTGCGCGCCGTCGTCCCGGGCCGCGCCCGCGCTGTCGTCGCGGCCGCCGCCGCGCGCGGCATCAACGTGTGGGCCGCGGACGACGACCACGTGCAGGTGGCCTGCGACGAGGTGACGACCGAGCGGCACGTCGCCGAGGTGCTCGCGGCGTTCGCCGACGCGGGCCTGCTCGCGCCCGGCGCCCCCGCGGCCCCGGACACCGCCCCCGCGATCCCGGAGGCGCTGCGCCGCACCTCCGCCTACCTCACGCACCCGGTCTTCCACCGGTACCGCTCCGAGACGGCGATGCTCCGGTACCTGCGCGCGCTGTCCGACAAGGACCTGGCCCTGGACCGGACGATGATCCCGCTGGGCTCCTGCACGATGAAGCTCAACGCGACGGTCGAGATGGAGGCCATCTCCTGGCCCGGGTTCGCGGGCCTGCACCCGTTCGTCCCGGCCGAGCAGGCCGCCGGCTACGCGGAGCTCATCGGGGACCTGGCCGGCTGGCTCGCGGAGATCACCGGGTACGCGGCGGTGTCCGTGCAGCCGAACGCCGGGTCGCAGGGGGAGTTCGCCGGGCTGCTGGCCATCCGCGGGTACCACGAGGGCCGGCGCGGCGAGGCGCTGGCCGCCGGCGCCGCGCCCGAGGACGTCCCGGTCCGCGACGTCTGCCTCATCCCGGCGTCCGCGCACGGGACGAACGCCGCCTCCGCCGCGCTGGCCGGCATGCGCGTGGTCGTGGTGGCGACCGCCGAGGACGGCTCGGTGCAGCTCGACGACCTGCGGGCGAAGCTCGAGCAGCACGGCCCGCGCGTCGCCGCGATCATGATCACGTACCCGTCGACGCACGGCGTGTACGAGGAGGACGTGCGCGACGTCTGCGACCTGGTGCACGAGGCCGGCGGCCAGGTCTACATCGACGGGGCGAACCTCAACGCGCTCGTCGGGCTGGCCCGGCCGGGCGAGTTCGGCGGCGACGTGTCGCACCTCAACCTGCACAAGACGTTCTGCATCCCGCACGGCGGCGGCGGCCCGGGCGTCGGCCCGATCGGCGTCGCGGCGCACCTGGTGCCGTACCTCCCGGCCACCGACGTGGTGCTGGGGGAGGGCGCGGCGCTCGCGGGCGGGTCGGCGCCCGCGGTGTCGGCCGCCCCGTTCGGGTCGGCGGGCATCCTGCCGATCTCGTGGGCGTACGTCGCGCTGATGGGCGGCGACGGCCTCCGCCGGGCGACCGAGACCGCGGTGCTGTCCGCGAACTACCTCGCCTCCCGCCTCGACCCGCACTTCCCCGTGCTCTACACCGGTCCCGCGGGCCTGGTCGCGCACGAGTGCATCCTCGACCTGCGCGGCATCACGAAGCAGACCGGCGTGACCGCCGAGGACGTCGCGAAGCGGCTCATGGACTACGGGTTCCACGCCCCGACCCTGTCGTTCCCGGTCGCGGGGACCCTCATGGTCGAGCCCACCGAGAGCGAGGACCTGGCCGAGCTCGACCGGTTCGTCGACGCCCTGGTCGCGATCCGCGGGGAGATCGACGCGGTCGCCGCGGGGCGCTGGCCGGTGGCGGACTCCCCGCTGCGGAACGCGCCGCACACCGCCGCGGCCGTCACCGCCGACGAGTGGGAGCACCCGTACGGCCGCGAGCTCGCCGCCTACCCGGTCGCGAGCCTGCGCGCCGGCAAGTACTGGCCGCCGGTCCGGCGGATCGACGGCGCCCACGGGGACCGCAACCTCGTGTGCTCCTGCCCGCCCGTCGAGGCCTACGCCGAGGGAGAGACCCTGTGACCGACCCGACCACCCCGCCCGTCGCGCCCGTCGCGGCCCCGGCCACGGACGCCGCCGGCGACGTCGTGCTGTCGCCGCTGCACGCCGAGCACGAGGCCCTCGGGGCGACCATGACGCCGTTCGCCGGCTGGCTGATGCCGCTGCGCTACGCGGGCGACCTGGCCGAGCACCAGGCGGTGCGCACCGCGGCCGGGCTGTTCGACCTGTCGCACATGGGCGAGCTCCACGTCGACGGCCCGGGGGCGGGCGCCGGGCTGGACCGCGCGCTCGTCGGGAACATCTCCGGGCTCGCGGTCGGTCGGGCGCGCTACACGATGATCGTGGCGGAGGACGGCGGCATCCTCGACGACCTCATCGTCTACCGGCTCGCGGACGCGTCGTTCCTCGTCGTCGCCAACGCCGCCAACGTCGCCGTCGTGCGCGACGCGCTGGCCGAGCGGCTCGCCGGGGCGGACGCCTCGCTGACGGACCGCACCCTCGAGACCGCGCTGGTCGCGGTGCAGGGCCCGCGCGCGGTGGAGGTCGTCACCGGCCTGGTGGCCGACCCGGACGAGGCCGCGGCGGTGCGCGACGTGCGGTACTACGCGGCGATCCGGGCCACCGTCGCCGGCGTGCCCGCGCTGGTCGCCCGCACGGGCTACACCGGCGAGGACGGGTTCGAGCTGTTCGTCCCCGCGGACGCCGCGCCCGGCCTGTGGCGGGACCTGCTCGAGGCGGGTCGCCCCGTCGGCCTGGTGCCCGCCGGCCTCTCGGCCCGCGACAGCCTGCGGCTCGAGGCCGGCATGCCGCTGTACGGCAACGAGCTGGACCGCACGACCGCCCCGCACGACGCCGGGCTGGGGCGCGTGGTGCGGCTCGACAAGACCACGCCCGACGGCGAGCCGCTGCCGTTCGTCGGGCGCGAGGCGCTCGCCGCCCGCGCGCACGCGACGCCGTCCCGGGTGCTCGTCGGGCTGGTCGGCCTCGGCCGCCGCGCCGCCCGTCACGGCCACGAGGTCCTCACCGGGACCGCCGCCGACGCGGCGACCGTCGGCCGGGTGACGTCCGGCGCGCCGTCGCCGACCCTCGGCACGCCGATCGCGATGGCGTACGTGACCCCGGAGGTCTCGGCGCCCGGCACCGAGCTCGCGGTCGACGTCCGCGGCCGCCGCGAGCCCGTCCGCGTGGTGGAGCTGCCGTTCTACCGTCGGTCCTGACCGGCGGAGCACGCCCGGCCCGCCCGCACGTCCCGACCCGTCCCCGACGC
>JACXUT010000369.1 GCA_014763765.1 Micrococcales bacterium
GGGCAGGGGGCGCGACGGTCACGAGAGATCCTCTCCGCGGCGGGCTGGTAAGTACCGTTCTGGTTAGTTACTACGGTGACGCGCGGCGGGCCCGAGGGGATGGGTAGGAGGTCCCAGACTTTGTGACAGGTTTCCCGTACGCGGACGGGCGGCGGGCGGGGGGTGCCCGGAGCGGGCCGAGGGCGTCAGCCAGGGCCGAGGTCGTCATCTGCGGCCGAGGTCGTCACGTCCACCTGACGACCTCGGCCCGACCTGACGACCTCGTCGGGTCCGGCGCGGTGGGGCCAGCGGCCGAGCGGAGGGCTGCGGCGCGGCCTGGGTCGGCCGGCGGCCGGGCGGCGGGCGTCAGCCCGGGGACGGAGCCGTCAGCCCGGGGCGGCGGGGGTCAGGCCGGGGTGGCGAGGACCAGGCGCAGGACGGTGTCCTCGACGAGGGCCCGCACCTGCGGGCGCGTCTCCTCCGCGAGCATGTCGCGCCCGAACAGCTCCCGGAACGTCGAGCGGTTGGCGGTGCGGAAGAACGCGAGCGCGCTGATCACCTGGTGCACGTCGAGGGCGGACGGCGCGTCGGGGCCGTCGCGGAACACCCCGGACGCCCGGCCGCGCGCCAGCACGTCGTCGAGGATCTCGAGCGCGACCTGGTTCACCTCGCGCGTCTCGGCGTCGAGGTGGCCGATCATCCCCTCCTCGAGGAGGTTCTCGAACAGCACCAGCCGGACGAACGGCTCGTGGGTGGCGTCGTAGCAGAGCGTGGAGCGCACGAGCTCGCGCAGCGCGTCCTCGGGGGGCAGGTCCTCGAGGTGCAGCGACCGTTCCCGGTCCCGGGTGCCGCGGTACGACTCGACGAGGGCGGCGCGGTACAGCCCGTCCTTGGAGCCGAAGTAGTAGTAGATCATCCGCTTGGTGGTGTGGATGCGCTCCGCGATGGCGTCCACGCGCGCCCCGAGGAGGCCGCGGGCGGAGAACTCCTCGATCGCCGCCCCGAGGATCTCCTTGCGGGTCCGGTCCGCGTCGCGGGTGCGCGGCACCGCGGCACCGCCCGCCGGCAGCGCCTGCGCCATCAGCCATCGATGCATCCGACGCTCGGCGCGCAGCCAACCGCGCC
>JACXUT010000165.1 GCA_014763765.1 Micrococcales bacterium
GCAGGTGCGGGTCGACCCCCGCCCGGCCGCGCCCGCGACCCCGCACCTGCTGTCCCCGCTGAGCGTCCGGTCCATGACGCTGCGCAACCGCGTGGTCATGCCCCCGATGGGCACCAACATGGCCATGCCCGACGGCACGGTCTCCGACACCCAGCTCGACTACTACGAGCAGCGCGCCCGCGGCGGCACCGGCCTGATCATCGTCGAGAACATCTGCGTGGCCTTCCCCGCCGGGTCGAACGGCACCACCCAGCTCCGCATCGACCACGACCGCTACGTCCCGCGGCTGTGGGAGCTGACCGAGCGCCTGCACCGGCACGGCGCGAAGGCCGCGATCCAGCTCAACCACGCGGGCGCCTCCGCGAACCCCGCACGGACCGGGGTGCCCGCGCTGTCGGCCTCCGACGTCCCGTCCAAGCCCGGCGGACCGGTCCCCGTGCCGATGACGCCCGAGCAGATCGCCGAGGTGCCCGCGCAGTACGCCGCCGCGGCGCTGCGGGCCAAGCGCGCCGGGTTCGACGCCGTCGAGCTGCACGCCGGGCACTCGTACCTGCTCTGCCAGTTCCTGTCGCCGCTGTACAACCACCGCACCGACGCCTACGGCGGCACCCCCGAGAACCGCGCCCGGCTCGTGCGGGAGACCCTCGAGGCGGTCCGCGCCGCCGTCGGCCCCACGTATCCCGTGATGCTGCGGATCAGCGCCGACGAGCTGGTGGCGGGCGGCAACACCGTGGCCGACTCGCTCGAGCTGATGCGCCACCTGGTCGACGAGGTCGACGTCATCGACGTGTCCGCGGCGCTCGCCGGCAACCTGCAGTACCAGATCGACCGCATGGACCTCCCGGACGGCTGGCGCGCCGGCATGGCACGCGTGTTCCGCGAGGAGTTCGGCAGGCCGACGATCTCCAGCGGCAACTACCGCGACCCCGCGGTCGCCGAGCGCGTCGTCGCGGAGGGCGACACCGACCTGGTGGCGATCGGCCGGGGGCTCATCGCCGAGCCGTGGTGGGTGCGCAAGGTCGCGACCGGGTGCGCGGACCGCATCCTCGACTGCATCTCCTGCAACATCGGCTGCGCCGACCACCGCATCCGGCTGGACCGCCCGATCCGCTGCACCGTGAACCCGGACATCGTCGGGCACGAGGACTACCTGCGTCGCCGGGTGACCGCCCCGACGCGCGTGGTCGTGGTCGGCGGCGGCGTCGGCGGGCTCGAGGCGGCGTGCACGGCCGCGGAGGTCGGGTGCGACGTGGTGCTGCTCGAGGCCCGGGACGTCGTCGGCGGCGTGGTCGGGGAGGCCGTCCGGCTGCCCGCGAAGCGCCGCATCGCCACGTTCCTCGACCACCTCGTGCGGCGTGCCGCGCGCGCCGGCGTGGAGATCCGCACCGCGACGCCGGCGACCGTCGACCTGGTGCGCGAGCTGGCGCCCGACGTCGTGGTGAACGCGACCGGCTCGCAGCCGCTGCTGCCGCCCGTCCCCGGCCTGCTCGACCGCGTGGACGTCCCGGGGACGCAGGTCTTCTCGATCCTCGGCGCCACGGCCGGCGTCGACGACCTGCCCGCGCTCGCCGGGAAGCCGGTCGTCGTGGTCGGTGCCGGTGCGGTGGGCCTGGACGTCGTGGAGGCCTGCGTCGCCGCGGGCGCCGAGGTCACGCTCGTCGAGCGGCTCGACCGTGTCGCCGGCGACCTCGACCTCATCACCGCGATGCAGATGCGGGAGATGCTCGACCGGCACGACGTGACGGTGCTGACGCGCACGTCGCTGACGGAGGTCGGCGACGGCTGGGTCGAGGTGGAGGACCCCGACGGGTCCCGGCGCCGGCTCGAGGGTGCGGCGACCTACGTGTGCCTGGGCATGCGCGGCGACCGCACGAGCTACGGCGAGCTGGCCGGCGCGTTCCGCGGGACGGACGTGGACGTGCTCGACGTCGGCGACTCGTCGGGCGGCGCGAAGATCATCGACGCCACGGCGGGCGGCCGCGACGTGCTCCTGACGCTCGAGGCCCGCGGCGTCCTCGCGCCCCGCTGACCGCACCGCGCTGACCGCACCGCGCTGACCGCGGCGCCGGCCCGCGACCACCCGGCCACCCGCGTCCGCGCGGTCCAGCCGCGTCCGCCGTCGTCGAGAGGGCAGTAGATGGGGCGTTCGTGGACTCGAACCCCCATCTACTGCCCTCTCGACGAGTCGACGAGCCGGCGGGGGGAGCGGGCGCGGATGCAGGGCGGCCCCGTCGCCCTCCGGGGTGACGGGGCCGCTCCGCGTGCGGGACGCGTCATCCCCGGTGCGCGCGCACCGCCTCGGTCAGCGCGGGCACGATGTCGAACAGGTCGCCGACGACGCCGAAGTCCGCGACGCCGAAGATCGGCGCCTCCGGGTCCTTGTTGATCGCGACGACGGTGCGGGAGCCGGACATGCCGGCGAGGTGCTGGCTGGCGCCGGAGATCCCGCAGGCCAGGTACAGGTCGGGGGCGACCTTCTTGCCGGAGACCCCGATCTCGAGGGAGACGGGCACCCAGCCGGAGTCCGCTGCGGGCCGGGAGGCGCCGACGGCCGCGGTGGGGCCGAGCGCCGTCGCGAGCTCGCGCAGCACGCCGAACCCGTCGGCCCCGCCCATCGCGCGGCCGCCGGAGACGATGATGCGGGCGTCCTCGAGCGCGACCTCGCCGGTGTCCTCCGCGGGCACACGCTCCATGAGCGTGGTGCGCGAGGGGGCGGCCGGGAGGTCCTCGACGACGACCTCGGCGGCGGTCCCGTCGGTGGCGGCGGGCGGCAGGACGCCCGGGCGGACGGTGAGCACGGCGACGGCGTCCCGCACCCGGCTGCGGGTGACGGCCGCGCCGCCGAGCACGGTCTTGACGCCCAGCAGCCCGTCACCGGTGCACTCGAGCGCCACGCAGTCCGTGACCAGACCGGTGCCGAGGCGCGCGGCGAGCCGGGGGGCGACGTCGGCCCCGCGGGTGGTCGCGGCGACCAGCAGCGCGGTCGGGGCGTGCGTGGTCAGCAGCGTGTGCAGCGCCGCCGTCCACGGCTCGGTGGCGTAGTCGGCGTAGCCGCCGGACACGCGGCGGACGGTGTGCGCGCCCGCGGCGCCGGCCCGGGCGACGACGTCGTCCAGGTCCTCGCCGACGGCCACCGCGGTCACGGCGCCGCCGCACGCGTCGGCCAGGCGGCGCGCCTCGGTCACGACGGCCAGGCTCGCGTCGGCGGCGACGCCGCGCTCCGACTCGACCAGGACCCACAGGGTGCAGCTCATCTCGTCCTCCTCACAGGGCGCCGGCGCCGGCGAGCGCGGCGACCAGCTTCTCGGCGGTGTCCCGGGCGTCGGTGCCCTGGATGCGCTGCCCGGGCTCCCGGGCGGGCGGCTCCGCGGTGGCGACGACGACCGCGCGGGCGGCGTCG
Source organism: Micrococcales bacterium (assembly GCA_014763765.1). GTDB lineage: Bacteria > Actinomycetota > Actinomycetes > Actinomycetales > Cellulomonadaceae > Cellulomonas. The sequence goes on from JACXUT010000165.1 coordinate 3,401, forward strand.
GGGCCGACCTCGGTGACGCCGAGGTCCGCGGCGGTCAGCACCTCGAACACCGCCTTGTTGGCGGCGAGCTTGGAGCGCACGGACGGGTACCGCGGGGTGTTGACGTACTCGTCGACCGACACGACACCGGGCAGCGGCAGCCGCACGCGGGCGTGCCCGTCCTCGAGCACCTGGGTGCAGACCAGCGCGCCGGGCTCGGCCTCGATCGCGGTGACCGTCGTGACCTGCGGCAGGTCCAGCAGCTCGGCGACCATGGCGGGCACCGCGGCGGTGGCGCCGTCGAACGACCGCGCGCCCGCGAGGACCAGGTCGACCGGGCCGAGGCGGTGCACGGCGGCGGCGAGCACCCGCGCGGTCGCGAGCGCGTCGGAGCCGGCCAGGCCCTCGTCGCTGACGTGGACGCCGGCGGTCGCGCCGACGCTCACGCACTCCTTGAGCACCGCCTTGGCGGACGCCGGACCCATCGCGACCACGGTCACGGTGCTGTCCCCGGCGGCCTCGGCCAGCGCGACGGCGGCCTCGAGGGCGTTGCGGTCCACGGGGTCGGTGGTCGCGGGACCGGCCGCCCGGTCGAGCACGCCGGCCGCGGTCAGGCGCGCGCCGGCGAGGTCGTCGGGCACCTGCTTGACCAGGACTGCGATCTGCATCTCTTCTTCCTTCTCTCGGGTACTGCCGTTCGCGGAGGCGGTGTCAGCCGACGGGGACGAGGGCCGCGGCGCGCTCGCGCAGCACGTCCTTGCGCACCTTCCCGGCGGGGGACAGCGGCAGGGCGTCGACCACCTCGACGTGCGCGGGGATCTTGTACTTGGCCAGGCCGCGCGCCAGGAACTGCTCGCGCAGCGCCGGGACGTCCGGGGCGGGCACCCCGGGCTCGAGCACGAGGTACGCGCACACGCACTCGCCGAGCCGGCGGTCGGGCATCGCCACGGCCGCGGCGTCGCGCACCCCGGGGCACTCCCGGAGCACCTGCTCGACCTCCGCGGCGGAGATGTTCTCGCCGCCGCGGATGATGACGTCCTTGGCCCGGCCGACGATGCGGAGGTAGCCGTCGGCGTCGAGCCGGGCGAGGTCGCCGGAGTAGTACCAGCCGTCGGCGTCGAGCACCGCGGCGGTGAGCGCGGGGTCGTCCAGGTAGCCGCAGAACACCTGCGGGCCGCGGGACGCCGCCTCGCCGACCTCGCCGACCGGCAGCGGCTCGCGGGTCACCGGGTCGACGACGCGCACCTCGACGCCGGGCACGGGGCGGCCGTCGGTGGTGAGCACCCGCTCGAGGTCGTCGGCGGGGGTGGTGAGGGTGTGCGGGGCGCTCTCGGTGGACCCGTAGACGCTGAGCAGCCGGACCCCGTGGTCGAGCGCCTCGCGGGCGAGCGACCGCGGCACGGGGGAGCCGCCGCAGCACAGGAACCGCAGGTTCTCCGCGACGCGCTCGCCCGGGTCGCACGAGTCGAGCATGCACCGCACGACGCTGGCCGCGGCCATGCCGCACGTGGCGCCCTCGGCGCGGGCCATCGCGACCGCGGACGGCCCGGTCGGCACGTCGAGCAGCAGCGCGGTGCCGCCCACCAGGTACGGCAGCGTCAGCCCGTGCAGGTACCCGGTCGCGTGGCCGAGCGGCGCGGGCATGAGCACCCGGTCGCCGTGGCCGACGCCGAGCATGCGCGCGAACCCCCGCTCCCCGGACAGCACGTTGTCGTGGGACAGCAGCACGCCCTTGGGCCGGGCCTCCGACCCCGAGGTGAACAGCACGGCGGCCACGTCCTCGCCGCGCCCCGGCCGCCGCAGGTCCTCGGGCAGCGGCTCGTGGGTCGCGACGACGTCCGCCAGGTCGGGCACCGCTGTCGCGGGCCGGCCGTTGTGCGGGACGGCGGCGACGGCGACCAGGTGGTCCAGCTCGGCGGCGAGCCGCGCCGCGACGGGCTCGAGGTCGGCCCCCCGGAACCGGGTCGGGACGAGCAGCGCGCGCGACCGGCTGCGGGTGAGCACCTCGCGCAGCTCGGTCTCGCGGTACGCGGTGAGCACGGGGTTGACGACCGCGCCGATGCGCAGGCAGGCCACGTTCACGCAGACCATCTCGGCCCAGCTCGGCAGCTGGACCGAGACCACGTCGCCCCGGCCGACGCCGTGCCCGCTCAGCCAGGTGGCGATGCGGGCGGCGCGGTCGTCCACCTCGGCGTAGGTGAGCCGGGCGCCGCGCGAGTCGACGACGGCCTCCTGCTCGGGCCCGGCGAGCACGGACAGCCGCCAGTAGTCGTCGAGCGACGCGTCGCCCCACAGCCCCGCGCGCCGCAGCTCCGCCCGCCGGGCGGGGCTCACGACGGCCGTCCCGCGCACGCCGCGCGGGACCGCCCGCCCCGGTGCGCCCTGGTGCCCCACCGCCTCAGCCCTGCCGGTAGGAGACGCCGGCGCCGGCGGCCGGGTAGTCCCAGGAGTAGCCCGGCGCCCCGGTGCGCAGCCGGTCGCACACCAGGCGGCAGCTGCCGCACTCCAGGCAGCCGACGTGGTCGAACGACATGACGTCGGCCGCGTCGTCCCAGACGTACCGCTGCGCCGGGCAGGACGTCGCGCAGGCGCGGTCCGAGGGGCAGGTGCGGCACGCGACGGGGTCGATGACGATGTGCGGGTGGTGCTCGTCGGTCTCGAACCGGGTGGCCGCGAGCAGCACGTCGACGGGGCGGGTCACAGCGTCCGCACTCCCTTCAGCAGGGTGCGGGCGGTCCGCACCGGCTTCTTGATCTGGCGGGCGGCGCGCCACAGCGTCGACGCGACGGGCGTCAGCGGCTCGGGGCCCACGTGGTACAGCCCGGTCATCGCGTCGACGGCGAGCTGCGGGTAGACGGTGAACAGGTCGGTCGTCGCGGCCATCCAGTCGTGCGCGCCCCGCGTGGCCCGGAAGTCGCGCAGCAGCCCGGCCTCCAGGCGCTCGCGGTACCCGGACAGCGCGGCGGCGCCCAGCGGCGCGGTGCCGGCCGCGGCGTCCAGCGCCCCGGTCACGGCGTCCGCGGCCGCGATCCCGCTCATGACGGCGTAGTCCATGCCGCGGATCGTGAAGCCGCGGTTGAGGCACAGCCCCGCCGCGTCGCCGCAGACCAGCCAGCCGGCGCCGGACAGCTCGGGCAGCGTGTCGTACCCGCCCTCGTAGACCAGGTGGGCGCCGTACTCGACGAGCTCCCCGCCGGCGACGTAGCGGCCGATCGCCGGGTGCTCGTGCAGCGCCTCGGCGGTGTCGAGCAGCGAGTGCCCGGACTCCTTCCACGCGACGGAGTCGAGCACCAGGCCCAGCGACACCGAGTCGGCGTTGGAGTAGCAGAACACGCCGCCGAACACCCCGCGGGTGACCGCGCCCATGCCGAGCACCGCGGCGCCCTCGCCGGGCCGGACGCCGAAGATGCGGTCGACCTCCTCGCCGGAGCCGTACCGGTAGACGTACTTGGCGCCGACCGCCACGGCGTGCGGGTCGAGCGGCCGGATCAGGCCGGCGCGCTCCAGCAGCAGCGGGTTGATGCCCTCGCAGTCGATGACGACGCGCGCCTCGAGCTCGTCCTCGCCGGCCTTCACGCCCCGGACCACGCCGTCGCGGACCAGCAGGCCCTCGACGGTGGTGGCGGTGACGACCATCGCGCCGGCCTCCTCGCACCGGGCGGCCAGCCACTCCAGCAGCGGCGTGGCGAGGACGGTGTACGACTCCTCGGGCGCGGAGCCGAGCGTGGTGTCGATGTTCACCGCGTCCTGCTCGGTCAGCAGCGAGATGATCTCGCGCGTGACCTGGCGCTGGAGGGGGGCCTCGCGCCAGTCGTCCCCGAGCAGCGCCTGCAGCGCGTAGGTGTAGAGGCGGCCGCCGGTGAGGTTCTTGGAGCCGCACGTGGCGCCGCGCTCGACCAGCAGGACCGAGCGGCCGGCCTGCGCCAGCCGGTAGGTCGCGGCGAGGCCCGCGAAGCCCCCGCCGACGACGATCGCGTCGAAGACCTCCTCGTCCATCAGGCCGACTCGCGCGCCAGCACCCGGCCGATGACCAGGGCCTGGATCTCGTTGGTGCCCTCCATGATCTGGAAGACCTTGGCGTCCCGGAAGATCTTCTCGACCGGGTACTCCTTGGTGTACCCGTTGCCGCCGAGCACCTGGATCGCCTTGCTGACGACGTCCTGCAGCATGTCGGAGACGAGCATCTTGGTGATGGCCCCCTCCTTGGTGACGGGGAGGCCGGCGTCCATGAGGCGCATCGTGTTGTGCACGAGGCAGCGGGCGGCCTCGGTCTGCGCGGCCATGTCGGCGAGCAGCTTCTGGACGAGCTGGAACTCGATGATCGGCTGCCCGAACTGCTCGCGCTGCCTCGCGTAGGCGACGGCCTCGTCCAGGGCGCGCTGCATCATGCCGACGCAGATCGTCGCCATGAACGCGCGCGAGAAGTCCAGGCCGCGCATGGCGATCCGGAAGCCCTCGCCCTCGGCGCCGACGCGGTGGTCGGCCGGGACGCGCACCTCGTCGAAGACGACGTCGCAGGTGTTGGACGTGCGCAGGCCGCACTTGTCCTCGTGGGTGCCCCAGGAGACGCCGGGCCGGTCGGTCTCGACGATGAAGCACGAGATGCCGCGGTGCCCGGCGGCCGGGTCCGTCTTGGCGAGCACGGCGTAGACCTTCGCGATGCCGCCGTTGGTGATCCAGGTCTTGGTGCCGTTGAGCACGTACTCGTCGCCGTCCCGCACCGCGGTGGTGCGGATCGCGGCGGCGTCCGACCCGGCGCCGGGCTCGGACAGCACGAACGCGCCGAGGCCGCCCGGGGCCACCAGGTCGGCGAAGAGCTGGGCCTGCTCCGGCGTGCCGGCGAGGATGACGTTGCGCAGCGCGACGAACGTCGACACCAGGGTGATCGCGTAGCCGGCGTCGACCTTGCCGAGCTCCTCGAACACCATCGCGGTGGTCGCGAAGTCCAGGCCGCCGCCCCCGAACTCCTCGGGGATCTCGAGCATGTGCAGGCCCATCTCGAACGCGGGCCCGAAGAACCCGGGCGGCAGCTCGCCGGCCTTGTCGGCGGCGCCGATGTGCGGCGCGACCTCCTTCTGGACGAACTCACGGACCATCGCGACGAGCTCGGACTGCTCCTCGGTGAGGATGAGGGCCACGGGTGTGCTCCTTTGCTGCCCGCCGGCACGGCGGGCAGCAAAGGAGCACACCCGTGGCCCTCATCCT
>JACXUT010000166.1 GCA_014763765.1 Micrococcales bacterium
CCCCGACGCCTCCACCACCGTGTGCCCCGGCATGAGCCTGTCCGGACCGCCCCTCACGTCCGGGACGTGGGAGGCCGTCGTGACCTACTCGTCCCCCGCCCTCACCGGCGCCTCCGACCCGCTGACCGTGGAGGTGCCGTGAACCGGCCCCGCACCCTCGTGCGCACCGTGCTGCTGCGCGTGCTGCTGCCCGTGCTCGCCGCGGCCGCCGTGCTCGTCACCGGCCTGGCCGGGCTCGGCGGTGACCGGGGCTCCGCCGCCGCCGCGGACCTGACGCAGTTCGACCCCGGCATGATCATCAGCGACGCGGTGTTCTACGACTCCGGCACCATGTCCGCCGCGCAGGTGCAGTCGTTCCTGAACCAGAAGGGCGCCTCGTGCGTGCCCACCGCCGGGAACACCTGCCTCAAGGACTACCGCGAGACCACGGCGAGCCGATCGGCCGACGCCTACTGCTCCGCATACGCCGGCGCGGCGAACGAGACGGCGGCCCAGATCATCGCGAAGGCGTCCAAGGCCTGCCGCATCAACCCGCAGGTCCTGCTGGTGACACTCCAGAAGGAGCAAAGTCTCGTCACGGCGACCAGCGGCAAGGCGGCGTCCACCTACCAGAAGGCGCTCGGGTTCGGCTGCCCGGACACCGGGCCGTGCGACCCGCAGACTCTCGGGTTCAGCATCCAGGTCTACATGGCGGCTCGTCAGTTCCAGCGGTACGCCGCCATGCCGGCGAACTACTCGTACCGCGCCGGGATGGTGAACCAGGTGCTCTACCACCCGAAGAGCGCGTGCGGATCGGGCCCTGTCTTCATCCAGAACCAGGCCACCGCCTCGCTGTACATCTACACGCCGTACCAGCCGAACGCCGCCGCGCTCCGCGCCGGGTACGGCACGGGCGACTCCTGCTCGTCGTACGGCAACCGCAACTTCTGGAACTACTTCTCCGACTGGTTCGGCTCGCCCACGCAGCGCGCGCCGATCGGCGTCGTCGAGCAGGTCACGTCGCCCTCCTCGGGCCGGATCGCGGTGAGCGGCTGGGCGCTCGACCCGGACACCACCGCCTCCATCCGGGTGCACGTGCACGTGGACGGCAAGCCGGTCCAGTCGGTGGCCGCCGACCGCAACCGGCCCGACGTGGGCTCGGCGTACGGCAAGGGCAGCGCGCACGGCTTCAGCACGACCGTCGACTCGACCAGCGGGAAGCACCGCGTGTGCGTCTACGCCATCGACTCCGCCGGCGGCGCCAACTCCCAGCTCGGCTGCCGCGACGTCACGGTCGTCAACCAGCCCCCGATCGGCCGGCTCGACCAGGTCACGTCGCCCTCCGCGGGGACCGTGCAGGTCAGCGGCTGGGCGCTCGACCCCGACACCGCCGCCTCGATCCGCGTGCACGTGCACCTCGACGGCACGCCCGTCCGCTCCGCCGCGGCGACCGCGAGCCGCCCCGACGTCGGCCGGGCGTACGGCAAGGGCAGCGCGCACGGGTTCACCACCTCGTTCCCCGCGGCGGCGGGCCGGCACGAGGTCTGCCTGTACGCGATCGACAGCTCGGGCGGCGCCAACACCAAGGTCTCCTGCCGGACCGTCGACGTGCAGAACGCGCGCCCGATCGGGCGGGTGGACACCGCGACCTCGGTGGAGGGCAGGCTGCGGGTCACCGGCTGGGCGCTCGACCCCGACACGTCCGCGTCGATCCGCGTGCACGTGCACGTGGACGGCAAGCCGGCGCGGTCGGTGGCCGCGGACGGCCTGCGCCCCGACGTCGACCGGGCCTACGGGAAGGGCGCGGCGCACGGCTACTCCGTCGACGTGGCGACCACCCCGGGCACCCACGAGGTCTGCGTGTACGCGATCGACCCCGTGGTGGGGCCGAACCCGAAGATCGGGTGCCGCACCGCCACGGTCGTCAACCAGGCGCCGACGGGGGCCGTCGAGGCCGTGACGCCGGGAGCCGGTCAGTTCACCGTCGAGGGCTGGGTGCACGACCCCGACACGACCGGCCCGGTGACGGTGCGCGTCTCCGTCGACGGCAAGGCCGCGACGTCGGTGGTCGCCGACCTCGACCGGCCGGACGTCGCGTCCCGGCTCGGCACGACCGGCTCCCACGGGTTCCGCGTGACGATCCCCGTGGCCGCGGGCGACGCGACCGAGCACCGCGTGTGCGTGGACGGCGTCGACACGTGGGGCGGGCCGGACGGGCGCGTCGGCTGCGCGACCGGCGTCGCGAACGTCAAGCCGATCGGCCGGCTGGACTCCGCGACCGTGCTCGACACCGGCGCCGTGCGCGTGAAGGGCTGGGCGCTCGACCCGAACACGACCGCGCCGATCCGGGTGCACGTGTATGTGGACGGCACCGCCGTGAAGGCGCTGACCGCCGACGTCAGCCGGCCCGACGTGGACCGCGCGTACGGCATGGGCGCGCTGCACGGCTACAGCACGACCCTCGATCCGCTGACGTCCGGCACGCACACCGTCTGCACCTACGCGATCGACTCGTTCGGGGCCTCCCAGGGGGGCACCAACCCGCGCATCGGCTGCAAGGACGTCAGCGTGCCGTAGCCGGATGCGCCACAATGGCCGGATGCGCGGCATCATCCTGGCCGGTGGATCCGGCACCCGACTGCACCCGATCACGCAGGGCATCAGCAAGCAGCTCGTGCCCGTGTACGACAAGCCGATGATCTACTACCCGCTGTCGACGCTGATCCTCGCCGGCATCCGGGACGTGCTGGTCATCACCACGCCCCACGACGCCGAGCAGTTCCGGCGCCTGCTCGGGGACGGCTCGCAGTTCGGCATCGACCTCACGTTCGCCACCCAGCCGGAGCCCAACGGCCTCGCGCAGGCGTTCGTCATCGGCGCCGACTTCGTGGGCGACGAGGGTGCCGCGCTCGTGCTCGGCGACAACATCTTCTACGGCCCTGGCCTGGGCGCGCGGCTGCAGCGGTTCGAGGACATCGACGGCGGCGCGGTGTTCGCCTACCGGGTGGCCGACCCGACGGCGTACGGCGTCGTGGAGTTCGACGAGGACTTCCGCGCGCTGTCCCTGGAGGAGAAGCCCGCCCGGCCGAAGAGCAGCTACGCGGTGCCCGGCCTGTACTTCTACGACAACGACGTCGTGGCGATCGCGCGGGACCTGAAGCCGTCGGCGCGCGGCGAGTACGAGATCACCGACGTCAACCGCGCGTACCTCGAGCAGGGCCGCCTCCAGGTCGAGGTGCTCCCCCGCGGGACGGCCTGGCTCGACACCGGCACGTTCGACTCGCTGCTGGAGGCCTCCGACTACGTGCGCACCATCGAGTCGCGCCAGGGCCTCAAGATCGGCTCGCCCGAGGAGGTGGCCTGGCGTCGCGGGTTCCTCACGGACGACGAGCTGCGCGTGCGCGCGGAGAAGCTCGTCAAGTCCGGCTACGGCCAGTACCTGCTGGACCTGCTGGCCTGACCGCGCCCCCCCGGCCCGGTAGGGTCGGACCGACTCATCCACCACGGTTCGGGACATCATGGCGCGCGCACTCATCACCGGCATCACGGGCCAGGACGGCCTCTACCTCAGCGAGCTGCTGCTCGCCAAGGGCTACGAGGTGTACGGCCTCGTGCGCGGTCAGAACAACCCGAAGATCGAGGTCGTCCGCAAGATCGTCCCCGAGGTGCGGCTGCTGACCGGTGACCTCATGGACATGTCGAGCCTCCTGCGGGCGCTCGACGAGTCCCGCCCGGACGAGGTCTACAACCTCGGCGCGATCTCGTTCGTGGCGTACTCGTGGGAGAACGCGCAGCTCACCACCGACGTCACCGGCAAGGGCGTGCTCAACATGCTCGAGGCCGTGCGCCTGCACGCCGGCCCGGACGTGCGGCGCGTGCGGTTCTACCAGGCGTCGTCCTCGGAGATGTTCGGCAAGGTCCAGGACGTCCCGCAGCGCGAGTCGACGCTGCTGTGGCCGCGCTCGCCGTACGGCGTCGCGAAGGTGTTCGGCCACTACATGACGATCAACTACCGCGAGTCGTACGGCATGCACGCCTCGTCGGGGATCCTGTTCAACCACGAGTCGCCGCGCCGCGGGCCGGAGTTCGTGACCCGCAAGGTGTCGCAGGCGGTCGCCCGCATCTCGCTGGGGCTCCAGGAGGACCTGACGCTGGGCAACCTCGAGGCCAGGCGCGACTGGGGCTTCGCCGGCGACTACGTCGACGCCATGTGGCGCATGCTGCAGCAGGACGAGCCGGACGACTACGTGGTCGCGACCGGAGAGACGCACTCGATCCGCGAGCTGCTGGACGTCGCGTTCGCCCACGTCGGCATCGCGGACTGGGCGCCGTACGTCCACCAGGACCCGCGGTTCGTCCGGCCCGCCGAGGTCGACCTGCTCATCGGCGACGCGAGCAAGGCCCGCCAGCGGCTGGGCTGGGCGCCGCGCGTCGGCTTCGCGGACCTGGTGCGGATGATGGTGGACCACGACCTCTCCGAGCAGCGCGCGCAGCCGCGATGACGGTCGCGCTGGTCACCGGGGCGACCGGGCAGGACGGCTCCTACCTGGTGGAGCGGCTGCTCGCCGAGGGCGCCACGGTCCACGCGCTGGTGCGGCCCGGTGCCGCGGACGGCACGCCGCTGCCGGGGCACCCCGCGGCGCACGCCCACGTCGCCGACCTGGCCGACCGTCCCGCGCTGCGCGCGCTGCTGCGGGACGTCGCGCCGGACGAGGTGTACCACCTGGCCGGCGTGTCGTCGGTGGCCGAGTCCTGGCGCGAGCCGGAGCGCACCGCGGAGGTCACGGGGCTCGCGGTCGCCGCGCTGCTGGACGAGGCCGCCGCCGTGCAGGAGCGCACCGGCCGCGCCGTCCGCTTCGTCCAGGCGTCGAGCGCCGAGATCTTCGGGGAGCCCGACCGCGTGCCGCAGGACGAGGGCACCGCCGTCCGGCCGCTCAACCCGTACGGCGCCGCGAAGGCGTTCGCGCACCACCTGGTGGGCGTGTACCGGGCGCGCGGCCTGCACGCGGTGAGCGCGGTGCTGTTCAACCACGAGTCGCCGCGCCGCCCCCTGTCCTTCGTCACCCGCAAGATCACCCAGGGCGCCGCCCGGGTCGCGCGGGACGGCGGCGTCATCACGCTCGGCAACCTGGAGGCGCGGCGCGACTGGGGCTGGGCGCCCGACTACGTCGACGCGCTGGTGCGCGCCGCCCGTCACCGCACCGCGCTCGACGTGGTGGTCGCGACCGGCGAGACCCACTCGGTCCGCGACTTCGCGGTCGCGGCGCTGACGCGCGCCGGCGTGGCGGACCCGGGTCGTCACATCGCCACCGACCCGGCGCTCGTGCGGCCGGCCGACGCGGCCCAGCTGGTCGGCGACGCGACGCGCGCGCGCACGGAGCTCGGCTGGCGCCCGACGCGCACGTTCGCGGAGGTCGTCGCCGCGATGGTCGACCACGACCTGGACCTGCTCCGGTGACGGCGCCCCGCACCGCGCTGGTCGTCGAGCAGCTGTGGCAGCCCGCCCCGGGCGGGTCGGGGACCTACATCCGCGAGCTCGTCGGGGCGCTCCGGGACCGCGTGCCCCTCGTGGGCGTCTCCGCCCGCGGCCACACGACGGCACCCGACGCCGACCTCGGCATCCCGGTGGTGGCGTCCGCGCTGCCCCGACCGGCGCTGTACGAGGCCTGGAACCGGCTGCGGCGGCCGGCGCTGCCCGGCGCGGCCCGGACGGCGGACGTCGTGCACGCCACCACGTGGGCCGTGCCGCCGGCGCGCGGGCGCGGCCTCGTCGTCACGGTGCACGACCTGGCGTTCCTGCGCAGCCCCGAGCACTTCACGCCGCGCGGTGTGTCGTACTTCCGCCGGGCGCTCGCCGTGACGCGGCGCGAGGCGGACGTCGTCCTCGTCCCGTCGCAGGCCACGGCCGACGACTGCCTGCACGAGGGGCTGCCCGCCGACCGGCTGCGCGTCGTGCCGCACGGGGTGCGGGTGCCCGACGTCGCGCCCGCCCGCGTCGCGGAGGTCCGCGCGCGCCTCGGCCTGGACGAGCCGTACGTGCTGTGGTGCGGCACGTCCGAGCCCCGCAAGAACCTCCCCACGCTGCTCGACGCGTTCGCGCGCGTGCCGGCGACGAGCGGGCTGCGCCTCCTGCTCGCCGGCCCGGCGGGCTGGGGCGGGGCGGACGACGCGGTGCGCCGGCTGGTCGCCGGGCCGCTCGCGGGCCGGGTGCGGTTGCTCGGGCGGCTCGCGGACGACGAGCTGCACGTCGCGTACGCCGGGGCGCGCGCCTTCTGCTTCCCCTCGACGTGGGAGGGCTTCGGCATGCCCGTGCTCGAGGCGATGGCGCACGGCGTCCCGGTCGTCACGTCCGCGGGGACGTCCATGGCCGAGTTCGCCGACGGCGCCGGCCTGCTGGTGGACCCCCGCGACGCCGCCGCGCTGGCCGACGCGATCACGGCCGCCGCCGGCGAGGAGCACGACCGGCTGGCGGCGCTGGCCCGCGCGCGCGCCGCGTCGTACACCTGGCGCGAGGCGGCCGACCGCGTTTCACCGAGGTTTCCGACGGGTGCCCGCTCCCGAAACACACGCCTGCCTACCCTCGTGGCCGGGCCCGGCCGGGCGGTGGGGGCGCTCGGGGGCGACGACAACCCGGGGCCGCGCGGTTTGGCCCGGCAGCCGATGCCCCGGTCCCCCGGCCGCGGCGAGGCTGGACGTGGCGCGGGACCGCGCCGCTCCCCGACGGCGCGGACCCAGCCCGGCCGAGCGCCGGCGGGCCGCACCGCCCCGACCGTGCTAGGAGCCCCCGTGAAGCGACACCTCCCCCGGCGGCGGCGCACCTCCGTGGCGGCCGCCGCGGCCGTGGCCGCCGCGCTCGCCCTCACCGCGTGCGGCGGCGGCGACACCCCGTCCGACGACGCCTCCGCCGGCACCGCCGGCAGCGCGTCGGAGCCCCTCGTCATCAGCCTCGACAGCTCCGTCGACCTGCTCGACGCGCAGGCCTGGCGCACGCCGGCCGCGATGGTGGCGACCGGGTCGCTCGTCGAGCAGCTGCTCGAGCAGACCTACGACACCGACGGCCTGGTGCGCACCGGCACCACGGAGCTCGAGGGGGCGCTCGCCGAGTCCTGGGAGGTCTCCGAGGACGGTCTGACGACGACGTTCCACCTGCGCGACGGGCTGGCGTTCGCCGACGGCACGCCGCTGACCGCGCAGGACGTCGTGTGGTCCTACCAGCGCAGCCTGCTCGGTCCCGGCTACGTCAAGGCGCTGCTGCCGTTCGCCGGCGTCGCCTCCCCGGACGACGTGACCGCGCCCGACGACAGCACCGTCGTCGTCACCAGCAGCTTCGCGAGCCCGCTGCTCGCCAAGATGGAGGCGATGCAGCCGCTCGGCATCTTCTCGCAGGCCACCGGCGAGGCGAACGCGACCGACGACGACCCCTGGGCCGGCGAGTGGTTCCGCGAGAACGCGAACTCCTCCGGTCCGTACACGGTCGCGTCGTACGACCCGACGCAGCAGCTCGTGCTGGAGCCCAACGAGCACTACTACGCGCCGGAGAAGATCGCGAACGCCGGCGTGACCGTCCAGTTCGTCTCCGACCCGTCGCAGCGCGCGCTGCTGCTGCGCTCGGGCGAGCTCGACCTGGCGCAGGGCATCCCGCTGGACCAGGTCAAGGCGATGGAGGACGAGGACGGCCTGACGGTCGTCTCGGAGCCGTCCAACCGCCTGGAGTACCTGGGGTTCAACACCGCCGAGGCGCCGTTCGACGACGCCCGCGTCCGGCAGGCCGTCGCCAAGGCTGTGCCTTACCAGGACCTCGTGGACCAGGTGCTGTACGGCTACGCGAACGCCTCCACGGGCGTCGTGCCGGCCTCCATGGAGACCCACTCCGACGACGCGGGGACGTTCGAGGAGGACCTGGACGCCGCCGCGGACCTGCTCGCCGAGGCCGGGCTGCCCGAAGGCTTCAGCTCGACGCTGTACTACAAGCAGTCCAACGCGGTCGAGGCCGCGGCGGCGGTGCTGGTGCAGGCGAACCTGAAGGAGATCGGGGTCGACATCGACCTCAAGCCCCTGACGGACGCCGACTTCACGCAGCAGACCAACGCCCGCGCGCTGCCGATGTACCTGAACAACTTCCTCGGCTGGGGCGCCGACCCGTTCTACCAGATGTACTACCTGGCGGGGTCGGCGGCGGGGACGAACTTCACGTCCTACGCGAACGCCGACCTGGACGCCCTGCTCCAGGAGGGCGTCGCGACGACCGACGAGGCCGGCCGTGCGGAGATCTCCGCCGAGGCGCAGCAGGTCATCTACGACGACATGCCCTTCGTCCCCGTCTACAACCCGGCGTGGACGTTCGTGGTCCGGGACGGCGTGACCGGCCTGACCAAGGACAACACCGAGCAGCTGCGGCTGCAGTACCTCACCAAGGGGTGAGCGCGCCGGTGTGAGGACGCGCCGGCGTCCGCCCGCCACGGGGTCCCTGCCCCCGGGCCGCGGGCGCCGGCGCCCTCCACCACCCGCACCCCGCCACGC
>JACXUT010000167.1 GCA_014763765.1 Micrococcales bacterium
GGCCCGCCCGGGAACCACCCCGCCGGGCCCGGCCCGCTCGTGGCGCCCCCGGCCGCCGCGTCGCGGTGCGTCCCCGAGCCCGGGGGCACCGCGTCCGCGAACCCCGCGGCGAGGGCGCCCGCCAGCCCGGCGACGAGGTCCTCCCCACGCCGCGCCGCACCCGCCCGCGAGGCCGGCGCCGGCACCACGACCCACCGGCCCGGTGGCGACGCCGCCGCCACGGCGGGCGCCGCCCGCCGCACCACGGCCGCGAACCAGGGCGACACGTCGGCGCGCCCGCGGTCCTTCCACGCCACGACGGCGCTCCGCACGACGCCCGTGCCCACCGCGAGCGCCCAGACCGGCAGCACGGTCCCGTCGAGGCGGTCGAGCCGGCCGGCGGCGTGCTCGCACCGGCGGGGAGGGCCGGACCAGCGCCGCAGGCACGCCGGGCACAGCGCGCGGCCGGGCGCCCCGCAGCCGGCGCAGGTCACCGGGAGCACCAGGTCCACCAGGTCGTGCAGCAGCCTCGTCATCCCGCCATGCTGCGTGCCCGGGGGCCCGCCACGCCGCCGGCGTCCCCAGGCGCCCGGCTCCCGCACGGGGTGCCGTCCTGGGGAGGGGTCGGCGCCCGCTCAGCCCGCGAACGACGGGTCGCGCACGCCGTCCGCGACCCGCTCCCAGCTGGACCCGGACCGGGCGTACAGCGCCCCGTCGGCGGTGGTGACGTACAGCGCCCCGTCGCCCTTGCCGCCGGCGATGTCCACGGAGTCCACGATCGGCGGGCGCGCCTGCACCTGACCGGACAGCGGGACGAGGTGGTACACGTCGGTCGTGGTGCTGCCGGAACGCCCGAGCACGCCGAGCGTGCTCTCGTCGACCCACACGACGCGGGACGCGTCCAGCAGCGTCACGCCGGTGCGCCACGCCTCGCCCACCACCTGCGGCGTGCCGGAGTCGTCGCGCACCACGGCGGCGACGTCCACCCGCACGCCGTCCGACCCGGACGACACCACCGCGACCCGGGTGGCGTCCCGGGCCATCCGCACCGAGCGGACCGTGCGGTCCTGCAGCCACTCCGCCTCGACCTCGACCGACGTGCCCTCCGCGTCGACCGCCAGCAGGCGCCCGGGGGCCGACGGCGAGGCCGTCCAGACCCACCCGAGCCGGTCCACGGACGGCCCGACCAGGTCCGGCTCGCGCAGCAGCAGCTGCGACGGGGCGCCCGTCATCGGCACCGTGACCAGCCGGTCCGTGCCGGACAGCATGACGCGCAGGTCGCCGGCGCCATCCCGCGCCGGCTCCCGGGCGTCGAGCCCCGCCAGGGACGCCACACCCTCGACGTCGACGAGGTCACCCTGGTCGAGCCGGACCAGCCCGCCGTCGTGCAGCGCCTCGAGCGACCCGCCCCAGTCCTGCCCGCGCTCCAGCTCCGCGGGCTCGGCGCCCAGCGGCACGCCGCCGGCCGTCACGTCCACGGCGCGCACGCGGGCGATGCGCAGCGACGCCTCGAGCTGCGCCTGCAGCAGCGCCCGGTCCTCCGGCTCGGGCGGCAGCGAGCCCGCGGACAGGCTGACCGCCGCGCGGCCCTCGTCGTCGACCGAGACGGCGTCCGGCTGCAGCGCGGCCCCCTCGGGGATGGGGTTGCGCACGGCGTCGCGCAGCCAGTCGGACGGGCCGGCGATGAGCGCGCGCACGATGGAGGTCGCGAGGTTCCGCACGGGGAACCAGCGCGTCTCCGGCACGAGGAACAGGCCGTCGCCCGAGACGAAGTACACGGTCGCCGACCGGTAGATCGCCTCGAAGTTCGGCTGCGACAGCACGACGCCGTCCTCGAGGCCGGAGATGCGCCACTGCCCGTCGTCGTCCTGCACGAGGTCGAAGACCAGCGACTCCTCCGCGTCCGGCCCCGCCTGCGCGTACCGGCCCTCCGCGTCGATCCGGGCCGCGACGCGGATGGTCACCTGGACCTGGTACTGGCCCTCGAGGCGGATGTCGGGGCTCGACGCGGTGGAGTACACGACGACGCGCTCGCGCGGGCTCCAGGAGCGGCGGGCCTCGCCGGACAGGTACTCGCGGGCGTTGCGGAAGTCGTCCCCCGCGTCCGCGGTGGTGGTCGTGTCGCGGCTGAACCCGGCGGCGCTCGCGCCGAGGAACCCCCGCACGATGTCCTCCTGCGAGCCGTCCTGCGGCGGCGGGTCGCCCAGCGGCTCCACGGGGCCCTGGTCGGTGACGCCCTCGACGCCGACGCCCACGGGACCGGAGGTCGGGATGCCGACGCAGCCCGCCAGGGTGAGCAGCAGGGCGGCCAGCAGGCCCGCGAGGGCTGCGCGGCTCCGGTACCGGCGTGTCATCCGTCCTCCCGGGACGTGGGACGGGCCGCGGCCTTGCGCCGGGCCACCGCCTGCTGCGCCTCGCGCGCCCGCTCGACGACGTCGAACGAGCCGGTCGTCGGCGGCAGGTCGGGCAGGGCCGCCGGGTCGGCGCCGCGCTCCGCCGCGCCCGCGTCGTCGGGGCGCGGGTCGGCCTCCGGGTCCGCGGGCGGCTCGAGCGGCAGCGGCGACCCGGACAGCACGATGCCGGCGCGGCGCGGCAGCGTCAGGCGGAACGAGGCGCCCTGCTGCGGCCGGCCCCAGGCCTCCAGCCAGCCGCCGTGCAGGTGGGCGTCCTCCAGCGAGATCGCGAGGCCGAGCCCCGTGCCGCCGGTCGTCCGCGCGCGCGCGGGGTCCGCGCGCCAGAACCTGTCGAACACGTGCTCGGCCTCGTCGCGCGTCATCCCGACGCCGTGGTCGCGCACCGTGACGGCGACCGCGCGGTCGTCGGCGCCCACCGTGACCTCCACGTCGGTGCCGTCGGCGTGCTCGATCGCGTTCACCAGGAGGTTGCGCAGCACCCGCTCGACGCGACGCGGGTCGACGTCGGCGACGCAGGTCTCCTCGGGCTGGGTGACCGAGATCCAGGTGCCCTTGCGCCCGGCGAGGGGCACGGCCTGGTCCACGGCGGCGCCCACGATGTCGCGCACGTCCCGCGCCTCGGCGTCCAGCACCGCGGCGCCCGCGTCGAACCGGCTGATCTCCAGCAGGTCGCCGAGCAGGTCCTCGAACCGGTCGAGCTGCTGCTGCAGCAGCTCCGCCGACCGCCGCACGGCCGGCGGGAAGTCGTCGCGGGACTCGTAGAGCATCTCGCCGGCCATCCGCACCGTCGTCAGCGGGGTGCGCAGCTCGTGCGAGACGTCGGAGACGAAGCGCCGCTGGAGCGCCGAGAGGTTCTCCATCCGCACGATCTGGTCCTGCAGGCTCTCGGTCATCTCGTTGAACGACCGCCCCAGCCGCGCGAGCTCGTCCTCGCCCCGCACCGCCATGCGCTCGTCGAGGTTGCCGTCCGCGATGCGCTCCGCGACGTGCGCCGCGAGCCGCACGGGCCGCACGACCTGCCGCGTGACGAGCCAGGTCATCGTGACGAGCAGGGCCACGAGCGCGACGCCGGCGATGCCCAGGACGCCCAGCAGGAAGTCGAGGCGGTCCTGCTCGGCCTGCAGCGAGTACAGGAAGTACAGCTCGTAGGAGCCGGCGGACGGCACGGTGACGACCTGCCCCACGACGACCCCGGGCTCGACCCGGCCCGTCCCGGAGGACGTCGCCGGCCACGCGACGGACTCCCAGCGCTGGCCGTCGTTGCGGGCGGTCGCGTCGCGCAGCTCGTCCGACACGAGCTGGAGCAGCGTGGAGTCCGACGCCGGACTCGTCACGAGGATCGGCTGCTGCTGCCCGCGCGTGCGCAGGATGAAGACCTCGCGCTCCCCCGAGCCGCCGGAGCGCAGCGCGCTGACCATGTCGTTGAGGAGCTGCTGGATCTCCGGGGCGGTGGCCGCCGTCGAGGCGTCGAACGTCTTCTGGGCCTGAGCCGCCGACCGCGCGGACTCCGCGAGCACCTGGTCGACCCGGGCCGTGAACAGCCCGTCGCGCACGCTGATCGACAGGTACCCGCCGAGCACGACGAGCGCCACCAGCCCCGCGGCCAGCGTCCAGGTGATGACGCGCGCCTGCAGCGAGCCGCGCCAGCCGCGCACGAGCCGGCGCAGCCGCGCGGCGGTCCGCACGGCCAGCAGGCGGCGCACCCGCGTCGACCGTCCCGGCGCCCCCGGCGAGAAGGGTGCCGGCGGGGGCCCGCTCACGACGGCGTCGCGCCCGCCTTGTAGCCGACGCCGCGGACGGTCACGACGATCTCCGGGCGCTCGGGGTCGGCCTCGATCTTCGAGCGCAGCCGCTGCACGTGCACGTTCACCAGGCGGGTGTCGGCGGCGTGGCGGTACCCCCACACCCGCTCCAGCAGCACCTCGCGGGTGAAGACCTGCCAGGGCTTGCGCGCCAGGGCCACGAGCAGGTCGAACTCCAGCGGCGTCAGCGGGATCGGCACGCCGCCGCGGGTGACGCGGTGGCCGGTGACGTCGATCGACAGGTCCCCGATGCGCAGGTGCTCGGGCGCGGGCTCGTCGCTGCGCCGCAGGCGGGCCCGGACGCGCGCGATGAGCTCCTTCGGCTTGAACGGCTTGGCGATGTAGTCGTCCGCGCCGGACTCGAGGCCCAGCACGACGTCCACGGTGTCCGCCTTCGCCGTCAGCATGACGATCGGCACGCCCGACTCCGCGCGGATGAGGCGGCACACCTCGGTGCCGTCCTTGCCGGGCAGCATGAGGTCGAGCAGCACCAGGTCCGGCTGCGAGGTCCGGAACGTCTCCAGAGCCTCGTCCCCGTCCGCGCAGAAGACCGGCTCGAACCCCTCGGAACGCAGGACGATGCCGATCATCTCGGACAGGGCGGTGTCGTCGTCGACCACGAGAACGCGTCCCTTCATCGGACCATGATGGCATCCGCGGGCACCGCGCGGGGCCGACGCCGGGCGGGCGGTCGCGCGCCGGACCGCACGCCCCCGCCCAGGCTGACGTGGCACGATGGCCGCAGCCGCGCCGCGGGACCCCCGGGCCCCGCGCGACGTCGTCCGCCCGGGCACCCGACCCGGCCCGTCCGCCCCGAGCAGCCAGGAGCACGCGATGAGCACGCCGCACGACGAGGGCCGCCCGCAGGACGCGCCCGACGCCGGCGAGGACCCGCGCCCCGCGCCCCGCTACGGGCAGTACGCGCCCCCGGGGTGGCAGCCGCCCGCCCCGGACCGGGGCGCGGCGAGCCCGTGGGGCGACCCGGCCACCCACCCGGGTGCCCCCCGTCCGGGTGGCTGGACGCCGGCGGGCGGCCCTGGCGGGTACGGCGGCGGCGCCCCCGGGCAGCCCGTCCCGCCCGGGTACGGGCAGCCGACGCCTCCCGGGTACGGGCAGCAGCCGGGCCACGGGCAGCAGCCCGGGTACCCGCCGGCGCCCGGCTACCCCCCGGCCCCCGGGTACCCGCAGCAGCCGGGGTACGGCCAGCAGCCCGGGTACGGCCAGCAGCCCGGGTACGGCCAGCCGGGTCCCGGCGCGCCGACGCCGTACGGCTGGGGCCCCGCGCCCTACCAGCCGCCGGTCGCGCAGCCCGGCATCGTCCCGCTGCGCCCGCTGAGCATCTGGGAGATCTTCGACGGCGCGTTCCGCGCGATCCGGCACAACCCGAAGACGATGTTCGGCCTCACGGCGGTCGTCGTCACCGTCGCGACGGCGCTCGGCGCGCTCGTGCAGTGGTACCTCGCGGGCCTCGTCGCCAACGAGGTGAACGGCTGGTTCGCGACCGGCGGCGTGAACGGGGCCGAGCTCGACCTGGTCGGCGAGTCGTTCGGCTCGTCGCTGGCGTCGCTCGCCGGGCTGCCGCTGACCGCGCTGGCGTCGTCGATCCTCACCGGGCTGCTCATCATCTCGGTCAGCCGCTCGGTGATCGGCCAGCGCGCGCAGGTCGGGGACGTCGTGCGCGGCTCCGGCAAGCGGCTGTGGTGGGTGATCGCGTTCGGGATCATGCAGTCGCTCGCGGTGCTGCTGCTGTCGGGCGCGGTGGTCGGTCTGACGATCCTGCTCTGGAACACCACCGAGAGCCCCGGCCTGACGGTGCTGGTCGCGCTCGTCGGCGCCGCCGTGCTCGTCGTGGCCGCGTTCTGGCTGACGGTCCGCACGATGCTCGCGCCGGCGGCGCTCATGCTCGAGGGCGGCCGGTTCTGGGCGTCGGTCGCCCGGGCCTGGCGCCTGACGCGCGGCAGCTTCTGGCGGCTGCTGGGCCTGTACCTGCTGGTGTCGATCCTCGTGGGGATCGTCGCGTCGCTCGTCGCGTTCCCGTTCACGACGATCGCGACGCTGCTGCTCGACGACCCGTTCCTCACCAGCGGCGCGGGGATCGCGCTGTCGGCCGTGGGCCAGGCGCTCGGCAGCACCGTCAGCACCGTGTTCATGGCGGGCGTCATCGCGCTGGCCTACATCGACGTGCGGATGCGCCGCGAGGGCCTGGACGTCGAGCTCGCGCGGGCGGCGGGGGACGCCGGGCGGTGACGTCCGCCGCGACCGCCGCGCTCCGGCCGCTCGCCCTGCGGGGCGAGGTCCCGGTCGTGCCCGACGCCGACCAGGCGCGGGAGTGGCTCGAGCGCGAGCTCGCCGACCCGGTGTACCACCAGCAGCCGAGCATCCTCAGCCGGCTGCTGGAGTGGCTGCGCGACCTGTTCGCGCGCGCCGACGGGGCTGCGCTGGGCGACGTCGGCACCCTCCTCGTGGTCGTGGGGGTGCTGGCCGTGGTCGTGGTCGTCACGTTCCTCGTCACCGGCCCGGTGCGACGCAGCCGCCGGCTCGCCCGCGCGGGTTCGGTGCTGGACGCGGACGACGGGCGGTCCGCGGCCGAGCTGCGCGCCGCCGCGGACGCGGCTGCCGCGCGGGGCGACTGGGCCGCGACGGTCGCGGACCGGTTCCGCGCCCTGGTCCGCTCGCTGGAGGACCGCACCGTCCTGGACGAGCGCCCGGGGCGCACGGCGCACGAGGCCGTCGAGGCCGCCGGCCTGCGCCTGCCCGCCCACGCCCGGGACCTGCGCTCCGCCGGCCGCCTGTTCGACGACGTGGTGTACGGCGACGTCGTGCCCGGCGCCGCGGACGACGCGGCCCTGCGCGAGCTCGACGCGCGGCTCGCCGCGACGCGGCCGACCGTGCCCGCCGGGATCGGGGTTGCCCCGTGAGCGCACCGCGCGGCCCGGTGACCGCCGCACCGGCCCCCGCCGGCACCGCGGCTCCCGCGGGCTCCCCGGCCCCTGCGGGCTCCCCGGGACCCGCTCGCCCCGACGGCACCGTCCTCGGCGACGGGACGACCGCCCGGAGCCGCGCCGGGTCGCGCTGGCGGCGGTACCGCTGGGTGCTCGTCGTGGCCGGCGTGCTGGCCGTGGCGGTGCTCGCGGCGGTGCTCCCCGCACCGGTCCGCAGCACCACCCCGCTGGCGCCGGACAACCCGCACGAGAACGGCGCGCGGGCGGTGGCGGAGGTGCTGGCCGACCAGGGCGTGACGACGACCTACGTCCGGAGCACGGCGGCTGCGGTCGCCGCGGCCGGCCCGGGCACGACCCTGCTCGTGACGAGCGACTGGCTGCTCACCGACCCCCAGATGGAGGCCGTCGCCGGCTCCGGCGCCGACCTGGTGCTGCTCGACCCGACGTACCTGCTGGCGCTCGCCGCGCCCGGGCTCGACACCGGCTGGAGCGGCAGCGGGACGCCGGCACGGCTGAGCGCGACCTGCGCCGACGACGACGCCGGGGCCGCGGGCACGATCACGGGCTCGGGCGCGGGCGTCGTGGTGAGCGGGTCCGGCCCGGCGGCCGGTGCCTCCCTGTGCTTCCCGCTGCCCGGCACCGAGCCGCAGGCCTACCTCTACGCCGACGTCGAGTCCGGCGGCCGCCGCGTCACGGTCCTGGGCGACGCGGGGCTGCTGACGAACGCCCGGGTGGCGGACGACGGGAACGCGGCGCTCGTGCTCCGGGCGCTCGGCCGGCACGACGAGCTGGTCTGGTACGTGCCCTCCGCGACCGACACCGGCGGCGGCGAGGCCGCCGGCCCGGGGCTCGCCGACCTGCTGCCGCCCACCGCCCGCCTGGTGCTGCTGCAGGCGCTCGTCGTCGTGCTGGCGCTCGCGCTCTGGCGCGGCCGGCGTCTGGGCCGCGTCGTCGTCGAGCACCTGCCCGTCGTGGTGCGGTCCGCCGAGACCACGCGCGGCCGCGGACGCCTGTACCGGGTGGCGCGGGCGCACGGCCACGCGGCCGCGTCCCTCCGGGCGGGCACGGCCGCGCGGCTCGCCCGCCGGCTCGGGCTGCCGCGCTCGGCGGACGCCCCCTCCCTGATCACCGCGGTCGCACGCGCGGCGCACCGTGACGAGACCGAGGTCCGCGACCTGCTGTACGGACCGCCACCCCCGTCGGACGCGGGCCTGGAGACCCTGGCCCGCCTGCTCGACCAGCTCGAGAGCGAGGTTCACCCCACGTGACCCAGGACCACCCCGCCC
>JACXUT010000168.1 GCA_014763765.1 Micrococcales bacterium
GGCGGGACCGTGGGGCGCTCGGACATGGCGGCCAGCGTAGCGGCGCGGGGCGGCGGCGCCGCTGCCCCGCGCACCGCCTCGCGCCGCCGCCGGGACCCCCGCCCCGACCAGGGACTTCGGTCCCTCCGGGCGTGTGCGGTTCGTCACACTGGGCCTGATCGGTTCTCCCCCACGGGGCCGGACGGCGCACCATCACTACAGTGATCTGACCGGACACTGCAGTCCCGCCCGAACTCGCCAGGAGGCCTACCGTGCCCACGGTGCCTACGACGCCGACCGCGCCCGCCGCCGCACCCCCCCGGGCGGCCCGGAAGCGGACCCCCGGCGGCACCCTCTACCGCGGCCGCGAAGGCATGTGGTCCTGGGTCGCCCACCGCGTGACCGGCGTGCTGATCTTCTTCTTCCTGCTCGTGCACGTGCTGGACACGTCGCTCGTGCGGGTCTCGCCCGAGGCGTACAACGCCGTGATCGGGACCTACAAGAACCCGATCATGGGGCTCGGCGAGGCCGGTCTCGTGGCCGCCATCGTCTTCCACGCGTTCAACGGCATCCGGATCCTGCTCGTGGACTTCTGGTCCAAGGGCGCGCGGTACCAGCGCGTCATGCTCTGGGTCGTGCTCGGGCTGTTCGTCGTGACGATGGCGGGCTTCCTGCCGCGGCACCTGATGCACGTCTTCGGAGGCGAGTGATGACGACGATCGCCGCCCCGCGCACGCGGGGAGCAGGACCGGGCCGCCGGACGTCGCGCGGCAACTGGGAGCTGTACGGCTGGGTCTTCATGCGCGCGTCCGGCGTCGTGCTGCTCGTGCTGATCTTCGGGCACCTGTTCGTGAACCTGGTCGCCGGCGAGGGCATCTCGGCCATCGACTTCGGGTTCGTCGCCGGCAAGTGGGCGTCCCCGTTCTGGCAGATCTGGGACCTGCTCATGCTGTGGCTCGCGATGATCCACGGCACCAACGGGGTCCGGACGATCATCAACGACTACGCCGAGCGCGACGGCACCCGGCTGGTGCTCAAGCTCGCCCTGTACACGGCGTTCACCGTCGTGGTGGTGCTCGGCACGCTGGTGATCTTCACCTTCGACCCGTGCCCCGCGAACAGCCCGGCGGACCTGCTGCCGTCGTTCTGCACCGCCTGACGCCCCGCCCCCGCCACCCGCTCCCGCTTTGGAGGCATCGACCCCGATGCAGACCCACCAGTTCGACGTCGTGATCGTCGGCGCCGGCGGCGCCGGGATGCGCGCCGCCCTCGAGTCGTCCGCCCGCACGCGCACCGCCGTGATCTCGAAGCTCTACCCCACGCGCTCGCACACCGGGGCGGCGCAGGGCGGCATGTGCGCCGCGCTCGGCAACGTCGAGGACGACAACCCCGAGTGGCACACGTTCGACACCGTCAAGGGCGGTGACTACCTGGTCGACCAGGACGCCGCGACGATCATGGCCGACGAGGCGATCGACGCCGTGCTCGACCTGGAGCGCATGGGCCTGCCGTTCAACCGCACCCCCGAGGGCCGCATCGACCAGCGCCGGTTCGGCGGGCACACCCGCAACCACGGCGAGGCCGCCGTGCGCCGCGCCTGCTACGCCGCGGACCGCACCGGGCACATGATCCTGCAGACGCTCTACCAGCAGTGCGTGAAGAACGAGGTCGCGTTCTTCAACGAGTTCTACGTGCTCGACCTGCTGCTCACCCACGACCTCACGGGCCGCGAGGTGCCCGACGGCGAGGACGTCGCGGTCTCCGGCGTCGTGGCGTACGAGCTGGCGACCGGTGAGCTCCACGTCTTCCGCGCCAAGTCCGTGGTCCTGGCCACCGGCGGCGCCGGCAAGATCTACAAGACGACCTCCAACGCGCACACCCTCACCGGCGACGGCATGGCGCTGGCCTACCGCCGCGGGCTGCCGCTGGAGGACATGGAGTTCTTCCAGTTCCACCCGACCGGCCTCGCGGGCCTCGGCATCCTGCTGTCCGAGGCCGCGCGCGGCGAGGGCGGCATCCTGCGCAACGCCGACGGCGAGCGGTTCATGGAGCGGTACGCCCCCACCATCAAGGACCTCGCGCCGCGCGACATCGTCGCCCGGTCGATGGCCAACGAGGTGCGCGAGGGCCGCGGCGCCGGGCCGAACAAGGACTACGTCCTGCTCGACCTGACCCACCTCGACCCCGCGCACATCGACGCGAAGCTCCCCGACATCACGGAGTTCGCGCGGACCTACCTCGGCATCGAGCCGTACACCGAGCCCGTGCCCGTGTACCCGACGGCGCACTACGCCATGGGCGGCGTGCCGACGAACGTCGAGGGCGAGGTCCTGCGCGACACCACGCACGTCGTGAAGGGGCTGTACGCGGCCGGCGAGGTCGCCTGCGTCTCGGTGCACGGGTCGAACCGGCTCGGCACGAACTCCCTGCTCGACATCAACGTCTTCGGCAAGCGCGCCGGCATCTCCGCCGCCGAGTACGCCGCCACCGCGCCGTGGGTCGCGCTCCCCGAGGCGCCGGAGGCTGCCGTCGTCGAGCAGCTCGAGACGATGCGCAGCCGCCCGCAGGGCGAGCGGGTGTCCGACGTGCGCCGCGAGCTGCAGCAGACGATGGACACCAACGCGCAGGTGTTCCGCACCGCGGAGTCCCTGCGGCAGGCGTTCTCCGACATCCAGGCGCTGCAGGAGCGCTACACGCGCGTGTCCGTGCAGGACAAGGGGCGCGCGTTCAACACCGACCTCATCGAGGCGATCGAGCTCGGGTTCCTGCTCGACGTCGCCGAGACCGTCGTCGTCGGGGCGCTGAACCGGCGCGAGTCCCGCGGCGGGCACTTCCGCGAGGACTACCCGCAGCGCGACGACGCGAACTTCATGGAGCACACCATGGCGTACCGCCGGGAGCCGGGCGTGCCCGTCGACTCCCCCGCGGGCTCCGCGCCGAAGGGCGAGGAGGTGCCCGCACCGGGCCCCGGCCGCCCCGTCGTGCTCCTGGGCACCAAGCCCGTCGTGACCACCGTGTACCAGCCGATGGAGCGGAAGTACTGATGACTGCTGTCGCAGAGCGCTCGGCCGGGACCGAGCCGAAGGCCGGCGAGATCCCGACGTTCGACGTCACCCTGAGGATCCGCCGCTACACCCCGGAGACCCACGGCGACGAGCCGTACTGGCAGGAGTTCACGGTCACCGCCCACGGCACCGACCGCCTGCTCGACGCGCTGCACAAGATCAAGTGGGAGCACGACGGGTCGCTGACGTTCCGCCGCTCGTGCGCGCACGGCGTCTGCGGCTCCGACGCCATGCGGATCAACGGCCGCAACCGGCTCGCGTGCAAGGCCCTGCTCAAGGACCTCAACCCCGACAAGCCGATCCTCGTCGAGCCCATCAAGGGCCTGCCGGTGATCAAGGACCTCGTGGTCGACATGGAGCCGTTCTTCGCCTCCTACCGCGAGATCATGCCGTTCCTCATCACCACGGGGACCGAGCCGTCCCGCGAGCGGCTGCAGTCCCCCGAGCAGCGCGCCCGGTTCGACGACACCACCAAGTGCATCCTGTGCGCCGCGTGCACCTCGTCGTGCCCGGTGTTCTGGACGGACGGCCAGTACTTCGGACCGGCCGCGATCGTCAACGCGCACCGGTTCATCTTCGACAGCCGCGACGAGGGCGGGGCGCAGCGCCTCGAGATCCTCAACGACAAGGAGGGCGTGTGGCGCTGCCGCACGACCTTCAACTGCACGGAGGCGTGCCCGCGCGGCATCGAGGTCACCAAGGCGATCCAGGAGGTCAAGCGCGCGATGATCACCCGCGCGTTCTGACCCCCCGGGGGCCCGGGCCCGCGCCTGCGTGACCCCGCACCTGCTTGTGCGTTCGGATCCGAACACACCAACACGCCGGGCGCGTCGGTGGCGAGGGATCCACACGTCCGGCCGGGCCGCGCGGTCTCCCCTCCGAGAGCTGCTGTCAGGTGGCCGTTCGGATCCGAACAGGCAGACACGCCCGGCGCGTCCGTGCCGAGGGATCCACACGTCCGGCCGGGCCGCGCGGTCTCCCCTCCGAGAGCTGCTGTCAGGTGGTCGTTCGGATCCGAACAGGCAGACACGCCCGACGCGTCCGTGCCGAGGGATCCACACGTCCGGCCGGACCGCGCGGTCTCCCATCCGAGAGCTGCTGTCAGGTGGTCGTTCGGATCCGAACAGGCAGACACGCTGGGCGCGTCCGTGCCGAGGGATCCCTCGGGCCACCGCCCGGACGACAACCCGGAGCGCACGCCTCTGTGGGCGGGCCGTGCACCTCTCGCGCGGTGGGACCACCCGGTCCCGGGCCCCGAGCCGGGCCTCGACTCAGCGAGCGCTCCACGCACCGGCCGATGCGCGAGGCACCGCCCGACGGTGGGCATCACGGAGCAGGCGGCACCACTCCGCCCGGGCCGCGCGCGTCGCGAGGTCGGCCGCCGTCGCCCGCACGACGACGAGCCCGAGGCGCTCGAGCCGCTGCTGCCGGGCCGCGTCGGAACTCCGCTGCTGCGCCGAGGCGTGGACGGCCCCGTCGTACTCGCCCACGAGCCCGACGTCCGGGTCGAGGACGTCCACGCGCGCCACGAAGCCACCGCGCGCGTCGCGGATCACCGCGTTCGACGTCGGAGGCCGGAGACCGGCCTCGCACCAGAGCAGTCTCATCGCCGACTCCTGCCGCGACTCGACACCGTCCGTCGACAGGGCCACGGCCCGACGTCCGCGGGCGGCACCGGTGAGGTGACGCCTCTCCTCCAGGAGCTCCGCGAGCTGGTCCGGATCCACCAGGCGGAGCGCCCGGAGCCGGTCGATCGCAGCCACCGCCTGGGGCAGCGGGGACAGCCGGGCCAGGTCGAAGGCCGTGCGGAGCGGTGTCGTGACCTCGATGCCGTCGACACGCTCCCGCTCGGCCGCTGCCACAGGCGTCCTCACGACGCGCCGGAACGGCCGTGCCACGAGTCGCGTCTCCGGCGGGACGAGCAGCAGGACGGGTTCCGGTGCGTCCGGGGAGCCCCACGCGCCGTCGAACTGGGGGACCTCGGATCGCCCCAGACGGCGCCGCTCGTGCACCCGGGCGGCGGCCCACCCGCCGACGACCGCGTCGTCGGGAGCGGCGGTGATCGCGAGCAGCACACGGGTACCGGGATCCGCCGGGTCGGAACCGACGACCATCCACAGACCACGAGCCGCCCGGATGTAGCTCCCGTCGCGCAGGAGCCGTGCGACGCCGAACGCCCGCGCCTGAGCGGTGGTCATCACACTGGGGAGGGCCCTTGTCGCCGCCATGTGACCAGCGTCCACGAGCGTCTCCATCGACGGACCTTCTGCCGCCGGCGCTCTGGGGACGATCACCGAGGCCACGTCCTGTGGAGGAGCGGGACCCCGGGCGTCGCCGCACGAGGCCAGGTCCGCGTCGCGTACGGGCCCGCGCCGCGACCCGGGCCCCGTGGTACGCCCCGGACCGTTCGGACCCTTCGGCACCCACACGCCCGGCGGGTCCGTCCCGACGGATCCGATCACCGACGCCGGGCGAGGGGACCCGCGCGCCACCGCCCAGCACTGCGGATCCGTCCACACGAACACCCCCGGTGAGCCCGTCCCGACGGATCCGAACGGCACCGGAGGGCGAGACCTGCCGCCCCGCGCGCACCGGGCCCGTCAGCCCGCGGGGGCGGCGGCGTCGTCCGGTGCGGCGTCCTGCGCGGCCGGCGGGTCGGCCGTCCACGCGGCGGCCAGCAGCACCACGCGGGCGATGAGGTTGACCCACACCAGCAGCGTCACGATCACCGCGAACGACGCGAGCACGGCGTTGGTGCGCGCCGAGCCGGCGACCACGGAGGTCCCGAGCACGCGCACGACGCCGAGGCCGACCGCCGCGACGAGCATGCCCTGACGCAGGTCCCGCCACGCGGGACGCTGCCCGCCGAGCAGCACCACGACCATCCAGAAGGTCCCTGCGTCGACGACGAACGCCACGAGGACCCCCACGGCGCGCAGCACCCACGACGCGGCCGTGGAGCCCTCGAGACCGAGGGCCCCGAGCGCCCAGTCCGCGGCCGTCGTGGTGGCGATCGACAGCACCGCGGACAGCAGGATGGCCAGCGCGATGCCGGCGAAGCCCCCGAGCTCGCGCAGCTTGCTCGCCACGACGTTGCCGCCGGGGCCGGTGTCGGCGAACATCGCGCGCACGGCCGTGCGGAGCGCCGCCATGGCCGAGATCGCGCTCACGACCAGCACGACGACGGCGACCACGCCGGCGATGCCGACCCCCGTGCTGAGGACCAGCGTGTCCGGGTCGACGATGCCGTCGTCGCGGCTGCTCGTCTTCACCAGCCCGGGCAGGTTCGCGTCGATGGTCGTCAGCACCGTGCTGCGCAGCTCCGCGTTGTTGCCGAGCACCGCCATGAACACCGTGTAGCCGATGGTCAGCCCCGCGAACAGCGAGAAGATCGTCGCGTACGCGATGCCGCCGGTGAGCACGCCGCCGCCCGCCGCGCCGAACCGGGCGTTCGCCCGGGCGGCCCGGGTCTGCTGCCACCAGGCGAGCAGGGCCTTCGCGCGGGCGACCAGCCCCGCCGCACCGCCCGGGTGCACGCGGGCGCCGATGTCCCGGCGGTTGCCGGCCGCGACGTCGTCGGCGCTGCTGACGGAGGCGTGCGCCTGCCCGGCGCCGCGTGGTTCGGCCGGCACTCCCATGGTCCGACCCTAGGAGCGGACCGCCCGCGCGGCATCCCGAGCGGGGACGTCCGTGCCGGTCAGGACGCCGCGGGACCGGGCGCGTCCGCCCCCAGCCGGTACGCGCCGATGGTCCGCCACATGCCGTCGTCGCCGTGCTCGTAGACGTGGATCTCCGGGACGTCGAACCGCGCCTCGAACCCCGCGAGGTCCTCGAACGCCCGGTCGAGCGCGGCGTCGTCCACGTCGTGCGCGATGGTCACGTGCGGGTGGTAGTGGAACCGCAGCTCCTGGGCGAGGACGCCGGACCGGACCGCGACCTCGAGCCCCTCGCACGCCGCGATGCCCTCGACGACCTGCACGAAGACGACGGGCGACACCGGCCGGAACGTCGCGGTGCCCCGCAGGTGCACGGTGAACGGCGCGTGCGCGGCCGCGACCGCCCGCAGGTGCCGGTCGACGTCGGGCAGCGCCGCGGCCGGCAGCACCGTCGGGCCGAGCAGCGTGATGTGCGGCCGGATCAGGTCGGCCGCCGGGTCCCCGACCCGCGCCCGGGCGGCCTGGAGCGCCCCGGCGTACGGCTCCGGGACGCTGACGGCCACGCCGATCCGGAGCTCCTCGCCGAACGGGCCGGTGGGGTTCATGCCGTCCCGCGGCGCGGCAGCAGGCCGAACCGCTCCGAGATCCGCCCGAGGGTCGCGCGGGCGATCACCCGGGCCCGCTCGGCGCCGTCCGCCAGCACGGCGTCGAGCGACGCCGGGTCCGACAGGTAGCCGTCCACCCGCTCCTGGAACGGGGTGAGGAAGCCCGTGACGACCTCCGCGAGGTCGACCTTCAGGTGGCCGTAGCCCTTGCCCTCGTAGTCGGCGACGATCGAGTCGACGTCACGCCCCGTGAGCGCGGAGAAGATCGTCAGCAGGTTGGCGACGCCCGGCTGCGCCTCCCGGTCGAACCGCACCTCGCCGATCGCGTCCGTCACCGCCGACCGGATGCGCTTCGCGACGGTCTTCGGCGGGTCGAGCAGGTCGACGATGCCGTTGGGGCTCGAGGCCGACTTGCTCATCTTCGACGTCGGGTCCTGCAGGTCGTAGATCTTCGCGGTCGCCTTGACGATGTGGGCGTCCGGGACGACGGCGGTGCCCGCGCCGAACCGGGAGTTCAGGCGCTGCGCGAGGTCGCGGGTGAGCTCGAGGTGCTGACGCTGGTCCTCGCCGACCGGCACCAGCGCCGTGTCGTACAGCAGGATGTCGGCCGCCATGAGGATCGGGTACGTGAACAGCCCGACCGAGGTGCCCTCCGCCCCGTGCTTCGCGGACTTGTCCTTGAACTGCGTCATGCGCCCGGCCTCGCCGAAGCCCGTCTGGCAGGACAGCAGCCAGGCGAGCTCGGCGTGCTCGGCGACGTGCGACTGCACGAACAGGATCGAGCGCTCGGGGTCCACGCCGGCGGCCAGGTACTGCGCCGCGGTGCGCCGGGTGCGCTCGCGGAGCGCGGCCGGGTCCGGCGAGACCGTCAGCGCGTGCAGGTCGACGACGCAGTACAGCGCGTCGTAGGAGTCCTGCAGCGCGACCCACTGGGTCAGCGCGCCGAGGTAGTTGCCGAGGTGGAGGGAGTCGGAGGTGGGCTGCATCCCGGAGAAGATGCGAGGGGAGCCGGAGACCATGGGTCCATTCTGACGGTCGGGGGCCGGGGCCCGGTGGAGGGGTGCGGGCGCGTGCGG
>JACXUT010000169.1 GCA_014763765.1 Micrococcales bacterium
GTGCCGTCCCCCTCCCCCGCCGCTCCCGCCGACGCCGTTCCCGCCGACGCCGCCGCGCCGTCCCCGGCGCCGTCCGACGCCGGCGCCGTCCGCGACGCCGTCGTCGCGTGGTTCGACGCCCACGCCCGCGACCTGCCCTGGCGCGCACCGGACCGCACGCCGTGGGGCGTGCTGGTGAGCGAGGTGATGCTGCAGCAGACGCCGGTGGTCCGGGTGGAGCCGGCGTGGCGGGCGTGGCTGGCGCGGTGGCCCGAGCCGGCGGACCTGGCGGCGGCCAGCCCGGCGGACGTGCTGCGCGCCTGGGACCGGCTGGGCTACCCGCGGCGCGCGCTGCGGCTCCAGGACTGCGCGCGGGCGCTGGTCGAGCGGCACGGCGGGCGGGTCCCCTCCGACGAGGCGGCGCTGCTCGCGCTGCCCGGGATCGGCGCGTACACGGCGGCCGCGGTGCGGGCGTTCGCGTTCGGGCTGCGGTCGGTGGTGCTCGACACGAACGTGCGGCGGGTGCTGGCGCGCGTCGCGGAGGGCGTCGCGCTGCCGGCGCCGGCGATCACGGCCGGCGAGCGCCTGCTCGCGGAGCGGTTCGTGCCCGAGCGGGACGACGCGGCCGCCCGCTGGGCGGCGGCGTCGATGGAGCTGGGCGCGCTGGTGTGCACCGCCCGGTCGCCGCGGTGCGACGCCTGCCCGGTGCGTGACGCCTGCGCGTGGCGCGCGGAGGGCTACCCGGCGGACCTGCACGCCGCGCGCCGCCGGACGCAGGCGTGGGCGGGGACCGACCGGCAGGTCCGGGGGCGGATCATGGCGCTGCTGCGCGACGCCCTCGAGCCCGTCCCCGAGCACGCCGTGACGGCCGCGTGGCCCGACGCCGCGCAGCTCGGGCGCTGCCTGGCGGGGCTGCTGGACGACGGCCTGGTGGAGCGTGTCCCGGGCGGCGGGCCGGACGACCCCGTGCGCTACCGGCTGCCGGTCTGAGCCCCGGGGCCGTCGCCGGGTGCGTCGAGCTCCACGATCATGCGGGTGTTGCCGAGCGTGTTCGGCTTCACCCGGGCGAGGTCGAGGAACTCGGCGACGCCGTCGTCGTGGGAGCGCAGCAGCTCGGCGAACACCTCGGGCGGCACGGCGGGGCCGGTGACCTCGCCCCAGCCGTGCGCGGCGAAGAAGCCGACCTCGAAGGTCAGGCAGAACAGCCGGCTGAGCCCCAGGTCGCGCGCCCGCTCCGTGAGGGCCTCGAGCAGCGCGTGCCCCACGCCCCGGCCGCGCCACTCCCGCGCCACGGCGAGCGTGCGGACCTCCGCGAGGTCCTGCCACATGACGTGCAGCGCCCCGCAGCCGATCAGCGTGCCGTCGGGGGCCTCGGCGACGTGGAACTCCTGCACCGCCTCGTAGTACCCGACCCACTCCTTCGCGAGCAGGATCCGCTCCTCGGCGTACGGCTGGACGAGCTCGCGGATGCCGCGGACGTCGGCGGGCAGGGCGGGGCGGATCCGGAAGGCGGGCGTCTCGGCGGTCACGGGGGCCAACCTACGTCGCCCGCCGCACGGGCCGCCCGGCCGTCCGGGACGGGGCGCCGCCGGACCCCCGGCCCGCCACCGGGCGGGGTCAGGCGATCGCGAGCAGGCGCGCCGCGGTCCGCTCGTCCACGACCAGGTCCGTCATGGTGCCGGCGCGCAGCGCGGCGAGCAGCGGCACCGCCTTGTTGTCGCCGGCCACCGCGCACAGCCGCCGAGGGATGCGGCGCAGCTGCTCGGGCGAGGGACCGGTCGCCCGGGCGTTGAGCGGCACGTCCTTCCACGACCCGTCGGCGCGCAGGAACACCGTGCACACGTCTCCGACGACGGCCTGGTCGTGCAGCAGCGCGACGTCGTCCTCGTCGAGGTAGCCGGCCGAGTACACGTGGCTGGGCACCGAGCCGGCGACCGACCCGACGGAGAACAGCGCGATGTCCGCGCGGCGCTGCTCGTCCAGCACGCGCCGCACGGACCGCTCGCGCCACATCGCCTGCTTGGTCTCGGGGTAGTCGAAGAACGCGGGCACCGGGAAGTGGTGGACGGTCGCCCCGAACGCGGTGCCGAACGAGGCGATGAGGTCGCTGGCGTACTCGATGCCCGACGTGCGGGTGTTCGCCGCCCCGTTCAGCTGCACGACCACGCTGCCGTGGGTCGCCTTGGGCTGGAGCCGGCGCGAGACGGCGGCCAGCGTGGTGCCCCAGGCGACGCCGAGGATCATGTCGGAGTCGAACCAGGACGCCAGCAGCCGGGCGGTCGCGCGGGCCACCTGGTCGAGCGTGTCGAGCTGCTCGCCCGAGTCCGGCACGGGCACGACGTAGGTGTCGATGCCGAACGCGGCGGAGATCGACCGGCCGAGGCTGGGCGCGCGCGTGCTGGAGGGCCGCAGCGTGATCTCCACCAGGCCCGTCTCCCGCGCACGCTTAAGCAGCCGGGACACCGTGGACCGCGAGGTGCCGAGGTGCCGCGCGATGACCTCCATCTTCACGTCCTGGAGGTAGTACATCGACGCCGCCCGCAGCACGTCCTGCTCCCGGTCGGGCATCGCCGGACCTCCTCGTCCGAGTGATCCGTGCACGTTCGTGCACAGCGGTTGCGCGTCTGTTCGCGTCATGGTGACGATAGCGGACAGACAGGACCGAAGTCCCAGTCTGCGGGGCGTTCCGCGCCCCGGGACGGGGCCCGGCCGGAGCAAGACCGCGATGGAGTGGGACATGAGGACCGCAGCACTGACCCCCCGCCTGCGTGACGACGCGCTGGCGACCCTGCGAGCGACCACCGAGGGCGGGCCCGAGCTCGACGTCCTCGTCATCGGCGGCGGCGTCACCGGCGCGGGCATCGCGCTCGACGCCGTGACCCGCGGGCTCTCGACCGCCGTCATCGACGCGCAGGACTGGGCGTCCGGCACGTCGAGCCGGTCCAGCAAGCTCGTGCACGGCGGTCTGCGCTACCTGCAGATGCTCGACTTCCACCTGGTGCGCGAGGCGCTCACCGAGCGCGACCTGCTCATCCAGGACATCGCCCCGCACCTCGTCAAGCCGGTGTCCTTCCTCTACCCGCTGGAGAACCGCGTCTGGGAGCGCGCGTACGTCGGGGCCGGCGTCGCCCTGTACGACACCCTCGCCAGCGTCAACGGCCGCCACCGCGCCATGCCGATCCACCGCCACCTGACCCGCAAGGGCATGGAGCGGCTGTTCCCCGACCTGCGCCACGACGCCGCGATCGGCGCCGTGCGCTACTGGGACGCGAGCGTCGACGACGCCCGCCTCGTCTCCACCCTCATCCGCACCGCGGTGTCCTACGGCGCGCACGCCGCGTCCCGGACCCAGGTCGTCGGGCTCACCACGACCTCCGGCGGTGCCGTCACCGGCGCCGAGCTCGTCGACCTCGAGTCGGGGCAGACGTTCACGGTCCGCGCCCGCCACGTCATCAACGCGACCGGCGTCTGGACCGAGCAGACCGAGGCGCTCGCCGGCACCGAGGGCGGCCTGCGGGTGCTCGCGTCCAAGGGCATCCACATCGTCGTGCCCCGCGACCGCATCGCCGGGAACACCGGCCTGATCCTCCAGACCGAGAAGTCGGTGCTGTTCATCATCCCGTGGTCCCGCTACTGGGTGATCGGCACCACCGACACCCCGTGGGAGCAGGAGCTCACGCACCCCGTCGCCACGAGCACCGACATCGACTACGTGATCGAGCACGCCAACACCGTGCTGTCCCGCCCGATCACCCGCGAGGACGTCATCGGCACCTGGGCGGGCCTGCGGCCGCTGCTGCAGCCGGGCACCAAGGAGGGCACGTCGTCCGCCAAGGTCTCGCGCGAGCACACCGTGGCGTCGCCGACCCCCGGCCTCACGGTCATCGCCGGCGGCAAGCTCACCACCTACCGCGTCATGGCGAAGGACGCCGTCGACTTCGCGATCGGCTCCCGCGCCACCACGCTGCCGTCGATCACGCACAAGGTGCCCCTGGTCGGCGCCGAGGGCCTGCAGGTGCTGCAGCGCCAGTCGCGCGAGATCGGCAACCGCTACGGCTGGGACCGCGGCCGCATGGACCACCTGCTGCACCGCTACGGCTCGCTGCTCGGGGAGCTGCTCGAGCTCGTCGACGCCGAGCCCGCCCTCGGCCGGCCGCTGGAGCACGCCCCGGCGTACATCGGCGCGGAGGTCGCGTACGCGGTGAGCCACGAGGGCGCCCTGCACCTGGACGACGTGCTGATGCACCGCACCCGGCTCAACTACGAGCAGGCGGACAAGGGCGTCGGCGCGCTCGACGAGATCGCCGACATCATCGCGCCCCGCCTGGGCTGGGACGCCGCGACCCGCGAGCGCGAGATCGCCGCCTACCGCGCCCGCGCCGAGGCCGAGCACGCCGCCGCGCAGCAGCCCGACGACGCCGCCGCGCAGGCCGCCCGGGACGCCGCCGAGGACCTCGCGCCGCTGGTCCCGCTCGACAGCGCCCCCGTCGGAGCCGGTCACAAGCCCGGTTCGCCCACCGAGACCCCTGCCGCCAACCCCCCGGCAGGGACATGATCGGGTAGCACGGGGGCACCACCCCTGCGGTCCCCCGGCCGCACTCCGGTCCGCCGGAGCCCTACGAGACAACGACGTCCGTCAATGAAAGAGGTCGACTGTGGAGTCCATCTCGATCGGAGAAGCCATCCTCTCCGAGTTCCTCGGCACCGCGACCCTGCTCCTCCTGGGTGCAGGCGTGGTCGCCAACGTGATCCTGCCGAAGACGAAGGGGAACGGCGGCGGCTGGCTGCTGATCAACTTCGGGTGGGGCCTCGCGGTCTTCACCGCGGTCTACGTGGCGTTCAAGTCCGGCGCGCACCTCAACCCGGCCGTGACCCTGGGCATCTGGGCCGCGGGCAAGGACGAGTTCGCGCCGGGCATCGACGTCAACGCCGCCAACGGCTTCCTGTACATCGCGGCGCAGTTCGCCGGAGCCGCGGTCGGCTCCACCCTGGCGTACCTGACCTACAAGAAGCACTTCGACCAGGACGCCGACCCGGCCATCAAGCTCGCGGTGTTCTCCACCGGCCCCGAGCTGCGCTCCTACGGCTGGAACTTCCTCACCGAGGTCGTGGGCACGTTCGTGCTGGTCTTCTGGGTCGTCATCTCCGGCAACACGCCCGCGCAGATCGGCCCGCTCGGTGTCGCCCTCGTCGTGCTGGCCATCGGTGCCAGCCTCGGTGGTCCCACCGGGTACGCCATCAACCCGGCACGTGACCTCGGCCCGCGCATCGCCCACGCGCTGCTGCCCATCAAGGGCAAGGGCAGCTCCGACTGGGGCTACTCCTGGGTGCCGGTGCTCGGCCCCGCGGTCGGCGGCATCCTCGGCGGTCTGCTCGCGCTGGCCGTCGGCTGGGTGTTCTGACCGTCCGCACCCCGCGGGTCCGGGTGCCCGTCCCACGCCCCTGCCGGGGCGGGCACCCGGTCCCGCCGCACCGCTGACCACCTGCGGCCCCCGCCGCACCGCACCACCCGAACCCGGCGACGTCGCCCCCGCGGCGCCGCACCCGCCCGCGGGGCGGGCTCACTCGACGCGAAGGAAGTCAGATGTCCGAGCAGTTCGTCATGGCGATCGACCAGGGCACCACCTCGACCCGGGCGATCCTCTTCAACCACAGCGGGCAGATCGTGTCCGTCGGCCAGACCGAGCACCAGCAGATCTTCCCGCGCGCCGGCTGGGTGGAGCACGACCCGAACGAGATCTGGACCAACACCCGTGAGGTCGTCGGCCTGGCGCTGTCGCGGGCCAACAAGACCTACTCCGACGTCGCCGCGATCGGCATCACCAACCAGCGCGAGACCGCGGTGGTCTGGGACCGGACGACCGGCCAGCCGGTGTACAACGCGATCGTCTGGCAGGACACCCGCACCCAGAAGATCTGCGACGACCTGGCGGCCCTGGGCGGCGGCGCCGACCGCTACAAGGACCGCGTCGGCCTGCCGCTGGCGACGTACTTCTCCGGCCCGAAGATCCGCTGGATCCTCGACAACGTCGAGGGCGCGCGCGAGAAGGCGGAGCGCGGCGAGCTCGCGTTCGGCAACACCGACGCGTGGGTGCTGTGGAACATGACGGGCGGCGTCGACGGCGGCGTCCACGTCACCGACGTCACCAACGCCTCGCGCACCATGCTCATGAACGTCGACTCGCTCACCTGGAACGAGGAGATCGCGGCCGAGATGGGCGTGCCGCTGTCCATGCTCCCGGAGATCCGGTCCTCCTCCGAGGTGTACGGCCACGGGCGCCAGGGCGGCCTCGTGCCGGGCGTGCCGATCGCCGGCATCCTCGGCGACCAGCAGGCGGCGACGTTCGGCCAGGCGTGCTTCGAGGTCGGCACCGCCAAGAACACGTACGGCACCGGCAACTTCATGCTGCTGAACACCGGCACCGAGCCCGTCCCGTCCAAGAACGGCCTGCTCACCACCGTCGCCTACAAGATCGGCGACCAGCCGCAGGTCTACGCGCTCGAGGGCTCGATCGCGGTGACCGGCTCGCTCGTGCAGTGGCTGCGCGACAACCTCGGCATGTTCACCGACGCCCCGGACATCGAGTACCTGGCCAGCAAGGTCGAGGACAACGGCGGCGCGTACTTCGTGCCCGCGTTCTCCGGCCTGTTCGCCCCGTACTGGCGCTCCGACGCCCGCGGCGCCCTCGTCGGCCTGACGCGGTACGTCAACCGCAACCACATCGCGCGGGCGGCCCTCGAGGCCACGGCGTTCCAGACCCGCGAGGTGCTGGACGCGATGAACGCGGACTCCGGCGTCGCGCTCACCGAGCTCAAGGTGGACGGCGGCATGACCGCCAACAACCTGCTCATGCAGTTCCAGGCGGACATCCTCGACGTGCCCGTCGTGCGGCCGAAGGTCGCGGAGACCACGGCGCTCGGCGCCGCGTACGCCGCGGGCATCGCCGTCGGGTTCTGGGAGGGCGAGCAGGACGTCATCGACAACTGGGCCGAGGACCGCCGCTGGACCCCGAACCTCGAGGCCGACGAGCGCGACCGGCAGTACCGGCTGTGGAAGAAGGCCGTCACGAAGACCCTCGACTGGGTCGACGACGACGTGCGCTGACGCCACCCTGCACGTCACGACCGGCCCCGTCCCCCGCGCGAGCGGGAGGCGGGGCCGGTCCGTGCGCGCCGCGGCGTCAGCGGTCGACGCGCGCCCCGCCGCCGGCGGCCAGCTTGAGCACCTCCGCCTTCGACGCCATCGTCGTGTCGCCGGGGGTCGTCATGGCCAGCGCGCCGTGCGCCGCGCCGTACTCGACGGCGGTCTGCAGCGACTCGCCCGCCAGCAGGCCGTAGATCAGCCCCGACGCGAACGAGTCGCCGCCGCCCACCCGGTCGAGGATCTCCAGGCCCGGCCGGTGCGTGGCCTCCACCAGGCCCGACTCCGGCGACCACGCGAGCGCGCCCCAGTCGTTGACCGTCGCCGTGCGGACCGTGCGCAGCGTGGTCGCGATGACCTGGAAGTTGCCGAACTCGGCGGCCACCCGCTCGATCATCGCCGCGAACGAGCCGACCTCGATCGCGGAGATGTTCTCGTCGACGCCCTCGACCTCGAACCCGAGCGCCGCGGTGAAGTCCTCCTCGTTGCCGATCATCACGTCGACGTGCCGGGCGATCTCCCGGTTCACCTCCTGGGCGCGGGCCTGCCCGCCGACCGCCCGCCACAGGCTCGGCCGGTAGTTGAGGTCGTACGAGACGACCGTCCCGTGCCGCTTGGCGGCCGTCACCGCAGCCAGCACGGTCTCGGCCGCGGTCCCGGACAGGGCCGCGTAGATGCCGCCGGTGTGCAGCCAGCGGACGCCGAGCTCGCCGAACAGGTGGTCCCAGTCGACGTCGCCCGGGGCGAGCAGGCTCGCGGCGGTGCGGCCGCGGTCGCTCACCCCCACCGCGCCGCGGACGCCGAAGCCCCGCTCGGTGAAGTTCAGGCCGTTGCGCACGTCGCGGCCGATGCCGTCGTACGGCACCCACCGGATGAACGACGTGTCGACACCGCCCTGGAGGATGCAGTCCTCCACCAGGCGCCCGACCTCGTTGTCGGCCAGCGCCGTCACGACCGCGCCGCGCAGGCCGAACGCGCGGCGCAGGCCGCGGGTGACGTTGTACTCCCCGCCGCCCTCCCACACGCGGAACTGCCGGGCCGTGCGGATGCGGGCCTCGCCGGGGTCGAGGCGCAGCATCACCTCGCCGAGCGAGACGGCGTCGTAGCGGACGTCGGCGGCGGGGCGGATCTGCAGGGTCATGGTCGGGTCCTCCGGGGGCGTGCGAACGTGCAGGGGGTCGGGGT
>JACXUT010000170.1 GCA_014763765.1 Micrococcales bacterium
GCCGGCGTCCCAGCGGGCCAGCGGCGTCAGGTCGACGTCCAGCGGCACGGTCGCGGAGCCGCCCGCTCCGACCTCGACGGTGGCGAAGCCGAGCAGCTCGCGCTCACCGGCCCGGTCGCCGTCGAGCCGCGTGCCGTACACCTGGACCACGTGGCGGCCGTCCCGGTCGCCGGTGTTGGTGACCGTCGCGGTGCCCCGCAGGCGCCGGCCCACGGGGTCCACCTCGTCGACGGCGAGCGCGTCCGTCGCCCACGTCGTGTACGACAGGCCCGACCCGAGCGGGTAGAGCGCCTCGACGCCGCGGTGCTGCAGCAGACGCTGCCCGTACCAGCGGTCGTACGTCACCGCCGTCGCGTCGATGTCGAGCTCGGGCAGGTGCGCGGCGTCGGCGGGGATCGCGTACGGCAGCCGGCCGGACGGGTTGTGGGCGCCGGTGAGCACGTCGGCGAGGGCGTGGCCGCCCTCCATGCCGCAGTACCAGGACAGCAGGACGCCGGGGACCTGGTCGTGCCACTCCTCCATGAGGACGGCGCCCGCGGTGACCACGACGACGACCGTGCGCGGGTTGGCCGCGGCGACCGCGCGAATCACGGCGACGTCCTCGGGGCGCAGGTGCAGGTCGCGGCGGTCGCCCCCGGCGGCGCCGGCGCCGACGACGCTGAGGCCGCTGCCCATCGCCGTCATGACGTGGTCCTGCCACGCCGTCTCCTGCGGGCCCTCCGGGTCCGGGTACAGGGCGACGAGCTCTCCCCGGGTCGCGAGGGACCCGTCGACGAACTCACCCTCGTCCTCGGCCGTGAACCCGACGACGACGACCGCGGCGTCCGCGCCGGCGGCGGTCCGCGCGGCCGCCTCGGGGTCGCTGCCCGGGGTGTGCCGGACGTCGACGCCCGGCAGCGCCGCGGTGAGGCCCTCCAGGGGGGTGACGACGTACGGGGCGCGGACGTCGGACGAGCCGTTGTCGCCCGTGCTGGCCCGGTCGGCGAGCCGGCCGACGACGGCCAGCGACCGCAGCGACGCGGGGTCGAGGGGCAGCGCGGGGGCGCCGGCGACGTCCTCGTTGCGCAGCAGCAC
The DNA here is from genome assembly GCA_014763765.1 of Micrococcales bacterium. Taxonomy (GTDB): domain Bacteria; phylum Actinomycetota; class Actinomycetes; order Actinomycetales; family Cellulomonadaceae; genus Cellulomonas. Next base: position 1,075 of record JACXUT010000170.1, read on the forward strand.
CATCGCGCGGCGGGCGGCGTCCCGGGCGAGCGCCGTGTGCGGGGCGGACGCGACGACGTCCGTCGCGGGCTCCGCCCCGGCCCGGCCGGCGTAGTGCCGCAGCTGCGTGGCGAGGATCCGGTGCCCGGCGCGGCGGACGTCCGCCCAGGAGGCGGTGCCGTCGTCGAGCGCCGCCCGCAGGTGCGCGCCCCGCTGCTGGCGGAACGGCGCCTCGACGTCGAGCCCGGCACGCAGGGCGGCGGTGCCGTCGCGCATGCCCCAGATGAAGTCCGTGATGACGGTGCCCGTGAAGCCCCACTCCTCCCGCAGCACGGTGGTGAGCAGGTGCTCGTTCTGCCCGGCCCACGTGCCGTTGACCGAGTTGTAGGAGCTCATCACGGCGGCGACGCCCTCGTCGACCACCCGCCGGAAGTGCGGCAGGAAGTCCTCGTGCAGCGTCACGTCGTCGGCGGTGACGTCGACCGAGAACCGGGCGTTCTCCATCGAGTTGAGCGCGTAGTGCTTGACGCAGGCCATGGCGTGCCGCTGGACGCCGCGGGTCAGGGCCGCGCCCATCTCGCCGAGCAGCGCGGGCTGGTCGGAGTACGTCTCCTGCGCCCGCCCCCACGCGGGGTGCCGGGGCAGGTTGATGCAGACGCCGCCGAAGAAGTTGCCGCCGAGGGCGCGCAGCTCGGCGCCGATCGCCTCGCCGACCTGCTCCTCGAGCTCGACGTCCCAGGTGGCGCCGCGCGCCATCGAGACGGGGAACGCCGTGGCGTGCCCGACGACGCACCCGCGCGGGCCGTCGACGAACCGGATGCCGGGGACGCCGAGCCGGGGGACCGCGCCCATGACGTACGGCTCGACGTTGTAGCCGTCCGTGACGAACGAGGACATGCCCTCCCAGAACGGCGTGTCGCCGTCGAGGAGGTCGAGCCGCTCGTCGTCGGTCAGGGCCTCGTAGAGGTGCGCGGCCTCGGCCTCGGCGGGGGCGCCGGCCGCGACCGCGGCGGTGGCGCGCTGGAACGGGGTGGTGCTCATGAGTCTCCACTCGTCGTCGAGGGGCGCCCAGTCTGTTACTGAGTGCTCATTCAGTATTCAGTACGGTAGCGCGGGAGCCGTCTCTGCCACAATGGGCGAGGCAGCACGACCGAGGAGACCAGGTGCCGCACAGCCCCACCGCCAGCGCGTACTCGCCGCGGACCACGCGCTCGCGGATGAGCGCGTCGGACCGGCTGACGCAGATCCTCACCGTCTCCGCCGGCCTCATCGCCGAGCGGGGGTTCTGGGGGCTGACGCTGCGCGACGTCGCGCTGGCCTGCGGGATCACCGAGGGCGGCGTGCTGCACCACGTCGGGTCGAAGGAGCAGCTGCTGGTCGCCGTGCTCGAGTACCGCGACGCCGTCGACCTGGCCCGGCTCGCCGAGCTGCTCGGCGTCGACGCCGACGTCTTCGACTCCGGCCAGGACGCCGCGGTCGGCCTGCGGGACCTCTGCGCGGCCCTCGTCGAGCGCAACGCGCAGCAGCCGGAGATCGTGCGGCTGTACACCGTGCTGAACGGGGAGTCCCTCGACCCCGCCCACCCCGCGCACGACTACTTCCTCGCGCGCGAGCAGTGGGCGCTCGACCTGTTCGCCGCGGCGGCCGTCGCGGACGGCACCCCGGAGGACCCGCGGGTGCTCGCCCGCGAGGTGCTCGCGGCGATGGACGGCGTGCAGCTGCGGTGGCTCCGCGACGCCGAGGGGCTCGACCTGGTGCAGGAGTGGGACCGGATGGCGTCGCGGCTGATGGGGGAGCCGCGGGCCGCGGGCCGCTGACGACGCCGGACGTCAGACGCGGGCGACCGCCGGGCGGCGGGACACGAGCGCCACCAGCACGACGGCGAGGAGCATGACGCCCGCCGCCACCGCGCCCAGCAGCGCGTAGCCCGGCCCGGCGACGACCCAGCCGCCGGCGAGCGCGCCGAGCCCGGTGCCGAGCGAGATGATCGACGAGTTCAGCGCGACCACCAGCTGTCCGTGCCGGCCCGCGAGCGTCAGCAGGACGTTCTGCAGCGGGGAGTTCATCGCCCAGGCCGCGAAGCCCCACAGCGCGAACACCGCCAGGGCGGTCCACGCGGTCGCGGTGGCGGGCGTGAGCAGCAGGAGCGCCAGCGTGGAGGTGCCGAGCGCGAGGACGATGCTGCGCGCCGCGCCGAACCGGTCCGCCAGCCGCCCGCCGACGACGTTGCCCGCGACGCCCGCCACGCCGTACGCCAGCAGCACGGCGCTCAGCAGGGCGCCGGTGAGCCCCGCCAGGTCCGTGAGCAGCGGCGACGCGTAGGTCTGCACCATGAGCGCGGCGGCGGTCTCGAGCATCGACACGCCGAGCACGACGGCGACGAGGCCGGGCAGGGCGGGGCCGGCACCGGGCCGCGGCCCGTCCGGGACGGCGACGGGCCGGGCGGCACCGGGGACCGGCGGGACCGCGGCGGCCGGAGGGAGCGCGGCGCCCGACGGCGGCGCGGGGACGGCCGCGGCGTCGTCGTCCGCCGGGCCGGGAGCGGTGGCGGGCGTGGTCCGCACCAGCAGCAGCACGCTCCCGAAGGCCACGAGCGCCAGCACCCCGACCAGCGCGTACACGCCGCGGTAGCCGAGCACCGGGCCCAGCAGGTTGCCCGCCGGGGCGCCGAGCACCGTGGCCGTCGTGAGGCCGCCGAAGACCGTGGCGACCGCGCGGCCCCGGCCCCCGGGCGGCGCCAGCCGCGCGGCGAGCACCGTGGCGGTCGGCGTGAACCCGCCCGCCGCGACCGCCGAGAGGCCCCGCAGGACGGCGACCTGGGTGTACGTGGTCGCCAGGGCGGTGCCGGCAGCGGCCAGGGCGAACAGCCCGAGCGCGACGCACATGAGCAGGCGGCGCGGGACCCGGCCGACCGCCAGCGTGAGCAGCGGGGTCGACACCGCGTACGTGAAGCCGTAGACACCGACGAGGGTGCCGACCTGGGTCACGGAGACGCCGAGGTCGGCGGACACGCTCGGCACCAGGCCGGCCATGACGTAGGAGCCGAAGCCGATCGCGAACGTCCCGGTGGCCATCGGCCAGAGCCGGGGCGGTCGCCCCGCGGGCGCGGGCGGCGCCGTGGCGGCGTGCCCGGCGGTGCCCGACCCGGGCGCGAGCCCCGTCCCGGCGGTCACGCCGTCACCGCGTGGTCGCGCCACGAGCCCGAGGCCACCGGGGTGAGCCCGCGCACGGCCGCGTCCTCCGCCAGGTAGCCGAGCACGGTGCGCCCGTCGGCCAGGTCCACCCAGCCGAGGCCCAGCGGCGGTGCGCTCTCCGCGAGCAGGTCCGCGAGCGCGGGCCGGGGCAGGCGCCAGAGCTCGCCCGTGACCTGCCCGTCCGCTCCCGGTGCGCGGACCATCCCCGGCCGGCCGAGCGGGTCGCCGAGCGCCGCCAGCCGGTAGCCCGGGGCCGTGCGGACCTCGCCGAGCGCGAGCGCGCCGTGCCGGCGGAGCCGGTCGTGCAGCGGGAGGCCGGACAGGTGGGCGCCGACGACCAGCAGGTCGACGGCCCGGTCCGCCCCGGTGGACAGCGCGGCCGCGGCGGCGGCCCCGAGACCGTCGTCGCGCGGGTCGTCCAGCACCTCCCACGCCCGCGGGCCCGCGAGCGCGAGCAGCCGCCCCGCGAGGTCCAGCGCCGCGGCGTCCGTGAAAGCGCGCGTCAGCACGGTCACGCCGACGCGCTCGCCCGGGGCCCCCGCGTCGACGGGGACGGCGACGGCCGCGTAGCCGAACAGGTTGCAGAAGTTGGTGAACGTCCCCAGGCGGGAGTTCACGCCGACCGGGTCGGCGGCGACCTCGGCGAGCGTCGGGTGGTGCGTGGTGGTCGGCAGGAGCAGCGCGTCGGCGTCGCCCAGGGCCGTCTCCGCGGCGCTCCGCAGCCCGGCGAGCGTGACGAGGTCGGCCGCGTACCGGTGAGCGGGCAGGTCGCGCGCCGAGCCGATGATGCGGGCGACCACGGGGTCGAGGCCCTCGGGTGCGGCGTCCACGAGCGCGCCGACGGCGGCGTACCGCTCGGCGACGAACGCGCCGTCGTACAGCAGCCGGGCGGCGGCCAGGAACGGGGTGAGGTCGACCTCGCGCAGCCGCCACCCGGCGTCCCGGAGGCGGTCGGTGGTCGCGGCGAACGCGTCCCGCCACAGCGGTGCGAGCGCGGTCAGGTCCTCGGCGCGGGGCACGGCGAGCACCGGGCGGGCGGTCGCGGCCAGCGGGGCGTCGGCCGGCACGGGCCGCGCCAGCGCGTCCACGCCGTCGGGGCCGGACATGAGCGCGACGGCCCGGGCGGCCAGCGGCAGGGAGCGCGCGAACACGCCGACGCAGTCGAGCGAGCGGCACGCCGGCAGCACCCCGGTCGTCGGGACCAGCCCGGGGGTGGGCTTCACCCCGACGACGCCCTGCAGCGCCGCCGGCACCCGGTTCGACCCGGCGGTGTCGGTGCCCAGCGCCAGGTCGACGACCCCGAGCGCGACCGCGACCGCCGACCCGGACGACGAACCGCCGGAGACGCGGTCCGGGTGGTCGGCGGAGCGCACCGCGCCGTAGGGGCTGCGGGTGCCGACCAGACCGGTCGCGAACTGGTCGAGGTTGGTCTTGCCCAGCACCACGGCGCCCGCGTCCCGCAGCCGGGCGACGGCGGTGGCGTCGGCGTCGGGGGTCCACGCGGCGCCCGGGCAGCCCGCGGTCGTCGGCAGGCCCGCGACGTCGATGTTGTCCTTCACCGCCACGAGGCGGCCGAGCAGCGGCAGGTCCTCGCCCGCCGCCGCCCGGTCGGCCTGCGCGCGCACGTCGGCCTCCACGTCCGCCCGGGGCCGCAGGTGGATCCACACCTCGGGCCGGTCGACCTCGGCGATCCGGGCGTACGCCCGGCCCACCGCGGCCAGGCCGTCGACGGGCGTGGTCACGCGGCGCCCCCGGTGACGATCATCCGCACCGGCGTGGGGTCGAACCCGTTGCAGGGGTTGTTGACCTGCGGGCAGTTCGACACCAGCACCAGCACGTCGCGCTCCGCGCGCAGCGTCAGCGACAGGCCGGGGGAGGAGATGCCGTCGACGATGCCGAGCGCGCCGTCCGCCTCGACCGGCACGTTCATGTACCAGTTGATGTTCGACACCAGGTCGCGCTTGCCCAGGCCCCAGCGCGCGCCCTCGGCGAGGAAGTTCTCGACGCAGGCGTGCTGGTGCACGGTGTGGTGGCCGTACCGCAGGGAGTTCGACTCCTTGGAGCACGCGCCGCCGATGGTGTCGTGGCGCCCGACCTCGTCGTGCACCAGCGTCATCAGCGGGTCCCCGGTGCCGGCGCGCAGCACCGACCCGGCGACCAGGTACACGTTGCGCTGCGCGGCGACGGTGTCGGACGCCGAGTACCGCACGGAGGTGTCGTGGGCGTCGTACAGCAGGCAGTCGACGGCCTGGTTGCCCTCGAGGTCGACGATCGTCAGCTCCTGGCCGGCGCGGACGACCGCGGACCAGGGGGAGCGCCGGGGCACGACCTGGTCGAGGACGACGGTGGCGCCGGCGAGCCGGGCGGGCAGGGCGTCGGCCGACGGGGCCGGGGACGTCGGGGCGGTGGCGGTCCGGGCGGTGGTCTCGGTCATGGTCACAGTCCCCTCGCGCGGGCGTGGTCGATGGTGTTGGCGTAGGCGCGCGCCGCCTCCGGCGTCGCGGTGGCCTCGGGTGCGTCGAGGTCCGCGGGGGTCCCGCGCCAGGCGCGCACGCGCAGCGGCGTCGAGACGTACTCGGGCCGCGGGTCGACCGGGTGCGGGACGTTCGCCAGCAGCACCGCGCAGGGCAGCTCCAGGCGCAGCCGCACCCGGGCGCCGGCGCCGGCCGACCCGGTGAACTCCGTGGTGCCGTCCCCGGCGATCCGCACGCCCTGGAAGAACGACAGGCTCGGCGGCACGTCGCGCGCGTCCAGGCCGTTCTTCAGCGCGGCGAGCAGCAGCAGCTCCCGCCCGGCGGGCGTGCCGCCCTGGGGGGACCCGTCGCCGTACCGGGCCTCGTTCGCGACCCGCGAGGACGTGCCGCAGAACGTGTCGTGCCGGCCCGAGGTGTCCTCGACGACGGTCGCGAGCACCCGGCCCCGGTCGGACAGCAGCATCGACCCGGCGCCCAGGTACGCCTGCCACTGGATCTTGACGGTGTCGGCCACGTTGAGCCGCTCGTCGGGCTGCCCGGCGTGGACGAGGACGAGGTGCGCGCAGGCGTCGCCCTCGAGGTCGGTCAGCTCCAGCACGGAGCCGCGCGCGAGCACGACGGTCGTGTAGTTCCCCCCGGCGACGGTCTCGGCGTGCAGCCGGTCCGCCGGGGCCACGTCGGCCGGCCAGTGGTCCGCGGTGGCGGCCGGGACGGTCGGCATGGTCTCGACCACGGTGCCGCCCTGGGCGCGCGCGTGGTCGCGGGCGCCGGTGGGCGAGGCGGTGGAGATGGTCATCGGGTCCTCCCTCAGACGGCCTGGGCGGTGGTGGCCAGCGCGCGCTGCACCTCGGGGTTCGGGGTGGCGGTGGCCAGCCACTCCTGGACCTCCTCGGCGGTGACGAGGGCGTCGCGCTGCAGGTAGTGGATCGCGTTCAGCGCGGCGTCGTGCGCCTCCTGCGTGGAGCCGCCGACGGCGTCGGTGACGACGCGGACGCGGTAGTCGTGCTGGTGGGCGTCGACCGCCGTGTAGTGGATGCAGACGTCGGTCAGGCCGCCGATGAGGATGACCGTGTCCGCCCGGTACGCCTTGAGCACGATCTCGAGCTCCGTGCCGAAGAACGCGGAGTAGCGGCGCTTGCGGATGAGGAACTCGTCGGGCCGGGGGTCCAGCCCCTGCGCGAGCTCCGTCTCCGGCCAGCCCTCGACGCAGTGCGGCCCCTCGGCGCCGTCGAGCTCGCGCCCGATGTCGATGAGGGAGGGCTTGTGGACCTCCTGGATCCACACCACCGGGACGCCCTGCTCGCGGCAGGTCGCGATCATCTTCCGCACGCGCGGCGCCCGCTCGGTGCGTCCCGGCATGTAGGGGATCTCGGTGCGGGACTCGGCGCGCTCGACGTCGCCGCCCTGGATGTCGACGACGATGAGCACGGCGTTGCCGGTGACGTTCATGGTGGTTCCTTCCGGTGGTGCACGGGGGCCGAGCTCGGCAGTGCGAGCCCGGCAGGTCCAGGTG
>JACXUT010000370.1 GCA_014763765.1 Micrococcales bacterium
GCGGTGGAGGGCGAGTGGGTGCACCGGGGCCTGCCCGGGCCGCCCACCCCACCGGAGTGCCCGTGACGTTCGCCCGCCTGCTGCGCCGCCGCGCGCGTGCCCAGCTGGGCCTGCTCGCGCTGGTGGGCGTGATCGCGGCGCTGGTGAGCGCCACGCTGGTCGCGGTGCTCGGGTACGTCGCGCTGTCGGCGCAGGCGGGGCTGACGACGGCGCTGCACGACGCGGGGCCGACGGGTGCGGCGATGCAGGTCGCGACGCCGCGGTCCCGGCACGACCCGGCCGCGCAGGTCGCCGCCGGCGAGGAGGTCCTGGCCCGCACGCTGGACGGGATGCCGGTGGTGGTGCAGCGCAGCCACCGGTCGACGGAGCTCACGGTCGACGGCGGCGGTGCCGGCGTGGTGGTCGCGGCCGAGCCCGGGCTGGCCGCGCAGGTCGACGTCGTCGAGGGCGTGATGCCCCCGGAGGGCGGCACCGCCACGGCCGACGCGCCCGTCCCGGCCACGCTGTCCCGCGCCACCGCGACAACGCTCGGCACCGCGCCCGGCGACCGGCTCACGCTGCTGGGCGCCAGCGAGTCCTCGACCCCGCTCGAGGTGGAGGTCGCGGCCGTGTGGGAGCCGACCGACCCGGGCGACCCGCGCTGGTTCGGCGAGGCCGACGGCGCCGTGTGGGTCGACGAGACCGCCCTGGACGGGGTGCCCGCGACGGTCCGGGTGCGGTGGACCCTCGTGCCGGACGACGGTCTCGCGCCCGGCGGGGTCCCCGAGCTGCGCCGCGCGCTCGCGGCGTCGCTGGCGGGGCTGAAGGCCGACGACGCGGTCGACGAGCTCGGCGTGCTGGGCACGGACGGCCTGGACACGACGCTGGCGGACGTCGACCGGACGCTGAGCACGGTGCGGGCCCTGTCGCTGCCCGCCACCCTGCTCGCGGCGCTGGTGGGGGCGGTCGTGCTCGGGCAGCTCGCCGCCCTGCTGACGGAGGTGCGGCGCGGCGAGCTCGTGCTGCTGCGCTCCCGGGGCGCCTCGCGGGGGCGGGTCGTGGGCGCGGCCGTCGTC
>JACXUT010000171.1 GCA_014763765.1 Micrococcales bacterium
GGGTGGTGGGGGAAGTCATCGGACCGTCTCCTTCACCCGCGCACCGGCGGGCTCCTCGTCGTGGCGCTGCTCGTCGGTGACGATGTCGCGGAAGATCTCCGCGAGCCGCGGGCGCACCGGGGCGAACTGGCTGACCGGGGCGGCGTCGAGCGCGGTGCGCAGCACCCGCTGGGCCGTCGCGTCGTCGGCGTCGAACAGCGCGTAGCCGCCGTCGAACTCGACGACGCGCACCCCGGGCTCCGAGCGCAGCCAGCCCATGTCGCCCCCGGAGGTGATCTCGTAGCGCGGCTCGGAGTACCGGGCGCGCAGCGCCTCCTTCTCCCCCGCCGCGCGGATCCTGCCGCCGGCGATGACCACGACGTCGTCGCAGAGCCGCTCGACCACGTCGAGCTGGTGCGAGGAGAACAGCACCGGCACGCCCCGGGCCGCGTGCTCGGACAGCACGCCGAGCACGACGTCGACCGCCATCGGGTCGAGGCCCGAGAACGGCTCGTCGAGGATGAGGACCTCGGGCTCGTGGACCAGCGCGGCCGCGATCTGCGCGCGCTGCTGGTTGCCCAGCGACAGGTCGTCGACCGGGTCGTCCAGCCGCTCGGCCAGGCCGAGCTTCTCGAGCAGCCCGCGCGCCCGCTCGGTGGCGTCCCGGCGGTCGTACCCGTGCAGCCGCGCCAGGTAGGCGATCTGCTCGAGCACCTTCATCTTCGGGTACAGCCCGCGCTCCTCCGGCATGTAGCCGAAGCCGCGGCGCTGGTCGTCCCCGAGGGGCGCGCCGTCGAGCGTCACCGTGCCCGAGTCGGCCGACAGCACGCCGAGCACGATCCGCATGGTCGTGGTCTTGCCCGCGCCGTTGCCGCCGACGAAGCCCGTGAGCTTGCCGCGCTGCACCTCGAAGCCCACGTCGTCCAGCACCAGGCGGTCCCCGAAGGACCGGTGGATGCCGTCGAGTCGCAACATGTCCGTCTCCCGTTCTCCTGCGTCGTCCGGGGTCAACGCTAGGGAGCGGGCGGCCCGGGCGCCTCAGCCCGGCGGCGGAACCTGCGCCCTCCGCCCCGCGGGGGAGAGCGCGGGGCGCGTCAGTCCGTGAACCCGTTCTGGTACGCGAACACGACGGCCTGCACGCGGTCGCGCAGGCCCAGCTTCATCAGCAGGTTCGAGACGTGGGTCTTGACCGTCGCGCGGCCCAGCACGAGCTCCGCGGCGATCTCGTCGTTGCTCATCCCCCGGGCGACGAGCCGCAGCACCTCGGTCTCGCGCTCGGTCAGCCCCGCGGCCGAGGGGCACCCGCCCTCCTGCGCGCCCCCGGGGACGCTCCGTCCCGGGGCGGAGGCGGTGCCCGCCCCGACCGCCCGGGCGATGACCGCCCGCGTGACCTCCGGCGACAGCAGGGCGTCCCCGGCGGCGACGGCACGCACCGCGTCGGCGAGCTGCTCGGGGCGGGAGTTCTTCAGCAGGAACCCCGCGGCGCCGGCCTGGAGCGACTCGAGCAGGTAGTCGTCGCGGTTGAACGTGGTGAGCACGAGCACGGCCGCGGCGACGTCCGGGTCCGCCACGATCCGGCGGGTGGCCTCGAGGCCGTCCATCTCCGGCATCTGCACGTCCATGCAGACCACATCGGGGCGCAGCGCACGGGCCAGCTCGACGGCCTCCCGGCCGGTGCCCGCCTCGCCGACGACCTCCAGGTCCGGCGCGGCGCCGAGGATCGTCGCGAGGCCGGCGCGCAGCAGGGCCTGGTCGTCGGCGAGCAGCACCCGCACGGGCCCCGCCGGGCCGGGTGTCCCCGCGGCCACCTGCTCGGTCATCGTGCTCCTCCCGTCCGCGGCGCGAGCGGCACCCGCGCCCGCACCAGGTACCCGCCGCGGCCCCGCGCGCCGGTCTCCAGCGTGCCGCCGTCCGCGGCGACCCGCTCCCGCATCCCGACCAGCCCGAGCCCGCCGGACGTCCCGCGACCGACCCGCCGGCCCCCGGTGCCGTCGTCCGCCACCTCGAGCTCCACGGCGGCGCCGTCGTAGCGCAGCCGGACGTCCACGCGCGCACCGGACCCGGCGTGCTTGCGGACGTTCGTGAGCGCCTCCTGGCAGATCCGGTACAGGTTGAGCGACGTCAGCGGCGGTACGCGCACCGGCTCGCCGACCACCTGGTACTGCGCCTCGAGGCCGTTGTCGGTGGCCTGGCGGACCAGCTCGGGCAGCCGGTCGACGCCGAGGGAGCCCACCGCCGCCTCGCCGGTGTCCGGGGTGTCGCGCAGGGTCGTCAGCAGCCCGTGCAGCTCGTCCACCGCCTCCCGGGCGGAGTCCTCGACCTGCTCGAGGGCCTCCGCGGCGCGCCCCGGGTCCACGCCGAGCAGGGTGCGGGCGGCGGCCGCCTGCACGCCCATCATCGACACGTGGTGCGCGACGGCGTCGTGCAGCTCGCGGGCCAGCCGCAGCCGCTCGATCGCGACCGCCTGCTCCTCGACGCGGCGCTGCTCGCCCACCAGCAGGCGCCCCCGCCAGTCCGTGCGGGCGCGTTCGCGCGCGGCGTTCCACGCGTGGTCGCCGAACCACCACGCGCCGGCGAAGTACAGCACGTTGGTGAGCAGCTGGATCAGCAGGAACGCGACGAGCGGCGAGAACGCGCCGGCGTTGGAGAAGCCCTCGATGCCCTCGGGGTCGGTGACCGCCTGGAACATCGCGATGAGCAGCCAGACGAACATCGCGACGACCACGACGCCGCGCACGACGACGGCCCGGGTCCGCCGCGGGTCCCACGCGCCGACCGTGTACAGGGCCATGAACAGCGCGATGTTCGCGAACAGGGTCTCGGGGACGCGCAGCTCGCCGACCACCACGAACGCCGCGGCGACCACCCCGGCGACGGCGGCGGGCCACCGGCGGCGCACCGCGAGCGGGGCCGTCACCGCGAGCACGCACAGCACCGCGACCCAGCCCTCCGCCGGGTCGTCGTACATCCCGGCGGTGCCGCCGAGCGCGAGGCTCAGCACCCCGCCCACCAGCAGCCCGACGGCGAGCAGCGCGTCGTAGCGGCGCTGGTCGGCGGTCAGCGGCGGCCGGCGCCAGCCGGGGGCGTCGGGGTCGGCGTCGAGGTCGGCGTCGAGGTCGGGGCGCGGCACGCACCCACGGTAGCCGCAGCCCGCGGCGGGCCGCGGTCGCGCGGCCCTACGCTTGGCGGAATGGCCCACCTGCTCGGCGGCGAAGCGCTGCACCTGTCCTTCCCGACCAAGCGCGTCTTCGACGGCGTCACGGTCGGGCTGAACGAGGGCGACCGCGTCGGCGTCGTCGGGCGCAACGGGGACGGCAAGTCCTCGCTGCTGGCGCTCCTGGCGGGCCGCCTGTCCCCGGACGGCGGCCGCGTCACCGTGCGCGGCGGGGTGCGCGTGGGGGTGCTCGACCAGACCGACACGCTCGACCCGGAGCTGACCGTCGGCACGGCCGTCGTCGGGGACCGTGTCGAGCACGAGTGGGCCGGCGACGCGCGCGTCCGCGACGTCGTGCAGGGGCTCGTCGGCGACCTGCCCTGGGACAAGCGCGTCGGCGACCTGTCCGGCGGCCAGCGGCGGCGCGTCGCCCTCGCGGCGCTGCTGGCCGGCGACGACGACGTCCTCATGCTGGACGAGCCGACGAACCACCTGGACGTCGAGGCCGTCACGTGGCTCGCCCGGCACCTGAACCGCCGCTGGTCCGCGAACGCCGGCGGCCTGCTGGTCGTCACCCACGACCGCTGGTTCCTCGACGAGGTGTGCACCGCGACGTGGGAGGTGCACGACGGCGTCGTCGAGCCGTTCGAGGGCGGCTACGCGGCCTACGTGCTGCAGCGCGTCGAGCGCGACCGCATGGCGGCGGCCACCGAGGCCAAGCGGCAGAACCTCATGCGCAAGGAGCTCGCGTGGCTGCGCCGCGGCGCGCCCGCCCGCACGTCCAAGCCGCGCTTCCGGATCGAGGCCGCGAACGCGCTCATCGCCGACGTGCCGCCGCCCCGCGACACCGTCGCGCTGTCCCGCATGGCCACCGCACGGCTCGGCAAGGACGTCGTCGACATCGAGGACGTGTCGGTGTCCTACGGCGACCACGAGGTGCTGCGGCACGTGACCTGGCGGATCGCGCCCGGCGAGCGCACCGGCGTGCTCGGGGTCAACGGCGCCGGCAAGTCGACGCTGCTCGGGCTCGTCACCGGCGCCGTCGCGCCGAGCGCCGGCCGGGTCAAGCGCGGCAAGACGGTGCAGGTCGCGACGCTCACGCAGGAGCTCGCGGAGCTCGCCGACGTGGCCGACGACCGGGTCAGCGACGTCATCGGCCGGTACCGCACCACGTACGTCGCCGGCGGCAAGGAGATGACCCCCGGGCAGCTCCTGGAGCGGCTCGGGTTCACCAGCGCCCAGCTCTCGACCCCGGTCAGGGACCTGTCCGGCGGCCAGCGGCGGCGGCTCCAGCTGCTGCTGATCCTGCTGGACGAGCCGAACGTGCTGGTGCTGGACGAGCCGTCGAACGACCTCGACACCGACATGCTCGCCGCGATGGAGGACCTGCTGGACACCTGGCCCGGCACGCTGCTGGTCGTCTCCCACGACCGGTACCTGCTGGAGCGCGTCACCGACCAGCAGTACGCGGTGCTCGACGGGCGGTTCCGGCACGTGCCCGGCGGCGTGGACGAGTACCTGCGGCTGCTCGAGCACCACCGCGGCGGGAACCCGGTGCAGACGGGCGCCCCGACCGAGGCGACCGGGGGCGCCCCTGCGGCGGCGGGCGGCACCGGGCTGGACGGGGCGGAGCTGCGCGCCGCGAAGAAGGAGCTCGGGGCGCTGGAGCGGCGGATCTCGAAGCTGACCGGCCAGATCGAGGCGCTCGACCGGACGATGGCGGAGCACGACCCCGCGGACTACGTCGGCCTCACCGCGCTCGGGACGGACAAGGCGGCGCTCGAGGCCGAGGTGGCCGACGTCGAGGAGCGGTGGATGGCGCTCGCGGAGGCCGTCGAGGGCTGAGCCCGCGCCGGGCGCCGGGAGGGCCACGCGGCTCACTAGGATCGACGGCATGTCCCGCATCCTCAGCGCTGTCGCCTGGCCCTACGCCAACGGCCCGCGCCACATCGGCCACGTCGCCGGCTTCGGCGTCCCCTCCGACGTGTTCAGCCGCTACATGCGCATGGCGGGCCACGACGTCCTCATGGTCTCCGGCACCGACGAGCACGGCACCCCGATCCTCGTGCAGGCCGAGCAGGAGGGCGTCACACCCCAGGAGCTCGCCGACCGGTACAACCGCGTCATCGTCGAGGACCTCACCCAGCTCGGCCTGTCGTACGACCTGTTCACCCGGACCACCACGCGCAACCACTACGCCGTCGTGCAGGAGATGTTCCGCACGGTCCACAAGAACGGGTACATGGTCGAGCAGACCACCATGGGCGCCATCAGCCCGTCGACGGGCCGCACCCTGCCCGACCGCTACATCGAGGGCACCTGCCCGATCTGCGGCTACGACGGCGCGCGCGGCGACCAGTGCGACAACTGCGGCAACCAGCTCGACGCGATCGACCTCAAGAACCCGCGCTCGCGCATCAACGGCGAGACGCCGAAGTTCGTCGAGTCCAACCACTTCTTCCTCGACCTGCCGGCGTTCGTCGACGCGCTCGGGGACTGGCTGCGCACCCGCACCGAGTGGCGGCCGAACGTCCTGAAGTTCTCGCTCAACCTGCTCGACGACGTCCGGCCCCGCGCCATGACGCGCGACATCGACTGGGGCATCCCCATCCCGCTCGAGGGCTGGGAGGACAACCCGTCCAAGCGGCTGTACGTGTGGTTCGACGCCGTCATCGGCTACCTGTCCGCGTCGATCGAGTGGGCGCGCCGGTCCGGCGACCCGGAGGCGTGGCGGCAGTTCTGGAGCGACCCCGAGTCCCTGTCGTACTACTTCATGGGCAAGGACAACATCACCTTCCACTCGCAGATCTGGCCGGCCGAGCTGCTCGGCTACGCCGGCGGCGGGTCCAAGGGCGGCGAGCCGGGCGCGTACGGCCGGCTGAACCTGCCGACCGAGGTCGTGTCGAGCGAGTTCCTCACCATGGAGGGCAAGCAGTTCTCGTCCTCCCGCGGCGTCGTCATCTACGTCCGCGACATGCTGAGCCGGTACCAGCCGGACGCGCTGCGGTACTACATCTCGACCGCCGGCCCAGAGAGCCAGGACGCCGACTTCACGTGGGCGGACTTCAAGCGCCGCACCAACGACGAGCTCGTCGCCGGCTGGGGCAACCTGGTCAACCGCACGGCCAGCATGATCCACAAGAACGTCGGAGCCATCCCGCAGCCCGGGCCGCGCACGACGGTCGACGAGGACCTGCTCGCGACGACGACCACCGCGTTCGGCCGTGTCGGCGAGCTCATCGGCACGCACCGCCACCGCGCCGCGATCGGCGAGGCCATGCGGGTGGTCCAGGAGGCCAACCGGTACATCTCCGAGACCGAGCCGTGGAAGCTGAAGAACGACCCGGAGCGCCTCGGCACCGTGCTGCACACCGCCGCGCAGGCCGTGAGCGACTGCAACACCCTGCTGTCGCCGTTCCTGCCGCACTCGGCCCAGAAGGTGCACGAGGCCCTCGGCGGCACCGGGGCGTTCTCGCCGCTGCCCCGCATCGACGAGGTGACCGACCTCGACGACCCGTCCCGGCAGTACCCGGTCATCACCGGCGACTACCGCCGCGGCGTCACGCTGCCCGCGTGGCAGCCGGCCGCGGTCGTGCCGGGGACGCCCGTCGGCAAGCCGGAGCCGGTGTTCACCAAGCTCGACGACGCGATCGTCGAGGAGGAGCTCGACCGGCTGCGGCAGGGCTGAGTGGGCCGCTCGCGCGCCGGGCGGGACCGCGGCTGGCCGGCGCTGCCGGACGCGCTCCCGGCCCCGGTCGTCGACGACCACACCCACCTGGAGTCGGTGCTCGGCTTCGAGGCGCCCCCGGGGGCCGAGCCGGCACCCGCCGGGCTCGACGACCACCTCGACCGGGCCGCCGCCGTCGGGGTCACCCGCATGGTGCAGGTGGGCTGCGACCTGGACGCCGTCGCGTGGACCGACGCGGTGCTGGCCGTGGACGCCGGGGCGGCGGCCTCCGGGCCCGTGCCGCAGCGGGCCGGCCGGCGGGCGCTGCTCGGTGCGGTCGCGATCCACCCCAACGAGGCGGTGCTGCACGCCGGCGTCCACGAGGTCGCACCCGACGGCCTCGAGCCCGACCCGCAGCCCCGCCACGACGTCGGCCTCGACGACGCCCTCGCCCGCGTGGCGGACGTCGCGCGCGGCAACGACCGGGTGCGCGCCGTCGGCGAGACCGGCCTCGACTACTTCCGCGCCGGGCCGCGCGGGCGAAAGGCGCAGCGCGAGGCGTTCCGCGCGCACGTCGCGCTCGCCAAGGAGCTCGGACTCGCCCTGCAGATCCACGACCGCGACGCGCACGACGACGTCGTCGACGTCCTGCTGCGCGACGGCGCCCCCGAGCGCACCGTCTTCCACTGCTTCTCCGGCGGGTCGGCGCTCGCCGAGGTCTGCGCGCGCGAGGGCTGGTACTGCTCGTTCGCCGGCCCGCTGACCTACCCCGCGAACGAGGACCTGCGCGCCGCCCTGCGCCTGCTGCCGCTGGACCTGCTGCTGGTCGAGACCGACGCGCCCTACCTCACGCCGCACCCCCTGCGCGGCCGCCCCAACGCGCCGTACGTGATCCCGCACACCGTCCGCCGCCTCGCCGAGGAGCGCGACCTCGACCTGGCGACGGCCTGCACCACCCTCGCCACCACGGCCACCCGCGTCTACGGCACCTGGTGAGCTGGCCGCCCCCTTTCTCCCTCCCCTCGGAGGCTCCCAACGGCATCGGAGGGGTCCGCGCACCATCGGAGGGCTCCGCGGACACCTCCAACCCCGCGCCCGACCCTCCGAGCCCGCGCCCACACCACCCGGCACCCTCGGAGGCTCCCAACGGCATCGGAGGCAGGCGCGCGGCATCGGAGGGCTCCGCGGACACCTCCGACCCCGCGCGGACACCTCCGAGCCCGCACCCCCACCTCCCCGGCACCGTCGGAGGCTCCCAACGGCATCGGAGAGACGGACGCGCCATCGGAGGGCTCCGCGGACACCTCCGAGCCCGCGCGGACGCCTCCGAGCACTGTGGGAGCCTCCGAACGCGCGGGAGGGGGTGCGGTGCCGGGGTGGCCGTGAC
>JACXUT010000172.1 GCA_014763765.1 Micrococcales bacterium
GTTCGAGGGCACGCCGATCTCGATCTCCGTGCGGGTCCGCCGCCCCGCGCGTCACCGCTTGCGCTTCTCCCGCACCCGCACGGAGATCGAGATCGGCGTGCCCTCGAACCCGAAGGTCTCGCGCAGCCGGCGCTCGATGAACCGCCGGTACCCGGCCTCGAGGAATCCGGTCGCGAAGATGACGAACCGCGGCGGCCGGGTCGACGCCTGGGTGGCGAACAGGATCCGCGGCTGCTTCCCGCCGCGCAGCGGGTGCGGGTGCGCCGCGACCAGCTCGCCGAGGAACGCGTTCAGCCGGCCCGTCGGCACCCGGGTGTCCCACGACTCCAGCGACCGCGTGAGCGCCGGGACGAGCCGGTCCGTGTGCCAGCCGGTCCGCGCCGAGATGTTGACGCGCGGCGCCCACTGGATCTGCACGAGCTCCTTCTCGATCTCGCGCTCCAGGTACGGCCGGCGGTCCTCGTCCATGAGGTCCCACTTGTTGTACGCGATCACCAGCGCCCGGCCCGCGTCGATGACCTGCTGGATCACGCGCGTGTCCTGCTCGGTCAGCGGCTGCGACGCGTCGAGCAGCACGACCGCGACCTCAGCCTTCTCGATGGCCGCCTGCGTGCGGAGCGACGCGTAGAAGTCGGCCCCGGACGTCTGGTGGACGCGCCGCCGGATGCCCGCGGTGTCGACGAACCACCACGGGACGCCCTTGAGCTCCACCAGCTCGTCCACCGGGTCGCGCGTCGTGCCGGCGGTGTCGTCCACGACGACGCGGTTCGTGCCGAGCACCTTGTTCAGCAGCGAGGACTTGCCGACGTTCGGCCGGCCGACGAGAGCCACGCGGCGCGGTCCGCCCGGGCGCACGGTGCCGTGCTGGGAGACGCGCGGCAGGGCGTCCATCGCGGCGTCGAGCAGGTCGCCCGTCCCTCGCCCGTGCAGGGCGGAGACGGGGTGCGGCTCGCCCAGCCCCAGGCTCCACAGCTCGGAGGCGTCCGCCTCGACCCGCGGGCCGTCGACCTTGTTGGCGCAGAGCACCACCGGCTTGCCGGACTTGCGCAGCAGGCGCACGACGCGCTCGTCGGTGGCCGTCGGGCCCACCGTCGCGTCGACGACGAACAGCACGGCGTCCGCCAGGGAGATGGCCACCTCGGCCTGCTCCGCCACGCGCGCCTCGATGCCCGCGACGTCGACCTCCCAGCCGCCGGTGTCCACCAGGGTGAAGCGCCGCCCGGCCCACTCCGCGGGGTACGACACGCGGTCGCGGGTCACGCCCGGGCGGTCCTCGACCACGGCCTCGCGTCGACCGAGGATGCGGTTGACCAGCGTCGACTTGCCGACGTTCGGCCGGCCGACGACCGCCAGGACCGGGAGGGCGACCTCGATCTCGTCGTCGTCGCCGTCGCCGACCGCGCCGGACAGCAGCGCGACGTCCTCGTCCTCGAGCTCGTACTCCTCCAGGCCGGCGCGCAGCGCCCGCTCGCGGGCCTCGTCGTCCGCCGGCTCGCCCTCCGCGGCGCCGACCGGCACGTCGGTCGACCCGCCCGCGTCGAGGTCGAGGTCGACGTCGGCGTTCCCGTCGACGGGTCCGCTGGTGGTCGGCTGGGCCGGCTCGCTGTCACGCATGGGCACCATTGTCCCCGACGGGCGGACCGCGGACGACCGGCCCCGGCGTCGGGCCCGGCGCGCCGGGCGTCCGCACCCCGGGCGCGGGGCCGTCAGTCGCTCGGCAGCGACGTACCCGTGCGCTCCGCGGCGGCCGCGACGAGGCTCTGCAGGGCGGCCCGCACCGCCTCGGTCCCGGACGCGATCGCGTCGCGCCGCGACTGCCCCGCGGCCGGCTGGACGTCCAGCGGCTCCCCGATCTCCACGTGCAGGCGACGCCGCGGCCCGGGGACGTGCCCGACCGACTCCCCCGTGCGCCGGGTGCCGAGGATCGCGACCGGGACGACCGGCGCGTGGCCGTTCACGGCGAGCCAGGCGACGCCCGCCCGCGCGGACGCCGCGTCACCGCGCCCGCGGTTGCCCTCCGGGAACACCCCCACGGCGTCCCCGCGCTGCAGCACGCCGAGCGCGGTGACGAGGGCCGCGCGCCCGCCGGAGCGGTCGACCGGGATCTGGCCGGACCAGCGCAGGATGCCCGCGAACGGCCCCGCGAACATCTCCTCCTTGACCAGGATGTGCACCGGTCGCGGGGTGACGCCGGCCAGCAGCGGCCCGTCGACGACGCTCGTGTGGTTCGCGGCGAACAGCACCGGTCCCGAGGCCGGCACGCGCTCCGCCCCCACCACCTGCGCGTCCCACAGCGCGTGCGCCAGGAACCACCCGATGGCCCGGGCCCCGCGCGGGACCGGTCGCTCCGCGTACCGACGCCCGGGTGCCGCCGACCGGACGCCGGCGCCCTCGGCCCGGCCCGCCGCGGTCACGCGTGGACGTCCGCGACGCGGGCCACCACGTCGAGGACCGCCTGCACGGTCTGGTCCAGGTCGAGCTCGGAGGAGTCGACGGTGACCACGCCGTCGGAGGCCACGAGGAACTGCGACACCGTGGAGTCGTCCGCGTCGCGCCGCACCACCTGGTCGCGGGTCGCGGCGACCGCGGCCGCGTCGTCCGAGCCGTGGACCTCGCGCGCGCGCCGGGCGAGGCGCGCCTCCTCGCTCGCCGTCAGGAGCAGGCGCACGTCCGCGTCCGGGGCGATCACGGTCGTGATGTCCCGCCCCTCGGCGACGACGCCCCGCCCGCCGGAGAACGAGGTCGGCACGGCCTGCGCCGCGATCTCCTCGCGCTGCCGGCGCCCGAGCTCCGCGCGGACCCCGAGGTTGGTCGCGACCGCGCTCACCGCGGCCGAGATGGCGGTCTCGCGGATCGCCCCTCCCACGTCGTGGCCGTCCACGTGCACGCTCGGGTCGCGGGGGTCCACGCCCATGACCAGCGGCATCCGCCGCACCAGCGCGGCGACCGCCTCGACGTCGGTCAGCGGGACGCCGCGGTGCAGCGCCCACCACGTCGCCGCGCGGTACATCGCCCCCGTGTCCAGGTAGGCCAGGCCGAGGCGCTCGGCCACCCGCCGCGACACGGTCGACTTGCCCGACCCGGACGGGCCGTCGATCGCCACCACCACGCCGCGGGGTCCCGTCCCCGTCGTCGCGTCCTCGCGCGTCGTCACCTCACCAGCCTCCATCCGCGGGCCGTCAGCTCCGCCTCCAGGTGCGCCGAGCGCGCCGGGTCCACGGACACCGACGCCATGCCGACGGGCCGTCCCGCGGCGTGCTCGAGCTGCAGGTCCTCCAGGTTCACGCCCGCGGCACCGACGTCCGTCAGCAGGCGGGCCAGCTCGCCGGGCTGGTCGGGCACCAGCGCCGTGACGACCGCGTACGTGCGCGGCGCGCCGCCGTGCTTGCCCGGCACCAGCGCGACGCCGGCGTTGCCGTCGGCGAGCAGCCGCGCCAGCCGGGCGAGCGCGCCGAGCTCGACGTCCTCCGGGCCCGTGGCGCGGGCGGCGCTGTCGATCGCCGCCAGCACCTCGTCCAGGTCCGCGCGCAGGCCGGCCAGGACGTCCCGCACCGCCCCGGCGTTGGCCGCGAGGATCGACGTCCACAGGGCGGGGTCCGACGACGCGATCCGGGTCACGTCCCGCAGGCCCTGCCCCGCGAGGCCGAGCGCGTCCGGCTCGGCGTCCCGCAGGCGCGCGGCCACGAGGCTCGCGGCGACCTGCGGCACGTGGGACACCACCGCGACGGCGGCGTCGTGCGCCTCCGCGTCCATCGTGACCGGCACGGCCCCGAGGTCCGCAGCCAGCGCCCGCACCGCGAGCAGTGCGTCGGGCCGGGACTCCCCCGAGTCGACGACCACCCACGGCCGCCCGACGAACAGGTCCGGCACCGCCGCGGCCGGGCCGGAACGCTCCCGGCCGGCCATCGGGTGCGAGCCGACGTAGCGCGTCAGGTCCGCGCCCGCGGCGCGCAGCTCGCGCAGCACGTAGCCCTTGACGCTCGCCACGTCCGTGACCACCGCCGCGGGGTGGGCCGCGAGCTCCGCCAGCACGACGTCCGCCGTGACGTCCGGGGGCGCCGCGACGACGACGAGCGCGGGCTGCGGGTCGTCCGCCGCCGCGGGCCGGCCCGCCCCCACGTCCCGCGCCAGGGCGAGGGCCGTCCGGGACGGGTCGTGCAGCGTGACGTCGACGCCCCGGGCGGTCAGCGCCAGGCCGACGGACGCGCCCAGCAGGCCGGTGCCGACGACGCGCACCGGCCCGCGGGTCGCGACGGCGCCGTTCCCGCTCACATGCCCACCGACGTCATCAGCGAGCCGACCTCCGGCTTCCCCAGCACGCGCGTACGCCCCGGGCGCAGGTCGCCCAGCTTGATCGGACCGATCTGCGTGCGCAGCAGCCGCGTCACCGGGTGGCCGACCTCCTCGAGCAGCCGGCGGACCACGCGGTTGCGGCCCTCGTGGAGCACCAGCTCGACGAGGGAGGCCTGCGGCGTGGCGTCCACGACCCGGAACGCGTCCACGGTCACCACGCCGTCCTCCAGCTCGACGCCCTTGCGCAGCACCGACCCGAGGTTGCCGGCGACCCGGCCCTCGACGGTCGCCAGGTACGTCTTGGTGACGCCGTGCGACGGGTGCGAGAGACGGTTCGCCAGCTCGCCGTCGTTCGTCAGCAGCATCAGCCCCTCGGAGTCGGCGTCCAGCCGTCCGACGTGGAACAGCCGCTCCTCGCGGTTCTGCACGTACTGCTCGAGGGACGGGCGCCCCTCGGGGTCGTGCATGGTCGACACGACCCCCAGCGGCTTGTTCAGCGCGAGCGTCACCACCGACCGGTCGAGCTGCAGCCGCAGGCCGTCCACGTGGATGACCGCCGACCGGGGGTCCACCCGCACGCCGAGCTCCACCACGACCTGGTCGTCGACGCTCACGCGCCCCGACGTGATGAGCTCCTCGCACGCCCGGCGCGAGCCGAGACCCGCCTGCGCGAGCACCTTCTGCAGCCGCACGCCCTCGGGGTCGTGCACGTCGAGGTCCTGCTGCGCGCGCTGCGGACGGGGCCGGCGCTGCTGCGGCGGACGGGACGGCCAGGACGACCCGGGACGGCCGAGGTCGGGCCCGCGCCGTGCACCGGCCCCGCTGCTGCGCTGGGCACCGCCGCGGGGGGCGCCGCTGCCGCGGGGCGTCTCCGACCCGCCACGCGGCGCGCCCGAGCCGTCGCGCGCTGCGCCCGAGCCGCCGCGCGGAGCCGCCGAGCCACCGCGCGGAGCCGCCGAGCCGCCCCGCGGGGCGCCCGAGCCGCCGCGGGCCGGGGCACCGCCCCGCGAGCCGCCCGCGACGCGGGGGGCGCCCGCCTCGCCACGCGGCCCACCGCCGCGGCCGCCGGCGCCACGGCCTGCGCCGCCCGCGCCGCCGTCACGACCGCCGCGTCCGGCACCTCCCGCACCCCGGCCCGCGCCGGCGCCGCCGGGCCGACCCGTCGCGCCACCCCGCGGGCCACCGCCGCGCCGTGCGCCGCCCGACCCTCCGCGACCGTCCTGCCCTGCTGCACCCATCACCTGTCTCCGTTCATCCTGTCGGCCCCGTCCAGCCCGTCGAACGCGTCGATCTCGGGCAGGTACGGAGCGAGCGGGGGCAGCTCGTCGAGGTTCGTGAGGCCCATCCGCTCCAGGAAGTATCCCGTGGTCCGGTAGAGGAACGCACCGGAGGCCGGGTCGACGCCCGCCTCGGCCACCAGACCACGTGCCGTCAGGGTCCGCACGACGCCGTCCACGTTGACGCCGCGGACCCCCGAGACCTGCCCGCGCGTGACGGGCTGCCGGTACGCGATCACCGCGAGCGTCTCGAGCGCCGCCTGCGTCAGCCGGGCGGTCTGCCCGTCGAGCACGAACCGGCCCGCGACCTGGTGGTACGCGGGTGCGGAGTAGATCCGCCAGCCCTCGCCCACCTGCCGCAGCTCGAACCCGCGCGGGCGTCCGCCGTGCTCCCCGCGGTACTCCTCCGCGAGGGTGCGCAGCAGGTCGACGACCTCCCCGGTGGGCAGGCCCAGCACGGTCGCGAGACGCACCGCCGGGACGGGCTCGTCGGCGACCATGAGCACCGCCTCGAGCGCCGCCAGCGCCCCGCCGGGCAGGTCGGCGACGTCGAAGGCGAGCTCCTCGGGCGCGGGCGCCAGCTCCCCCTCCGCGGGGGCCGGCACCGGCGCGTCCCCGGTCGGTGCGTCCGTCATGCGTCCGTCCCCTCGTCGAAGTCCGACTCCACCGCGACGTCGCCGTCGCCCGTCCCCGTCCACCGCACCGTCAGCTCGCCGAGCGGCGTCACCTGGTCGAAGCCCACCGCCCCCTCGCGGAACAGCTCGAGCAGCGCGAGGAACCGCGCCACGACGACGAGCGTCGACGACGCGTCGGCGGTCAGCGCGCGGAAGGTCGTCGCGCCGGAGTGGCGCAGGCGGTCCGCCACCAGGGCGGCCTGCTCCCGGACGCTCACCGCGGGCGCGTGCAGGTGGCTGATGTCGACGCCCGGCGGGGGCGGCGCCGGCGACAGCGCCTTGGCGGCCAGGGCCGCGAGCTCCTGCGGCCCGATCTGCCAGACCAGCTCCGGGAGCATCGCCGCGAGCTGCGGCTCGAGCTCGACGGTGCGGGGGAACCGGCGGCCCTGCTCGACCAGGCGCGTGCCGATGTCCGCCGCGACCACCTTGTACGCCCGGTACTGCAGCAGCCGCGCGAACAGCAGGTCCCTGGCCTCGAGCTGCTCGAGGTCCTCGGCGTCCTCGACGTCGCCCGCCGGCAGCAACCGGGCCGCCTTGAGGTCCAGCAGCGTCGCCGCGACCAGCAGGAACTCGCTCGCCTGCCCGAGGTCCCACGTGCGCCCGCCCTCGGTGGCCGCACGCTCGGCGGCGCGGATGTGCGCGATGAACTCGTCCGTGACGACCGCCAGCGCGACCTCGGTGATGTCGAGCTTGTGCTTCGAGATCAGGCCGAGCAGCAGGTCGAACGGGCCCGAGAAGTTGTCGAGGTGCACCTCGAACGCGCTCGAGCCGACGGGGGCCGCCCCGGTCGTCCCGTCGGGCTGCGGCGGCGCGGGCGCCTCAGGCGGCGTCGCCACGGGCGACGAGCTCCCGCGCCAGCTGCCGGTACGCGTGCGCCCCGGCGTGCGTCGGCGCGTAGGTGGTGATCGGCTCCGCGGCCACGGACGCGTCCGGGAACTTCACGGTGCGCCCGATGACGGTCTGGAGCAGCGTGTCGCCGAAGGCCTCGTGCACCCGCGCCACCACCTCGCGGGCGTGCAGCGTGCGGGGGTCGTACATGGTCGCGAGGATGCCGTCGACCTCGAGGCGCGGGTTCAGCCGGTCGCGCACCTTCTCGATGGTCTCGACGAGCAGCGCCACGCCGCGCAGGGCGAAGAACTCGCACTCGAGCGGGATGAGCACACCGTGCGCCGCCGTCAGCGCGTTCACGGTGAGCAGGCCGAGCGACGGCTGGCAGTCGATGAGCACGACGTCGTAGTCGTCCAGCACGGGGCGCAGGACGCGGGACAGGATCGACTCGCGCGCCACCTCGGAGACGAGCTGGACCTCGGCGGCCGACAGGTCGATGTTCGCCGGCAGCAGGTCGAGCCCGGGGACCTCGGTCGGGCGCACGAGGTCCGCGACCTGCGCGTGCCGGTCGACGAGCAGGTCGTAGACGGTGCGGTCGAGCTCGTGCGGGCTGATGCCCAGGCCGACGGAGGCGGCACCCTGCGGGTCGAAGTCCACGATGAGCACCCGGCGCCCGTACTCGGCGAGCGCCGCGGCGAGGTTGATCGTGGTCGTCGTCTTGCCGACGCCGCCCTTCTGGTTGCACATGGCGATCACCCGCGCGGGCCCGTGCGCGGCGAGCGGAGCGGGGACGGGGAAGTCGGGCAGGGGCCTGCCCACCGGGTCGAGAACGGTCTCGGTCGTCTCCTCGCGTGCCACCCGCACAACCTACCGGAGCGGCGACCCGGTCAGCCGCGTCCCGCGCCGGTGGCGGCGGCCCGCGCCGGACCGAGCAGCTGGTCATCACCGGCCGGGCGCATCAGGTGCCGCATGTCGCCTGGGCGTTCCTGCGGATGCGGGCGCTGCGTCCCTGACCGCCCCTGCCTGCACGGCAGGGCTGCGGCGCGCAAAGGTTCACGCCGCGGCCCAGACGTGATAGGGC